>JBOFLH010000440.1:0-28142 GCA_051657765.1 Nocardioides sp. | reverse complement strand
GGCGCCCACCCCGGTGGCGAGCGCGCTCAACTCGGCACCGCCGACCAGGCGCAACAGCGCGGGTTCGGTAAGTTCGACGCCGCGGATCCGTCGTTCCTCGATGCTGGTCGACCGAGTGGTGAACAGGCCCGCGGTGACGCGCAAGGACCCATTGGCGCGCACCAGCCGGAGATTCCACCACTGCACGACGTACCCGCCGATCGACACCGCGAGCCACCCGGTCAGCGCGCTCAGGAGGCCCAGGGCTACCGCGACCGGCAGGGCGAAGGCGGCGATCCGGTCCCACTCGGGGTCTATTGCGTCCCAGCTGAACACCGGCAGCTCGTCGCCGAACTGAGAGACCGCGCCGAACAAGCCGGCCACCAGCACCAGCCGGCCGAGGCTGAAGGGTGCGAAGCGCAGCCAGGACCAGTCGATGGCAGCCAGCTCGGCGCCAGCCAGTTCGTTGATGACCTTGGCTTGTTCCGGGACCGTGGCCGGGTAGTCGTGGTGAGTCCTGGCGGCATCGACTCGGCCGTCGGCCGCGGTACTCGACGCGCTCCTCGCCAAGAGCACGGTGCGAAGCGATTCCGCCTGGCCGTGGGCGAGCGCGTTGAGTTCGATCCGGGTGTCGTCGACGCCGGTGCCGACCTGCACCTTTGCCAGCCCCAGGAGTCGGTGCAACAGCGAGGATTCCAGGTCGACGCTACGCACTCGATCCAAGGGGGCGGTGAGCTGCTTTCGATTCAACAGCCCTCGACGAAGCTGGAACTGGGTCGCGGTGATCCGGAAGCTGGTGGTGAGCCAGGAGGCGAAGCCGAACGCGAACAATCCGAGAACACCGGGGATCAGCCACAGCGGGCTGGTGGAGTCCTGTGAACGCAGCCCGATGACCGCGACGATCGCCGGGATCGCCATCTCCTTGAGCGCCATAACCGGTCCGATCAACAACATCCGCTTGTCGGCCCGCAGCCATTGCCCCGACTCGGCGTCGGCGGGGTCGCCAGGCCGGCTCACGTGGCGTCGCCAACGCTTTGTCCGACCTGCTCGGTCAGGTCGGCGACGACCCGCCGAGCAACCTCCTGGTCGAGGCAGGCGATCTCGATAGGGCCGGCCGCCGACGCGGTGGTCACCGTGATGGTGGCGAGTTTGAAAAGTCGCATCACCGCGCCCTGGCGGGAATCCACGGTCTGTACTCGCGAGAGCGGTGCGATTCGCTCGGCACGTGCCAACCATCCGGATCGGGTGTGAATTGCGGTGTCGGTGACCTCCCAGCGGTGGATGCGAAAACGTAGCGGCGGCATCCAGATCACCCGCGCCGCCAGCAGCGCGAACAGCACCGTGCCGGCGGCCATCAGCCAGGGCCGGCCCGCATCCCAACCGGCGATGGCATAGGTCGAGGCAACGGCCACGAGCAGGCACCCGCTCGGCACTGCGGCGGTGATCAGCGCCGACAGCCGCCAGAAGCCAACCGCGCGGGGTGAGACCTGATGAACCGGTTCGCGCAGGGCAGCCGGAACCGGCCCCGATGACCCCGCCGGTGTGACCCCCAACGATCGTGAGGGTCCGGTCGGCGACCGGTTCGCCGGCTCGCGTTCGGCAGGCGGAACACTCATGGCGCCAGCGTTTCACACTATGGGCTAGGCGGCACGAACGCTGCGTGACATCTGGTGTTGGACCGAGGTTTCCGGGGTAGTGGGGTGGCTGAGCGTGTTGACGGGCCCGTCGAGCGGGTCCAAACCATGACTCGTGATGTATGCTGATTTGCATGCATAGCACCAGTGTTCGCATCGACACCGCGACGCATGACGATCTCAAGCGGCTGGCGGCCGAACTGGACACGACAGTTGGCAACGCGGTGACCTTGGCGGTCCGGGCACTTCGCCAGCAGCGGATCGGCGTCGACCTCCAGGCGCCTCTGCGGGCCGACGAGGCGGGGTGGCTCGGTGCCGACTTCGGGTGACGTGGTCGATCTTGAGCTCGGCATACCCGAAGGCCGCGAGGCCGGATTCCGGCACCCGGCGATCCTGGTCACCGCTCAGCGGATACTCGATGCCAATCCGTCCGTTATCCACGTGGTGCCGGTGACCTCGACGATCCGACCGTTCCATTCCGAGGTTGTCCTAGAGCCGCTGGAGCACTGTGGCCTCACTGTTGTGTCGGCGGCGCAGTGTCAGCACCTGCGAGCGATCTCGACCCAACGAATCCTCGCGAACCGTGGGAATGTCGGTCCCGCGTACCTCAGGCAAATCCGGGAGACGATCGCCGCCATTCTTGACTTGCCTTAGCGCAGTTGGCCCCGGTGTCCTAGGGCGCCGTAGACTCGCGGCCCGTGGCCCTCACTATCGGAATCGTCGGACTCCCCAACGCCGGCAAGTCCACCCTGTTCAACGCGCTGACCAAGAACGACGTGCTGGCCGCGAACTACCCGTTCGCGACGATCGAGCCCAACGTCGGTGTGGTCGGCGTACCCGATGATCGACTGGCGAAGCTGGCCGAGATCTTCGGGTCCGCCCGCGTCGTGCCCGCGACAGTGGAGTTCGTCGATATCGCCGGAATCGTTCGTGGCGCGTCGGAGGGGGAGGGCCTAGGCAACAAGTTCCTCTCGCACATCCGGGAATCGGCGGCGATCTGTCAGGTGACCCGGGTTTTCGGTGACGAGGACGTCACGCACGTGGACGGTGAGGTCAATCCGGAGTCCGACCTGGGCACGATCTCCACCGAGCTGATTCTGGCCGACCTGCAGACGGTCGAGAAGGCGCTGCCGCGGTTGGAGAAAGAAGCGCGCATCAAGAAGGAGATGGCGCCCACACTGGCCGCGGTGCGCGATGCGTTGGCGGCGCTGGAGTGCGGTACGCCGATCATCGCGACCGCCATCGATAGGTCGCTGATCCGGGAGCTGTCGCTACTGACCGCCAAGCCGTTCATTTTCGTGTTCAACTGCGACGCCGATGAGCTGGGCGACGAGGAGCTCAAGGCGAAAATGCGCGCGTTGGTCGCCCCGGCCGAGGCGATCTTCCTGGACGCCAAGTTCGAGGCCGAGCTGGTCGAACTCGATGACGACGCCGAGGCCCGGGATATGCTGGCCGAGATGGGTGTGCCTGAGCCTGGCTTGGACACCTTGGCTCGAGTCGGCTTCGACACCCTGGGCCTGCAGACCTATCTGACGGCCGGACCCAAGGAGACGCGCGCCTGGACCATCCGCAAGGGCGCCACCGCGCCGGAAGCGGCCGGAGTTATCCATACCGACTTCCAACGTGGCTTCATCAAGGCCGAAGTGGTCTCCTTCGACGACCTGACGGCGCTCGGGTCCGTGGTGAAGGCCAAAGAAGCCGGCCGGGTCCGGATCGAAGGCAAGGACTACGTCATGGCCGACGGCGACGTGGTGGAGTTCAGGTTCAACGTTTGACCGCTGTCGGATTCACGCTAGAATCATGTACATGACGACTATCCCGCTCGCTGAGGCTCGTGCGCAACTGTCCAAGTTGGTCGATGAGGCGATGCGCACGCATGAGCGCGTCGAGGTCACCAAGAACGGGCGGCGGGCGGCGGTTATCCTGGGGGCGGACGATTACGACTCGATCATGGAGACGCTCGACATCCTGGGCGACGCGGCGACGATGGCCGACATCCGCGCGGCTGGCTCACTGACCGACGACCAATGGATTGCGGGCGATGTCGTTGAGGCCGAACTCCGCGCGGCCGGTCGACTGCGTTCGTGACCTACGCGATCTTCCTCTCGCCGCGTGCCCGGCGAGCCCTCGAGGTTGACCTTCCCGAAGCAGCAGCGGTCGCCTGTGCCGAGTTCATCTTCGGGCCGCTTGCCGAGAACCCGCATCGCGTAGGTAAGCCACTCCGTGACGAACTTGCCGGATCGTACTCGGCGCGACGGGGGGAGTTCCGCGTGATCTACACGATTCACGAGGACCGGATCGCGGTCCGAGTGATCACGATCCGCCATCGCCGTGACGCCTATTTGTGACGGAACCCGGTGGAGTTTCGCTTCAACGTGTGAGACGACGCGTTTGCGCAGTGATGATGGTGGGGCTGCTCGATCTACTTGGAGGTCGATCTCGGCCAGGCTGAGCAGCCGTGCCGCGTAGCCGAGCCACTTGACGAAGACGTCGCAGGCGTCGACGATCTGAGGGCTGCTGCGAGCAGTCGAGTCTTCTGGGTCCAACCAGCGCGCGGAGCATCCGCTCGCCCGGGTCCCTTCCTGGGCGCTCGTACTCAGGCGCTCGATCACCTCAGCTGGCGTGCGCCCGCCTTGCCCTTCGATGGGTGGCGGACCGCGAGTGCGTCGGCGGCCACCTGCGCATGCACGTCGAGGTCCTTGAACGGTCCGTCGGCGGGGGCGTTGCAGGTACTGGTTGAACTCGGCGCGGATGCTGCCGGGCTCAGGCTCCGGCAGGGGCGTCCGACGCGGGTGCGCCCTCGTGCCATCTCAGCAGCGAGCCAATGCCGGATTGCATGGCATTGGGGCGATGGCGGCGCAGTTGCCGGGTACCCTGAACCCATGGTGAACCCCGCGCTGCAGTCGGCCATCGAGGCACTGAGCCTCGACGAGCGCTTGGAGCTCGTGGAGTACATCGAGAGCACCGTGGAATCGGCGCCCATCGCGATCAGCGATGAGGACCAGGCGACCATCCGGTCACGGGCGGCCGAGCTGGACGCCGACCCGTCCATCGGGTTGACCTGGGACGAGCTCAAGGCGCGGCTCGACGCCCGGCGGGCGTGACACAGCTGCCAGTCGTCTTCCATCCGGCCGTGGAGGACGATCTTGCGGAGATCTACGCGCACTACCGTCAGTTCGACGCCGTCCTTCCGGAGCGGTTCGAAGCCAGGCTTGACGAGCAGGTCGGACGCCTGGAGATGTTCCCCGAGTCCGGCGCGATCCTCTTCGACGCCTACCGTCGCGTGCTCGTGAAGCGCTTCTCCTACATGGCGGTCTATCGAGTAGGCGAGGAATGTGTCGACGTGCTCGCCATCGTGAGCACCACGCGGGACCCATCGCTCATCGAGTCGACGGTGACCGAGAGGGCCGACGGGTAGCGGTCCGCAAATAGTCCGCAAGAAGTCCGGCCGAGGCCGACCCTCACCAACAACGACCAACGCTCGCTCAGTCGCATAACCGCAGTTCAGACCGTGTTTTTCGGTCTCGACCAACGATGGCCGACGACAGCCGAAACCCCGCCTCATCGTGCCGCTTCAACGTGTGAATCGACGCAAAACCGCAGTTCAGCGGGGGTGTGTGACCCCACCATGCTCACCACGAGACAGGTGGCCGCCGTGACCAAGAAGTACCAGAACGACGAGTTCGACCCTACGAAGTGCGACGGTTGCGTGGATAGGCCGAGCACAGGCGGTTGAAGACTTCTGCGAGTGTCTACCAGTCGAGGATCTCAGGTGTGAACTCGGGTTGCTCCGCTTGCGCGGTATCTCGGTCCATGACTGCTGTGCCTCGCGCTGTGGCGCGCGCTCATCTCTCGAAGGTTGTCGACGACGCGGCCCGAACTCGTGAGCGAACCCATAGTCTTCCCGAAGCCGTGGCGGCCGCGTGCGCGAACTTCCTGCACGACGTACTGGCGGATCGTCCACACCGAGTTGGCAAGCCACTGCGTGACGAGCTAGCGGGCCGCCACTCAGCACGCCGCGGGGAGTTCCGGGTGATCGAGGAGAGTCATGATGAACTCGCAGTCGTGCGAGTCGTCTCGACACGGCACCTGCCCGAGGCCTATTCGTAGGCGAACCCCATCGAGCTTCGCCTTGACGCCCGGATCACCGTGCGCGCGGGCAGTGTCGCTGAGGCTAGGCCGGGCTCACTCCCACTGTGTGGTGGCCGGCACGGAATCGAAGACGTCGTTGCTGATCTCCACGAGGTTGCCGTCGGGGTCGCGGAGGTAGACGCTTAGGATGGCGCCGAGCGCGCCGGTCCGGGGCACTGGGCCCTCCTCCACGGCTATTGAGTGCGAGCCGAGGTGCGCCACGACCTCGGCGATCGGGTCGAGGGTGATCAGGCAGATGTCCGCGCTTCCGGGGGTCGGTGCGGTGGCCTTGGGTTCGAACTCGTGTCCGGCCTGGTGCAGGTTGATCTTGGTGTTTCCGAAGCGCAGCGCCGTGCGTCCCGACCCGAAGGTGACCTGGCTCATCCCCAGCGCCGTGTAGAACGACACGGTCGACTCGATGTCCTGGACAGTGAGGACCAGGTGATCGAGCCGCTCGATGCGCATGAGGCAAGCCTACGGGCGCACGCGGGGTAACTGGTTCGGTCGTCGAGGTATTTTTCCTGGCAGCGCCCGCCCTCCTTGTCCGATGACGAGGGAGCTCGGCCTTGCCGTTGGCCGCATCGCCGACTCACTACGCCTCGGGCGGCGCGTTTACTGGCAACTGGGGAATGGCGGAAGGGCAGGACATGTCCCATATGGCTCCACGAAAGGTATCGGCGGCCACCGACGCAGCCAACGGGCGGGCCAGTTCTGCTACCGCGAGTTTCCACATCGACGATATCCGCAACAACGTCTCCTCGCGCGGTGCTGGTCGGTCGCCCGCAAGCCCTAAGGACAGGCCTAGCTGGCCCTCTTCCGGCCATCCACGATCACCCTACGGACCTCGGCTACCGCACGAGCGAGCTCGGCCCGCACGCTGTCGGCCAGTCCGCCCGCCGTGGCGCCGACCTCCGCCAACTGGTCCCTTGCCTCCTCCCAGGTGTTTCGGGCCTTGTCCAGGGCAGGACGCAGTCTCTGCTCGGCTTCCATCGCGGCCAAGTGGGCCTGGAGCTCCAGATCGTCGAGACGTCCTTCCCATAGGTCCACCTCCACTCGTGCCTGGTGCCGAAGCAATTCGGCTTGTTCGGTGCGCAGCTTGGCGAGCTGTGCCTCCAGGTTGGCGATGCGCTCGTGGTCGGTCACTAGGGCACCATCCTTTCTGCGGATGCTTGATGAGTGTTCGTGGAAGGGATTCGGCGGGAGCCGAGGTGACTGCCCGAGTCGGTCGCCCTTCGAGGGCCTCAATGACACCGCAGCCCTCGGCTCTCCCGAGGTCGCAGACCGGCTTCAGGAAGACGCGCCGTAGAGCGCCAGTTAGTACGTGTTTAAGAAGTGGTGCGGCGTGGTTGCGTGACTGGTGTGGTTGATGCGATCAGTGTGGCCCTATGGCTTCTTCTTCCCCGGCTCGTTATCCCTCGGACCTGACCGATGCGCAGTGGGCGTTGATCGAGCCGATGGTGGCGGTCAAGCCCGGTGGCCGGCCTGCTGATCATCCGCGGCGTCGGATCGTGGAGGCGATCTTGTATCTGAACAGGGCCGGGTGTGCATGGCGGCAGCTCCCGCACGACTTCCCGCCCTGGCGTAGCGTGTATGGCTACTTCCAACAGTGGGCCGAAGACGGCACGACCGACCGGATCCATGACGCGTTGCGTGCTGCGGTTCGTGATGGCGGCGATGGCCGTGACCCGCTGGCCTCTGCGCGCATCATGGACTCCCAATCGGTCAAGGCCGCCGATACCGTCGGGAGAGCTTCCCGTGGCTATGACGCGGGCAAGAAAATCAACGGCCGTAAACGACATATCGTGACCGACACCCTCGGTCTACTTGTGGTCGTCATAGTCACCACGGCGGCGATGCAAGACCGCGACGGCGGCAGACTGGTTCTGAACAAGGCGAAGATGGCCATGCCCTCGATCGTGTTGGTCTGGGCCGACGGCGGCTACGCCGGGAAACTCCTCGCCTACGCCCACCAGCACTTCCGGATCGCGGTCGAGATCATCAAACGCACCGACAAACGACCCACCTTCGAGGTCCTCCCACGCCGGTGGGTCATCGAACGGACCAACTCCTGGCTCATGCGGACCCGACGCCTAGCCCGTGACTACGAACGACTCCCCGAACACGTTGAAGCCATGATCAAGTGGACCATGATCGGCATCATGACCCGCCGCCTCGCACCCCCACCCGGCCGCAGACCATGGCAACCCACAACCACTTCTTAAACACGTTCTTAGTGAGCGCGCCCTCAGTTCCCAGTTTCCAGGCGTGAGTTGTCCTATCGCGGAACATCGTTGGGGATGATTCAGCCATGACGTCACAGAATTCAACCCAGCAAGGTTCAACCCAGCAAAGTTCAAACCAGGCTGGCTCAACCCAGCCAGGTGCCGCGCCCGGCATCGAGTCGAGCGTCGGCGGAGGGATCGGGCCGAGAATCGGCGTCGTCGTCGGCAGTACCCGCCCGGGTCGAACCGGACTGGCCGTCGGCGAGTGGGTGCTCGCGACGGCGATCGAGCGCGGTGCCGCAACCTATGAACTCGTCGACCTCGCCGAGTTCGATCTGCCTTTGCTCGATGTCGAGAAGCTCCCGGGCGCCGCCAAGAAGCAGTACGACCGGCCGGCAACGCGGGCGTGGAGCGCCTGTATCGACGGTTTCGACGGCTACGTGTTCGTCACGCCGGAATACAACCACGGGGTGCCGGCGGCCATGAAGAACGCCGTTGACGTGCTGTACCCGGAGTGGCGGCACAAGACGGTAGGTTTCGTCGGCTACGGCTGGGACGGTGCGATTCGTGCGGTTGAGCACTGGCGCTCGATCGCCGCCGCCGTGTTCATGACCGCGATCCGCTCCCAAGTTGCGTTGACCTTTCCGGCGGACTGGCGCGATGGTGCGTTCGCTCCCGACGAGCGACGCGGACGCGAATTGTCCACCGTGCTGACCCAAGTCGAGACCATGACCGCGGCCCTACGGCCGGTGCGCCAGAGCACGACCTGACAACGGTTGACCCCGAGTCGCCTTGCCGCGCCGCCGGTGCGTTTAGGCTGAGATCGCACGAGATGGGGGCCTGCGATGTCGGACCGAGACCGGGAGTTCGCCGAGTTCTTCGCCGCCACCTGGCCCCGGCTCTATCGCGCGGTGTACGCCGTGGCGGGCGATCACTCTCGTGCCGAGGACGCGCTCCGTGCGGCGTTCGTCCAGGCGTATGCCGAGTGGCGGCTGGTCTGTGCCGCGGCCGATCCCGAAGTGGAAGTGGCCGGCCTCGCCGTCGACCTACTGCTGCCGCGACGTGGCCGGCAAGCGGCATACGCTGAGCCCGTTGGAACCGGGTCGCCCGCCTTCGGCCCGCTCATTCCCGGGGGTTGGTTGCTGGGCGCCGACGAGCGTGACCGGGCGTGGGTCGACGAATGCTGGGCTACATTCCAGCAGCTCAGCACCCAGCATCGGGCCGCTCTGGCTGTCAAGGTGTCGATCGGACCCGTGGCGGGTCGGGATTGGCTCGCGGAGCTGCCGCCGGCGGCCAGTGTCGGTGATCTCGACGAGCGGTTGACGCGGTTCTTGGCGGCCGCGCTGCCCGAGCTGGCGGTGCTGCCCGGTGATCTCCATCGCACGCTGGCCCAGGCGCGCCGCGGCCAGCGCCGCGGTCGCCTCGCCGCCGCCGCGGTCGCCGCGGTGCTCCTGAGCCTGATTGCCGTCCCGGCGGCATTGCTCACTCGACCCGCTGGTGAGGATGCCAGTGAGAACCGCGGGGTACAGGTTGGTCGTTGGCGTGAGCTCACCCCGGCGCCGCTGTCGCCTCGGTGGTCGGCGCTGGCTACCTGGACCGGGCGTGAGGCGATCTTCCTCGGCGGGGTCGATCCGAGGTCGTGTAGCTCCCGAGGTCGATGCGACACCAGGCGAGACGGCGCGGCGTACAACCCGGTCACCGGCACCTGGCGGGCAATCGCGACTGCGCCGTTCGGTGCCGACGCGAGTCTCCTCGCAGCCCAACTCGGCGAGGTGCTGCTGGTGCGGTTCGGGTCGCAATGGTGGCGCTTCGACGTCATCGGTAACGAGTGGGCGCGCCTGCCGAACCCGCCGACACTGCCGGAACGAGCCAGTGTCGCGGCGACCCGACAAGAGATGTACCTGGTCGGAGCCGCGGCAGACGACCCGATCCTGGTCTATCGCGATCAGGTTGATGCCTGGGACACCCTGCCGGCCAGTGGATTCGTCCCGAAGCTCGAGCGACGGACCCTGGTAACCACTCCGGCCGGCGTCGTAGCGCTCGGCGCGGACGCGAGCGCGCCACCCGGCGATCCGTTGACCGCGAAACTGCATGCGGAGATCTTCGACGGCACCACGTGGACCCGGCTGCCGCCCAGCAATCAGCAATCACGCATATGTTGCTGGACCTGGACGGGGCGCCGGCTGGTCCATCGGGATCGGCTGGCTGTGCTGGGCGGTGGTAACGGCGTCGGCGTGCGATTCGCCGGCGGCCTCCACCTCGATCCGGAAACCGGGCGGTGGGGCTACCTCAGGCAGGCACCTCAGCCCGACAACAGCGAGAACGCCTGGCGAATATCCGCTGGGGACGGGCCGCTCATCGCGTTCGAGGGTTTGCTCTACGACGATCGGGATCAGAGCTGGACTCGGCTGACTCGGCCCGCGCAGGCTCCCGGCGATGGCATGGGCGCGGTCTGGGCCGATGGGCAGCTGCTCGCGTTCGGCGGGAAGCAGGTATCCGTCGAACCGGACCAAGAGTTGCCCGGGACCAACCGGGCGTGGCTCTATCGCCCCAAGGCCCCGGGCTAACCCTGGGCTCACCAGCCGCCACCGACTGACGCTCCGATTCTCGATCGCTGCGGCCCCGCGCCGCGCTCATCGTTCGTGGCGATCGAACCACTCGCGTTCCATGGCGAAGATCCAGCGCCGGTGCGGGTACTCGGTCAGCGACCACAAGGTGTCGGTCGACGGCCAATAACTGATGTCCTCCGGGCCGATCGGCGTGGTCAGGTAACGCCCGCGGAACTCACCTGACGCGCCGACGTAGATCGACCCCGGACAGAAGGACCCGTTCGACACCGAGGCGTAGTAGCGGCCGCGGGCCACGACCACCCCCTGCATTCGGCGCACGCCCACATCAGCTAACCGGACCGGTCGCGCCAAGCCGTCCTCGGCGCATCGAGGTAGCAACGTGGCCGGGTCGAGCAGATAGTGCGCCAGCCGGGTGGTCTGCTCGCCCTCGCCGTACTCGCCCGAGATCAGCTGTGGCAGCCGGCTTGCTCGATCCAAGGAGAGGAACGAATATCGCAGCTTGGCGTGTCCGTCGTCGGCGGCCGCCCGGTGGTGAAACCGGACCGGCAGCACATAGCGATAGCCATAGCTCCCGATGCGCCCATCGTCGGCGCTCAGCTGCGCCCGGTCGGCACGTCGCGCATCGGGGATCCGCATGATGTCGTCGAGCCGGCAGGTGACGAAACCCTGTGAGGTCGCCGCGATATGCAGGTAGTGGCCGGCCCAGACGATGCCGCCGGCGTGCACCTTGAGTGGCGCCAGCCTCAAGGCGCCGTCGGCGGTGATGCGGGGCACCACGAGCAGCACGTGCCGATAACGCAGCGAGTCCAGATCCCAGAAACTCACCCGACATCCCTGGTGGATTCCGCCCGGCTGTTTGGAGTACCACGTGGTCGCCAGCACCCGGCGGCCGGCGATGTCCTCGGTATCGGAGGCGTCGGCCGAGGTGGTGATGCCCTGCGGATACCAGTCCTTGGTGGCCCGGTCCTCAGCGTCCCAGGTGTGCGCCGAAGCAACCGCCCGACCGAAGAGTCCGCGCGAGCGACGACCTTGCCGGTTCAAGTCGTCCAACACACCATTGACGCCCACCTTGCCGCCAACCAGCTCGGAGAAAGCGGCAATCTCCTGGACCTTCTCCTTGGTTCGCGACAGATGTATGCCCGACTGGATCCCCAGACCACGCGTTTCGATATCCGGTGATTCGGTGGCTGGCTCGTTGGATCCGTCCAGTGGTTCCATTGCGCCGAGGTTACCGTGCCCAGGTGGTCTCCTGCGCTTCACCAGTCGCGATGGCATACCGCGGTGGTCCCGCCCAACCGACCGGCCCAACCGACCGGCCAACTTCATCGACTCGTGGCGTTGATCGACGCACTCACGGGCCTGCGTTGTGTGGGGCACTCCTAGGCTATGTCTATGAGTGCCGCCCACCGCCTGCTCCTGGTTCACGCCCATCCCGACGACGAGTGCATCAACCAGGGCGCCACGATGGCGAAGTACGTCGCCGAAGGCCGGTCGGTCACGTTGGTCACGTGCACGGCAGGGGAGCGCGGCGAGGTGCTGGTGCCCGAGCTCGAACACCTGGCCTGGGACCGGGACAACACGCTGGGCGAGCACCGGCGAGGTGAGCTGGCCGATGCGATGGCCATCGTCGGGGTCACCGATTATCGCTTCCTGGGCGGGTTCGGCACCTACAGCGACTCGGGCATGCTCTGGCATCCGGACGGGCATGCCGTGCCTGGCGGGGACATTCCGGAGAATGCTTTCTGGCACGCCGACCTCACTGAAGCCGCGAACCACTTGGTGGCCGTGATCCGGGAAGTCCGGCCGCAGGTGTTGGTGACCTACGACGAATTCGGCGGCTACGGCCATCCCGATCACATCCAGGCGCATCGGGTCGCGATGTACGCCGCGCAGCTTGCCGCGGTCAGGTCGTATCGGCTCGACCTCGGCGCTGTCTGGCAGATCACCAAAATCTACTGGGGCGCGATCTCCGAGGCCCGGATGCGCGCGGGGCTCCGGGCGTTGCGGGCGGCCGGTGACACGACCAGTTTCGCCGGGATGGAGCCGGACGGTCCGCTGCCCCCCTTTGTGGTCGGCGACGAACATCTGTCGACCATTGTCGAGGCGGGACCGTACGCCGGCCACAAGATGAAGGCGTTGCGAGCGCACCGCACTCAGGTGACCGACGACTCCGCGTTCTTCGCCCTGACCAACAACCTCGGTGACGAGGTGATGGGCGAGGAACACTTTCGAATCGTGCTGGGCGAGCCGACCGGGCTGGATGGTCGCGGCCTGGAAACCGACCTGTTTGCCGGCATCGACCCGAATCCGTGAGGCGACAACTCGCTCGGCTGGCCGCCGTGCTGGCGGGTCTGCTCGCCGGTGTCCTCACCAGCCTGGCCACCATCGCGCTACATCGCTCATGGTGGTGGCTTGCCTGCGCGGCCGTCATCACCACCGCAGCGCTGATCCGCATGCCGCTCGGCGGTTGGCTGCGGATGCCGTTCGCCGGCGGATGGGTGATCGTGGTGGTCGGTGCCATGGTGGGCCGGCCGGAAGGTGATTATGTTCTGGCGGCTGAACCGCACGGCTATGTGGTGCTGCTCGGCGGCGTTGCGGTCCTGGTCGGCGCGACGGTCACCTCCGTTTCTCGCGGCGCGGAGCCAACACATGTGGGCACTCTTCTCTAGAATGACTGGGTGAGCGAGACCCCCCGGGACGGCACGTCCAAGATTCCCGGACTCCGCATGACCCCGGGTGCCTGGTCGCCGGGCGCCCCAGCGCCGCCCCGACCACGAGCTGCCGAGGCCGACGTGGGCGCGCAAACACCCGACTCCGGAGTGCGACCGGCTGACGACGAACAGCCGGAGTTCGATGACTTCGAGGACACTGCGGAGCGGCCCAAGATCGTGGTGCCGCCGCCGGTCGACCGAGATCGACCCCTCGGGAGCGTGTTGCCGGACTTCGGTCCGGAACACCGACCGGACAGCGAGTTCGACGCCGACCCCCAGCCGGAGCTTGCGGGCATCTCGTCCAGCGACGGCGTCGACTGGTGGGCGGCATCTGAGGTAGCTGAGCTCGAGCCGGTCGGTTCGCCGGCCGAGATCGATGTCGCGATGGACGAGTCGTCATCGCCGGACCCTCCGCAACTCGATGACCGGGACCGTGCGTTGTCGACAATGGGGGTCTCAAGCGCCGGTTCGGCGAGCCTCGGTGGCCCAGACTTGAGTGGCCCGAACCTAGCCGGCCCAGGACCCGGTTTCTTCGACCCGGGTTCCGTCGACCGAACCGGGGCGCAGGTACGCGCCCCGATGTCCGGCATCTTGAAGCTTCGTCCGCCCCGAAGGCGTCGATTCGGCGGTCGGTTGGCCATCGGTGGCCTCGCGGGGGCGTTGCTGCTCCTCGGTGTGGCCTACGCGGGTCTGCATGCGATGGCTGCCGATCGGCTTCCGCGAGGCCTGACTATCGCCAGGGTCGACGTCGGTGGCCGAACGCCGAGCGTCGCCGAGCGGGTTCTTCGAGAGGGCCTGGCCACCCGAGCGGCGATGCCCCTTGACGTCACCATCGACGGCCAGACCCGCGCCATCTCGCCGATCTCGGCGGGCCTCAGCGTCGACTACGCGGCCTCGATCGGCGAGGTTGAGCCGGCCAGTTGGTCTCCGGCGAGCCTGTGGAACTTCCTGGTCGGCGGCGAGGATCGCGACGCCGTCGTCGACGTCGATGACGCGAAGCTGACCACCGTCTTGGACGAGGTCGCCGCACAGGTCGCGTCGCCGGCGACCGAAGGTGCGGTCGCGTTCACCGGGAATCGTTACTCCGTCACCGAGCCCAAAGCCGGCGCGGCTCTGGACACCGAGGCGGCCGCAAAAGCGGTGCGGGCCGCATACCTCGATCCGGAGGCCACGGTCGAGTTGGACCTGGCCGACGCGCCACCGGACATCGACCAGGGCGATGTCGACGAAGCCGTGGAGAGCTTTGCCAAACCGGCGGTCAGCGGAGCGATCACAATTAGGTTCGGCGCCAAGAAGTTGACTCTCAAACCCGCCGAATTCACCCCGCTGCTGAGCATGAAGTCACAAGACGGCGTCCTGGTTCCGGCTGTCCAAGCCAAGAAGCTCTCCGCATTGGCACGACCCAAGATCCCGACCGAGGGTGCGCCGGTCCCCGCCACCGTGCGACTGGTTGACGGCCGGCCCAGGGTGGTGCCGGCCAAGCCGGGGGTGACCTATGCCCCCGACAATATCGCCGAGGCGTTCCTGGCCGCGGCCGCTGCACAGGGCCCCCAGCGATCCCAGCAGGCCAAGCCAACCGACAAGAAGCCGGCGTTCACCACCCAGGACGCCCGTGACCTCAAGATCCGGCGCAAGGTGTCCACCTTCACGACGTACTACCCCTATGCGGAGTATCGCAATGTCAACATCCCGCGAGCTGCCGAGTTGGTTAACGGAACCGTGCTCAAGCCCGGTGAGACGTTCTCGCTCAACGGGGTGGTCGGCGAGCGGACCGTGGCCAACGGTTTCACCAAGGGCTTCATCATCAGCAATGGGCTGTTCGCCGAAGATCTGGGTGGCGGGGTCTCTCAGATGGCCACCACCACTTACAACGCGGCCTACTTCGCCGGCCTCGAAGACGTCGAACACTGGCCGCACTCCTTCTATATCGACCGCTATCCGCCAGGCCGGGAAGCCACGGTGGCCTGGGGCGCAAAGGACCTGCGCTTCAAAAACGACACGCCCTACGGAATCTTGATTCAAGCTGAAGTCAGCAAAGCGACGTCGGCGTCGTCGGGAGTGGTCACCGTGAGTATGTGGTCGACCAAGGTATGGAGCGTGACTACCTCGTCATCGAGCCGCTACAACCTCACCTCGCCGGGCACCCAGACCTTGACGACTGACAACTGTGTGCCCAACGAGGGCTATGGCGGTTTCGAGATCGATGTCACGCGCTATTGGCGAAAGCCCGGGCAAAGTACTGTGGTCAAGAAAGAGACCAAACACACGACCTACATTCCCGCCGATACGGTGATCTGCAAGCCTCCCGATCCTCCGGCTCCATAGCGCGGCGTCAGCTATCTCGGTTTGGTCGGAACCCCGTCACGGAGCGGCGAGGTACCGATAGGTGTGGTGCACGGAGAACCCCAACTTGGTGTACAACGCCAGCGCCGGAGCGTTGTCGTCGAAGACCTGGAGGTACGCCGTGCGGGCGCCATGTTCGGCCCCCCATTCCAGCAGGGCGGACATCACAGCCAGTCCGTAACCGCGCCGTCGTCGACCGGCGACCACCTCGATGCCACGCAAGCCGAGCCACTCCTCGGCATAGGTCGCCCTGCCGGACGCGATGTCGGACGCGATGCCGGACGTGGGGCCGGTCGCAGGGCACGGCACGGGGTCGTCGATGCGAACGACGGCGTGCTCAGCGTCCTGTTCGATCCGCACCTGTTGGGTCGAGGTGGCTGATCGCAGCGCGTGCGCCACGCTGGCCACCAGAAACAGGCTGTCCGCCTCGGGTCGGTGTGGCAGCCAGCCGGCGGCGCGCAAGAGTTCAGCCTCAGGGGAGTCGGTGAGGACCGCGGCAACCGGCCGTCGGTCGCGAGCGGCGTACCACTCGGTGACCCGCCGCACGGTGTCCTGGTCGGCCGGCGCCTGGGCGTGATCGCCGATGGCGAGCACCGAGTTGGCGCGCCGCGCCGAGCTAGTGGCGCTGGACCGCAGGATCCAGGTGCCCACCGGCTCGGTCACCAGATCCGGAAACATGCTGAGAGCCTTACGCTGCGCCTGACGCGGGCTGACCCGATGCCTGATCGAGGGCCGGGGCGGCACCGGCTTCCCCGACACGATGTGCCCGATCTCGACTCGTACCAGCGAGCCGTCCTCGCGGCGCAAGGTAGCCTGCTCGTCGGTCCAGTGAATGACGACTCCGAGAACATCGGTCAGCGCGGGTCCACCGCTGGGACCGGCTTCGCCAGGCAGGATATGCCGCACCACGACTCGTTGTCCGATGACGTGGGGTCCCAACAGGTGACTTCCCGGACGGGGCGAGTGTGCGGGCACCTTTGGGATACTAGGCTGTGCGCGAAGGATAATCGGAAACGAGCTTCTTCGCGACAACCCTCAGCAACTCCCTCAGAACTCTTTGTGGCCCAGGAGGACCAGGTGACCTACGTCATCGCCCAACCGTGCGTCGACCTCAAGGACCGTGCGTGCGTCGACGAATGCCCCGTTGACTGCATCTACGAAGGCAAGCGAATGCTCTACATTCATCCCGACGAGTGCGTCGACTGTGGCGCCTGTGAGCCGGTGTGCCCCGTGGAGGCGATCTACTACGAGGACGACACGCCCGAGCAGTGGAAGGGCTTCTACGACGCCAATGTGCACTTCTTCGACGACCTCGGTTCGCCCGGGGGCGCGGCCAAGATGGGTGTCATCGACGCCGACCACGAGCTGGTAGCGGCGCTGCCACCTCAAGAACACGACGAGTGAGAAGCCTGGGGCGTGTCTGGCACTCCCGCTCGTGACGGCGCCGGATTTCCAGACCCGCCCTAGTCGCGTTCCCGCCACTATGAAAGTCTCAGCTCGGTTGCCCGACTTCCCGTGGGATCGGCTCACCGCGTCGGCCGCGACTGCTCGGGCACACCCCGGGGGCGTGATCGATCTGTCGATCGGTACGCCGGTCGACCCCACGCCGAACCTCGTGCAACGCGCGCTCGCCGACGCCGCGAACGCTCCGGGGTATCCGACGACGGCGGGTCGGACGCAAACACGGCAGGCGGCAATCGACTGGCTGGCCAGACGCCACGGCGTGGTCGGACTCGGTTTGGACGGTATCTTGCCGGCGGTGGGCTCCAAAGAGCTCATCGCGAATCTCGCCTTGCATCTGGGGATGGGCACCGACGACCTGATCGTGTATCCGGAATTGGCCTACCCCACTTATCTGGTCGGGGCCGCGCTGTGTGGCGCGCGGGCAGTGGCCGCCGACCTGCTCACCGCGATCGAGACGGGCCGGGAACCGCTGGGCGCGGGCACCCCGCGTCTGGTGTGGCTCAACTCGCCAGCCAACCCCACCGGGCGGGTGTGGTCAGCACGCGACCTCGCCACGATCGTGGCCTGGTGTCGCGAGCGCGGGGTGATCGTGGTCTCCGACGAGTGTTACTTGGAGTGCGCGTGGGATGTCGCTCCGGTGTCGGTATTGCACCCGGATGTCTGCGCCGGCACCCATGAGGGCATCGTGAGCGTGCACTCGTTGTCCAAGCGCTCAAATCTCGCCGGCTATCGGTGCGGTTTCCTGGCCGGCGACCCGGCCATCGTCGGCGAACTGCTTGCCGTCCGTAAGAATCTCGGGCTGATGATGCCGAGTCCGGTGCAGGCAGCGATGACGGCGGCGTTGAACGACGACGAGCACGTGGCCGCTCAGCATGGGGTCTACGCCCGGCGGCGACGACAACTGCGGGATGCGTTCGAGGCGGCCGGTTTCCGGATCGACCACTCCCAGGCGTCGCTCTATCTGTGGGCGACCCGAGAGGAGGACTGTTGGCGCACGGTCGGCTGGCTCGCCGAGCGCGGCATTCTCGTTGCGCCCGGCGCCTTCTACGGCTCGGCCGGTCGGCGCCACGTCCGAATCGCCTTCACCGCGACCGATGATCGGGTGTCGGCGGTGTCGGCTCGGCTGGGTTAGCCGACCACGTCGACGTGCACGTGGTCGCGGTGTTCGAGGATCGCCCGATCACCGGACCTGGACGGGGGGTTGTAGTCGCGCCAGCCTTGCTCGGACCGATCGCCTGCGGTCCAGATCAGGTTGTCGAAGATAACGGTCTGCACCCGGAGCCGGTCGGCGTTGGCGACCAGATAGGACGCGACCGCCCAGCCACGGCGATTGTTCCGGTCGTTGATCGGCCGCACGAAGATGTCGATGGCCCGACCTTGGTAGTGCGCTGAGCCGGCCATGTGACCGGTGGTGGCCCCGCCTGGCTCGAAACCGCCGAGTTGGAGGTCGCCGAAAGCGCCCTCCAAATCCCGGCGGACGGTTTCAGCGCGCTTGGTCAGGCCCGACTTGTTGAGCTTGCTCGAGTCGGTCGCTGAGGAGTGCCGTGTCACACAAGAGAATGCGGCCGGCCGGGTTTCCCCAGTCAGCGCGGACGCGAGGGCGCGGGCATCCCCGGCATGGTCCTGATAGGCCTCGGGGAAACCCGACCGCTGCACGGCCTGCGCGGCCTCGGTGATACGCATCTGGTCGTAGTCGTCGATCTTTTCCAGCGCGTCGTAGAACGCATTGATGGCATATTCCGGATCGAGGATCTCTCGAGGTGTGCCCCAGCCCTGTGAGGGGCGTTGTTGGAACAGCCCGACGGAGTCCCGGTCGCCGTAGTCGATGTTGCGCAGCTTGGACTCCTGGTACGCGGTCGCGATCGCGATCGACGCGGCCCGAGCCGGCATGCCTCGGCGGACCGAGATAGCGGCAATCAGCGCGGCATGCTCGGCCTGATCGGTCTCCAGCACGGTCACGGTCGGACCGACCTCGGCGCGGCATCCCTCCGGATCAGGGATCGGACCAAGTCCGAGCAGAAGCACCGCGGCGACGCCGCCGGCTGTCACGAGAGTGACGACAATGCCGACGGCAAGCTTGGTTCGTTGGTGCATCCCGGTCATTCGTTGGTGTGCAACGCGGCGTTCAAGGTGATGCCAGTGCCTTGCCGAGCGAGGGCCTCGACTGCGCCGGTCACCGAGTTGCGACGAAAGAGCACCTGGCTGGCGCCGGACAGTTCGCTCGCCTTGACGACCCGTCCCGAGCTGCCGTCCGGCATCGGCTCATTATCTGGTGTCGAGTGGGAGGAGACCAGCCGGACCTTGGTGCCGGCCGTGACATAGCAGCCCGCTTCGACCACGCAGTCGTCGCCCAACGAGATACCGATGCCCGCGTTGGCTCCGAGCAGGCAACGTTGGCCGATGCTGATGACTTCCTGCCCCCCTCCGGACAACGTGCCCATGATGGAGGCGCCGCCGCCGATGTCGGAGCCGTCACCCACCACGACGCCGGCCGAGATCCGTCCTTCCACCATGGACGCGCCGAGGGTCCCGGCGTTGAAGTTCACGAAGCCCTCGTGCATGACCGTGGTGCCGGCTGCCAGATGCGCGCCGAGGCGGACTCGGTCGGCGTCGGCGATCCGGACGCCGCTCGGCACGACGTAATCAACCATCCGGGGGAACTTGTCGATGCCGTAAACCGTCACCCGGTGGCCCTCGGCCATCAGGCGGGCCCGGGTCGCCTCGAAGCCGTCAACCGCACACGGGCCGCGGCTGGTCCACACCACGTTCGCCAACAGGCCGAAGATGCCGTTCACCGAGAGCACGTGAGGTGCCACCAAACGGGCGGACAACAAGTGCAGCCTGAGCCAGGCGTCCTCGCTGGTGGCCGGCGGTTGGGCGAGATCGTCGATGACCACCCGCCGTACCTCCCGAGTGACGGCCCTGGTGTCATCCGGCACCGCGAGGGCCGCCAGCTCAGCGGACGTATCGCCGGTGGGCGAACCCAGCGCGGGGGTGGGAAACCACGCATCGAGAACGACGCCGGACTGGTCGAGTGTGGTCAAGCCGTCGCCCCACGCGCTGACGGTCTGGACGGTGGAAGTCATCCCCTAACCTTACGGAGTCCGGACCTAGCGAACCGAACGACACCAGACTTCTGGCAGGTCGGTTCCTTACCAAGACCGCCACGAGTGACAAGCGTTCTTCGCTGTCACGATGATCGAGGCACCGGCACTCTGCTCACGCCATGACGAGTCGTAAAAGTTCTTGTACTTCTTGGGGTAGCTGCCGGAGACATTCGTGGTCTGCTGACTGTGCTCGAGCGGATAGCCCGCGTAGTACCAGACGTAGTGACCCATGCCGGGCGACTCCGTGGTAGCCGAGGCGACCGGAACGGCGTCGTCGTCCGCGGTGCCGATCAGCGTCCAGTCGGTGCCTCCGTCGGCCTGCGGGTTCGGGCGATTGCGGAAGTCGGTCAGCATGCTCGATCCCGGTCTCATCTGCCGGCACTGCAGGTAGGGGCACAGATTGGCGATCGCCGTGCCGTTGTGGGGCGTGCCGAACGTGACCACGTCCTCCACATAGAGGTAAGGCGGCCAGCCGCCGCTCTCGAAGGTTCCGGGCGGGTTGGTGGCGGCCCCGTGAATCGCGGCTCGGATGATCAACCCGCCCATGGAGTGGCCGACCAGGTCAACCGAGCGGCCCTGCGAGGAGTCGCGCCAGTAGACACCCCAGGCGAGGCGCCGGCCGAGCTCCCAGATCGACTCGTCGCGGCTCGCGTTGGCGATCCGGACCCCACACCTGGTGTCGCCGGTGTAGAAGCCGATGGTGTTCATCGGGCCAGTCCACCCCAGGTCCCGGAACTTCGTGATCGCCGGCCACCAGTCAGCGCAATCCGCCGAGGGGTCAGGGACCCCGAAGTTGAAGCCGTGCACGAAGTAGATCGGCTCGTTCGAACTGTCGCTCCGCGCAGGCGCGGCCGGAGCGGCCACGGCTGGAGCAGATGGGGCGACCGTAATTAGTGTTGAAATCAGTATCAGTCCGAGGAAGAACCTCAACTGGGTAGGTACGAGGTGCACGTCGCTGGTCCCCTGTCTCCTGCGCAATAGTGGTCGATCAGTTCCTGACGCTACGTGTGTCGAGTAAGTGTTGCGGAAGCTGCTGGGCATCGAACAGCTGTCTCGCGCCGCCGGACACTTGTCCAGTGACAACTCCGGGCGCGGTATTCCGAGACGCCCATGCTCGCGGGTGGCACATGGTCGACTCGTCCTCGCGGTGGTGCGGCACTGCCTGATGCGTCGACCGAGCCGCATCCAAGCCGGTGCAGTGAGTTTGTCGGCCGGTACGCACGCCGTACGATAAGTCCACAGACGTCCGAGCCGTTATCAGCGGCGAGTCTCCGGAAGAACGGGCGGCGCACCAGTGCGTCGACCCCATTAGAACCGGACGGGTAGGCCCGTCACAGCCGTCATGAAGTGGTCGTCGTGTGCTACGGGCACCCGAGGGCAAGCGAGGTGGTACCACGGACCCGTCAGGGTGCGTCCTCGTGGCATCGGTGTTGTGACAGCCAAGACCCGAGTTTGACGACGTACCAGGAGACGACCCCATGACCTACCCCAAGGTCTCGCACCTCAGTAACGCAGACGGAGTGCCCGCTTCGCCCACGTTCCCGGCCATCGAAGAGGCCGTGCTCGCCTATTGGAAGAAGGACGAGACATTCCAGGCCAGCGTCGATCAGCGCGACGCCGGCGACAGCGGCGACAACGAGTTCGTCTTCTACGACGGCCCGCCGTTTGCCAACGGTCTCCCGCACTATGGCCACTTGCTCACCGGGTATGTCAAGGACGTGGTGCCCCGCTACCAGACCATGCGCGGTCGCAAGGTCGAGCGACGGTTCGGTTGGGACACCCACGGGTTACCGGCCGAGCTCGAAGCGATGAGCCAGCTAGGCATCAAGACCAAGGACGAGATCATCCAAATCGGGATCGAGGCCTTCAACGCGAAGTGTCGCGAGTCGGTGCTCAAGTACACCGGCGAATGGGAGGAGTACGTCACTCGGCAGGCCCGCTGGGTGGACTTCGAGAACGACTATCGAACCCTCAACCCGGACTACATGGAGAGCGTGATCTGGGCGTTCAAAGAGCTTTACGACAAGGGCCTGGTCTACGAAGGATTCCGGATCCTGCCGTATTGCTGGAATGACCAGACCCCACTGTCCAACCACGAACTGCGGATGGACGACGACGTCTACCAGAACCGGCAGGACCCCGCGGTCACCGTCGGATTGCGCCTCGACACGGGCGAGGTGGCCCTGATCTGGACCACCACGCCGTGGACCCTGCCGTCCAACATGGGCATCGCCGTCGGCCCGGAGACGGCCTACGTCGTCGTGGAGTCGTCGTTCACCGGCACCCCGGAACGTTATCTGGTGGCGAAATCCCGGCTGGCGTCGTACGCCGCCGAGCTCGGGGTCGAGACCGCCGCAAGCGTGCCCGGCCAAGGCACCCACGAATACCGGATCGTGGCTGAGCTCACCGGCGCCGACCTGGTCGGGCGGACCTACACGCCACCGTTCGGCTACTACCTCGGTCACCACAACGCACACCGGGTGTTCGGCGCGGACTTCGTCACCGACGCCGACGGCACCGGAATCGTGCATATGTCGCCCGGCTTCGGTGAGGAGGACAAGGCGACCCTGGACGCCGCCGGAGTGGAGACCGTGGTGCCGGTCGGGCCCGACGGCCGGTTCACCGGTGCGATCGCCGACTACGCGGGCGTTCAGGTCTTCGACGCCAACCCGATGATCATCGAGCACCTCAAGACCTCCGGCGGATCGGTCAACCCGGGGACGGTGCTGCTGCGCCGGGAGACCTACGACCACTCCTATCCGCACTGCTGGCGGTGCCGCCAGCCGCTGATCTACATGGCTGTGTCCTCCTGGTTCGTCGCCGTCACCAAGATCAAGAACCAGATGCTGGAACTCAACCAGGAGATCACCTGGGTGCCGGACCACATCAAGGACGGCCAGTTCGGCAAATGGCTCGACAACGCTCGGGACTGGTCGATCTCACGCAATCGGTTCTGGGGATCGCCGATCCCCGTGTGGCGTTCGGACCACCCGGCGTACCCCCGCATCGACGTGTACGGCTCGTTTGCCGAATTGGAGAAGGACTTCGGCGTCTCGGTGACCGACCTTCATCGCCCATTCATCGACCAGCTGACTCGGCCCAACCCTGACGATCCCACCGGTCAGTCCACAATGCGACGCGTCGAGGATGTGCTGGACGTGTGGTTCGACTCCGGGTCGATGTCGTTTGCCCAGGTGCATTATCCATTCGAGAACACCGAGTGGTTCGACGGTGTCGAACAACCCGACGGCTCGCGGCGTGGCGGGCATTTCCCCGGCGACTTCATCGTCGAATACATCGGGCAGACCCGAGGCTGGTTCTACACCCTGCACATTCTGGCGACCGCGTTGTTCGGGCGGCCGGCATTTTCCTCGTGCATCAGTCACGGCATCGTGCTCGGCTCCGACGGCAACAAGATGTCCAAGTCGCTTCGCAACTACCCCGATGTGTCCGAGGTCTTTGATCGCGACGGCGCGGACGCCATGCGGTGGTTCCTGATGTCCTCGCCGATCCTGCGTGGTGGCAACCTGATCGTCACCGAGCAAGGCATCCGAGACTCGGTGCGTCAGGTGATGATCCCGTTGTGGAACAGCTGGTACTTCTTCGCGCTGTACGCGAATGCGGCCAACATCAACGGCAAGCCGTATGAGGCATCGTGGCGAACCGACTCCGCCGACCCCATGGACCGGTACATCCTCGCCAAACTGGCGGCCTACGTCGATGAGATCACCGGGCAACTCGATCGCCTCGAGGTCGCTTCGGCCTGCGAGTCGACTCAGCGGTTCCTTGAGGTGTTGACCAACTGGTACATCCGTCGCTCGCGACCGCGGTTCTGGCTGACCGCCGACCACGACCACGGGGGCCACTCGCCCGACCGCGATGTCGTGGCGCCCTTCGACACCCTGTACACCGTCCTGGAAGTGGTCAGTCGGGTGGTGGCTCCGCTGTTGCCACTGACCGCCGAAGAGGTATGGCGTGGCCTGACCGGCGCGCGTTCGGTTCACTTGACCGATTGGCCGAAAGCCACGGAACTGCCGGCAGATCCGGCGCTGGTCGCCTCGATGGACGTGGTGCGTGAGGTGTGTTCGGCGGGCTCCGCGCTGCGCAAGGCGGCTGGCTTGCGCACCCGCCTTCCGTTGGCGCGGCTGACCATCGTGGTGCCGGACACCTCGAGGCTCCGCGGTTTCGAGCAGATCGTCCGAGACGAGTTGAACCTCAAGGACGTCCGGCTGCTGGAGTCAGATGCCTCCGAAGCAGCGTCTTATGGCGTCCGGGAGCGGTTGACCGTCAATGCCCGGGCCGCCGGTCCGCGCCTGGGCCGCGATGTGCAGACCGCGATCAAGGGCTCGAAGTCGGGAGATTGGTCGGTGGCCAAAGACGGCACGGTCACCTCTGGGGGACTGCTCCTCCATGCCGGCGAGTTCACCGTGGAGACGGTGGCGGCCGAGTCCGATGGTCGCTCCGCGACGGCGATGTTACCCGGCGGCGGCTTCGTCGTGCTCGACACCGCGGTGACCGAGGAGTTGGCGCGCGAGGGCTTGGCCCGCGACATCATCCGCGCCGTGCAGCAGGCGCGCAAGGACGCCGGGCTGGAGGTCTCGGACCGGATCGAGCTACGGATTGCCGGTGGCGTCTCGGTCGAAGACGCGGTGACCGCGCATCGCGAGCTGATTGCCGCCGAGACCCTCGCGCAGTCGATCTTCGGTGTGCGGATCGACTCTGACGCTCCGGCGAGTCCGTCCACGTCACCCGTCCCACCCGAGTTCTCTGTATCGGTCACCAAAGCCTGAGCCGACACGTCGCAAAGTCCAGCGCGGTGTCACAAGCCCTGGATGCTTCCGTGGGTTCAAGTGGCGCGCTGACCAGCCAGGACGGTCGTGCGCACATCCGCTCATCGGAAGCCGCCGCACGGTTCTGTCGGGCGCAAGTACTCGGAGTGGTGATCGCCGAACAGTCCCGACGCTGGGACGCTGGTTGCCCTGGACGCGCAACCAGAACGGAGGCTAACCTTAGGCTCTACGTCGTCTAGACGATCTCACCCTTATTGTGCCAGATCGGCGACGGAAGAATGCGGACGCGAACTAATTCTCTTCTGGGTGGCGTTTCGGATCTAGCCTCGCGATCAGGGTTTCGATGGGTAGCCGCCACAGAAAGGACGTGTGAACACCATCCAGCCAGTACTTGAGGTCGACTCCGCGGAACGGGTCCATGGTCTGGGCGCGGGCGCCGTCTATGCTCTTCGCGGCGTGTCCCTGGCGGTGAGTGCGGGTGAGTTCGTCGCGGTCATGGGGCCTTCGGGATCGGGGAAGTCGACGCTGCTCAATATCGCTGGAGGCCTTGATCAGGTCACCAAGGGTGCGGTACGGGTCCGCGGCAAAGAACTCGGGCGGATGTCACGAGCAGAACTCGCACGGGTACGCCGTAGAGATATCGGATATGTCTTCCAGAACTACAACTTGATCCCGTCGCTGACCGCCGCCGAGAACGTCGCTCTTCCGCTTGAGCTAGACGGCATCAAGACGCGTGACGCGGCCCGGCGTGCGCTGGCCGCGCTAGAAGCAGTCGGGCTTTCGGGGCTCGGCGGTAGGCTGCCGAGCCAGATGTCTGGCGGGGAACAACAACGTACCGCTATTGCCCGCGCGGTCATCGGTGACAGGGGCCTGATGCTGGCCGACGAGCCAACCGGCGCCCTGGACACACACAATGGGGCGCAGATCGGGTCGCTCCTTCGCGACAAGTGCAACGAAGGCGCCGCCGTCGTCCTTGTCACGCACGAGCCGGCCTACGGAGGCTTGGCTGACCGAGTGGTGCACTTGCGGGACGGCAAGATAGATCTCTTGGCTGGGAGAGCGGCTATGCCCCCGTGATCGCGAAGTCGGTGGTCAGGTTCGTTTCCGTGGCGAGCGTGGGTGGTTTCGCTCGGCGATGGCGCTTGGCATTCGTGATAGCACGTCGCGAGCTGGTCGCTCAACGGATGCGCGCCGGGCTATGCGTGATTCTGATAGCACTGCCAGTGACCATCGGGGTCATCATTAGCTTGCTACAACACAACTCGCGGGATAGCGGCGAACGTCTAGCGCGCGTGACTATGGGTGCCGCCGATGGTCTGATGGAGGTCACCCGGTTTGCGAAGGTAGAGGTGTCGTACGGCGACGCTTCCATACAGGCCGAACCGGGGCTGTTCTCCGTAGACCCCACGGGGATCCGTCGACCAGTGCGCCGAGATCCAGTGTCGGTACAACTCGACGCGATCTTGCCATCCGGGAGCCGCCTATCGCCGGCGCCCGAGACTGGGTCTGTGGTCCTCGCGACCGGTGGAACAGCGCAAGCCATCGCCCTTGACTTGAGTGATCCGATGACGACTGGCCTAGTTGATCTCGAGTCGGGTCGGTCGCCGCGGGCGAGTGACGAGGTGGCGATCACACGACCGATGGCGGCCGAACTAGGACTGATCGACTCACAAGGGGACCTACGTAGCGACGCCGAAATGGCGCTTTCGTCCGGGAGAAGGTTGCGAGTCGTCGGTATAACCAAGGATGCCAAGCAAGCTGGCATCGGCACGCCGCGCAGGTGGCCGTTGCGCCCGAGGGCAGTGTGGTGCCGTCTCGGCGTGGGGGCGGGCGCTCATACCTTGTAGATCTGCCCGACATGACATCCTCGCGGCTCAAGGAACTCCTCGACTCGCTAGCGAACCAAGGAGTCGCACGGATGCCGCGTGACGCCATGCTTCATCCTGAAGCTTGGGGTGTTGCCGCTGACCCTGCAGCGTTCGTCGATTCGCAGGCGTTGGCGGCTGGCGCACTCGCCATCGCCATAGGCTCGATGGGAGTCGTTCTGGTCGTGGGATCCGCCTTTGCGGTGAGCGCGCGTCGCAACGTTCGCGCTTTGGGTTTGCTGATTTCGAACGGCGGTGGCCCTGCGGATCTTCGCCGACTCGTCCTGGCACAGGGCCTTCTACTAGGCGCAGGAGCATCCTTCCTCGGCGCACTCTGCGGCATCGCCGCCTTCGTGGCTCTGGCACCGGAGTACGAGCGCGTCACTGGACAGCTCGTATGGGGCCGCACTATTGAATGGGTGTCAATTTTGGGTTTGGTGGCCCTGGGCTCGCTCACCGCTGTGGTCGCCGCTGCGTTGCCTGCCTGGACCGTCTCCCGGCTCACTCCGCTAGCGGCCATAGCGGGACACTTCCCCGCCAGGCATGGGGGAATGCGGTCGTTGGCATTCGCGGCATGGGCCGTTGGCGCAGGGCTGTTGACGCTATTCATCGCTGCACTCTGGATCGGTCGGACCTTCTCGGAGGGAGACCCCCCACCCACCGGTCGGAGCTTCCGGCCCATTGCACTCGGTGGGATCGGGCTGCTTAACCTCGGCGCGGCCTCGGTGCTGTGCGCACCACACGTGATGCGCATCCTCTCGCTCATGAGCGAAAGGATGTCGGTCAACGCCCGTTTGGCGGGGCGCGATGCTGCAAGGCGGGGGTCCCGGACGGTGGCTGCAGCCGTCGCCGTTGCTGCCGCCCTTGCGTTAGGGTTGCTGTCGGTCTCGATAGTCAGCGCGTTGACGGAACGTTCGAAGGCCAACCCAGATGAACCGCCACAAACGCTCACTGTAAGCCTCGACGACGGATCTGCGGCCGGCGTGGACACGGAGCAGGTGGCGACGACGGTCGAAGGTGTGCTTGGGCCAATCATTGCGAGTGTCGCATATCGAGCCCACCTCCGCGGCAGGCCTACCAGCAGACTTGAGTTCAAGACCCAAGAAGGCCTAGCGACCGAGATACGAGTTGCCGACGAAGCGACGCTTCGCACACTCGTCGGGCCGCTGGGTAACAGCGCGCTGACTGTCTTCCGACGCGGAGGCATGGTCACCACCGAGCGTTTCAAGAAATCCAGCGGTCGGCGGGTCACCGCCACCGTAGCAACGGCGGCCGGCAAGGAGCTTGATACATGGGAGCTAGTCGCGGTCACGGTCAGCGATCGTG
>JBOFLH010000439.1:0-9108 GCA_051657765.1 Nocardioides sp. | reverse complement strand
GGGCGATCGGCGTTGCCGAGGACGACAGCATCCACGGGAAGGAAATGAGGACGAGCATCGTGGACAGGGCCGCGATGCTCGTGAGACAGCGATATCTCCGCCGCGTCGAGCGATTCTTCATCTGACACTCCTTCGATTCCGTTCGTTTGCCTACTCGGGGGAGATGAGGAGAGCTTGCAGCGTCAGCGCATGCAGCCGACGAACTCGGGGTTGAAGTTCGGAAAGACCTTCCGGCGCCTGATCTCGGGGAACCTGTTCTTCATCACCTCCCAGGCGACGCTGCGATAGTCCGTCTGCAGCGGCACATCGCCCTGCTCGAGTCGATCGAGGCCGGCCCACGGACCAGTGACCTGGCCACCCCTGACGCCGGCACCCAGCAAGAGGGTGGCCGACGCATAGCCATGATCGGTTCCCGATCCGTTCTCGGCGACCCGGCGCCCGAACTCGGTCAGCGTCATCACCGTGGTGCGATTCGCGTGAGCGCCGAGGTCCTCGAAGAAGGTGCTCAACGATTGGGCCAGATGCGCGAGCTGGTCATACATCAAGTTGCCGGGTTGGGGACTTCCCAAGCCCTGATGCATGTCCCATGCCCCGTAGTCGATCGTGACCACCCGTGCGCCCACGTCCGCCTTGATCAATGCCGCGGTGTTGGCCAAAACCCAGCGCAGGTCTCCGACGGGGTACTTCTCTTGCGCGGAAGCGAGATCGGTAGCGGCCACGTCCGTCAGCCGCCTGGTGATGCGTATCGCCTGGCGCGCCCCTTTGCGCATCGGACCCTTGGCCCTCCACGTCTTCCGCAGGGCCCGGTGTAGCTTCCGGTCCGCTCCCGCTACTGTCGGCAAGGTGAGTCGGTCGAGGCCGGTCACGGCCAGCGAGGGATTCGCTCCGTAGAGCTGGAGGGGTAGCAGGGAACGGCCGAGTTGGAGGTGTTGTTCGGCAAGCGCATCGGAGCTGATCATCCGATTGATCCAGCCGACCCGCTGGACCGAACCAGGATCGGCATCCTCCATCTCGTTCATCGCCTCGAAATGACTCCGGTTGGCTACCGGCAGCCCAACGCCGTGAACGGCGCCGAAACGGCCGGCGTCCCACATTCCTTTGAGGGGTGCGAGCGCCGGATGCAGGCCGAACCGATCGTCACCGAACGAGAAGCGATCGTCCCCAACGAACAACTGGGGGCGCATCCGTCGCAGTAATTCCTGGTCGCCTTTGGGCACGACGATGGAGAGCCCGTCGGCGCCGCCACGCAGCGACAGCACGACCACGACGTTGCCGCCCCGGGAGGCGCCATAGGCCACCTGGCGCGCGGCGTCGCCGAACATGGACAACCCGGTCAGCGTGCCCGCTCCCACCGCGGCGCCGGCCAACAGCCTGCGCCGAGAGACGGCGAAGTCCGGGCAACCGCAATCGTCGGGAACAGTCGTACTCACAAGAGACACCTCGTTCGTGAAAGTGATCGGAATAGCAGGGGGGCATCAGCGGTTCAGCTGATTCGGCGAGTCGAGCAGGGTCAGGATCATCTGCAGAACGACGGTCGGCGTCAGTTGCTCGCTCGTGACCTGCTCTTTCTGCCCTATACCGGTGCGAATCGAGATTCCCTTGCGAACAGATTTCGGGGCCTTGGTCCCGTGGAGAAGTCGACTCGCTCGATGGCAGGCCTTCTTGAAGCTGCACGGCGACGTGCGTGGTATCCAGTACGTGTGCTCGGGAAATTCCACACCGGCACGACCGGAACCGAACAACGCGAGGCCGCGATGCATTGTCATCGAGTTCAGGAACTGGCCGGCATTCGCCCAGGCCGCGCTGTGCTCGGGATACCCGTCCGGAGTGGGCCAGTTGAAGGGTGTCTGACCGTTTCCGCCGAGAGCCGACAACAGGTAGCCGACGAAGTGACCTTCGCCTTCGGGCTTGGTGATGGTCGCGTCCATGGCGCGGATCGTCGCGATCGAGTCCTCGAGCGGCATGCGGACCTTCGCGCGCTTGGACCCCATGAACTCCGGGTGATCGACCATCGCGCGGAGCGTGGGGGCGATCTTGGTGCCGCTCCGTGTGTACGCACGCGCGACGGTACGAACCAGGTCCCTCGACGGCTCGTCGCTCACGAAGCGCACGCACAGCCGGTGCGCGATGCGCCGCGCGGTCGCCGGATGATGAGCGAGGTAGCGGAGATACTTCCGGGTCGCCTTGCGGCCGTCGGCCTTCCGATTGGGATGCCGGAAGTCCATGATGCGCACCCGTCCGGTGTAATGCGCACTGTCGTCGTAATGGCGACGAGCGTCCGGAAACGGATCGACGCGATAGCCGGTGAGCAACCTGGCCGAGTCGAGCACGTCGCTCTCGTCGTACTTTCCGACGCCCACGCTGTGCAACTCCAGCACCTCCCGCCCCAGATTCTCGTTGAGGTACTCCTTCGTTGAGAAAGCGTTGTCGAGGTACAGACCCATGGCCCCGTGCGTGATCGTCTTCTTGAGCATCTTGTCGAAGCGCTTGAGTGCATACTTCCTGATCACTCGATCGTAGGACGGACGAAACATCCACGACGGATTGTCGGTGCCGATGGGGACGTTCAATAGATTGGACCAGAACTCCACCATGATCTCGTGGAGCTGGCGGTCGCTGTAGGTCCGACGGAGGATCGTCCACCGAGCGAGGTCCTGCGTGAGCTCGAAGCTTTCCTGGATGTCGCGATCGGCGCGATCGAGAAGCGTCCGCGGAGACAGGGTGAGCGCCGGGTACCAGCTATCGATCTCCGACCCTCTGCCGTCCCGGATCTTGCCGGGCCGCAGCTGCCGGTCGAACCAGGCACGGCCGCCGCCGGCATCCCGCACCTGGCCGGCCACCCGGCGGTTCGGGCCATAGGTGAATCTGGCCACGTAGTGGCGGTCGGCGGATCTCAGTTTCACGGGCTTGGGCATCCGGACTTCGGTCCTCTCACATCGGGCAGCTGACAGGCCGACAGCAGCGCGAGACCTGCTTCGGTGGCGCGAAGGACCCCTCGTTACTCGCGATACTCGGTGCGCACTCCGGCCCCCACCTGACGGCCGTGGAAGTCAACCGCACGAACGCTTGTTCGGCCGATACGCACAAATGCGTCAATGACCTGCTTTTGAGACCGACTTATGCCTGAGTTGCAGATGCCTTAACGTGCGACCACGAGCGCCTCGCCGGCTGCACCCTCCGGTCTAGTCCCCTGGTCCTGCCAGGGATGTACGTACAACCGCGTACCGGAGATGGGCCGGACTCCGGTTCATGGCCGGATCGTCTCGGGCTTGGCTAGGCGCATGGGATCCGATATTTGTGCAGAAGGCCAGGACCTGGCCGCGCTCGCAGCAGCCTTCCGCAGGATCGGGTCGGAGGTGTCGGCCACCAGCGGCTCGTTCGATGCCATCGCCATCACCGAGCAGCAGACCGGCTCCCAGAGAGCGGCGGTGGCGATTGTGAGCGCCGCGGACGCGTGCGCCGCGGCCGCCAAGAGCCTGGGAGCCGAGTGCGTCGACCTCGGCAGGGTGACGTCCCTGGTCTTCGAGACCCTGAAGGAGGAGGACGCGCGGGTGGCGAGCGATCTGAGGAGCGTGGCCGGCAATGTCGCGGAATCGGTCGCGTCCTGGGGCCGGCGATGACCACCCTCGCGGCCGATACTCCCCTGACCGGCGCCTTGCCGTCGATGAACGTCGATCCGGCGGCGGTCCGCGCCGTCGGCACCCTGCTGGCAACCCATGCCGCGTCGCTCCACGCGCGCACCGCGCCACTGCCCGAGGCCCTCGCGGGCTGCCGATGGACCGGCGAGAGCCGGGACGCGGCCCAGCGGGCGGCCGAGCACAAGGTGCGCGACACGGAGGAGATCGTCGAGGTCGTCACTCAGATGAAGGCGGCCATCGACCGCTACGCCCAGATGCTGGAGACCGCCCGCGACACCGCCCTTCAGGGCCAGGCCATCTACGGCGTCGCGATCCAGATCCAGACCACCGCGACACCGGCCGACCGAGCCGCCGCCGCGGTCGCGGCGGCAACCTGGGCGAGCACCGGAACCGCAGTGGTCGCTACCGCTACCCAGTCGATCGAGCAGGCCGCGATCTGGCTCGCCTCGCAGCTCGAGGCGCTGTCTGCCCGCATCCGCCAGATCGCCCGGACCAACGCCACGGACAACGACCGGCTCGAGGCCGGCATCATGAGTTCCTCGGCCTTCTTCGGCAGGACCGCGCCTGGCGCCACCATCCGGTACTACGACACCGACGCGCCGACGTTGCGCGACGAGATCGACCACTCGGCGAAGATCTGGAACAACCGACTTCGCAACATCAAGCTGGTACCCGCCCCGAGCGGCGAACCCGCGCAGTTGCGCTACCACCTCGAGGGTGGACCCTGGAAGGCGCCCGTGTCGGTGAAGCCGGGCTCCATTTTCCTTCGCAGCCGCAAGGACGGCACCGGCGACATCCTCTTCAATCGCGAGCAGGTCCAAGAGCTGGGACTGCCCGTGGTCACGCACGAGACCGGCCACTTCTTCGGTCTCAACGACAATCCGACCGATCAGTGCGGCAAGTTGATGGCGGGCGAGACGATCATGAATCCCGACGGCACGCTGTGCCGGAACCCCCTCCCCGATCGAGTGGAGATCGACCAGGCGGATCGGTACTGGGCTCCCACGGCGCCGCGGGACGCCCACGGACTCCCCCTTGCCGTCGTCGAGGCTGAGTCCGACAACTTCCACCTCGAGGACAACCCCGCGGACCTCGAGCCGGAGGCCGAGTACGAAGCCGACTACGAACTCAGTCCGCGCTGAGGATGCGCGTTCCGCATTCGGCGCACCGCCGTTGCCGTCGTACCCGTGTGGTCATGGTCGCGGAGCGTCGATGACCACGCCTCTGGCCGGGAGCTCGGCCCTGGTAAGCGTCGATCCGGCGGCGGTCCGCGCCGCCGGATCCACCCTGGTGACGGTGGCGTCCTCGATGCGCGCCCGGGTCTCGGCGCTGCCCAAGGCGCTCACGGGCTGCCGATGGATCGGCGAGAGCCGGAACGCGGCGCAGCGAGCGGCCGAGCACAAGGTACGCGACAGCGAGGAGATCACCGAGGTCGTCACCCAGATGAAGACGGCCATCGACCGCTACGCCCAGATCCTCGAAATCGCCCGCGACACCGGCGTTCAAGCCCTCGCCATGCGCAGCCACGCGGTCCAGATCCGGGCCACTGCTACTCCGGTGGACCGAGCGGCGGCCGAGGTCAGTGCCGCCATGTTGGTGGCCGCGGCGAACACCATGGCGACCGGGGCGACTCAGGTGGTCGAGGGGGCCGCGATCTGGCTCGCCTCGCAGCTCGACGCGTTGTCGGCCCGCGTCCGCCACCTTGCCCGGACCAACGCCACGGACAACGACCGGCTCGAGGCCCGAGTCATGAGCTCCTCGGCGTACTTCGGACGAACCGCCCCCGGCGCGAGGATCGTTTATTACGACGACTCCGACGCGGTGCCGCTGCGCGGGCTGATCACCGACTCCACCCGGATCTGGAACGACCGGCTCCGCAACGTCAAGTTCGCTCCGGCGCCACCGGGGCAGCGCGCGGACCTCCGGTACCACCGAGAAGGCGGGAACTGGGAGCCACCGATATCCCCGGAGATCTATGGCTCCTACTTCGTCCGCAGCCGCACGAACGGCAGCGCCGACATCATCTTCACTCAAGACGATGTCGCGAAGTGGGGACGGCGCATCGTGGCCCACGAGTCCGGCCACTTCTTCCTGCCCGACAGGTACGACGAGCCGTGCGCGAAGTTGATGTCGGGTATCAAGGAAGACGATCCCTCCTGCACCAGCCCACTCCCGCATCGAACGGAGACCGAGCGGGTAGACCGGGAGTGGAATCGCGACGCACCCCGCGGGGTCGGCGGCCTCCCGCTCACGGTCATCGAGCAGGAGAAGGGCACGTTCCACCTCGAGGACGCCGACCTTCCGTCGAACCGGTAGCCCCAAGCCCGGGCCAGCCGGCCGTACCCGCTAGCGCATGAGTCCCACCGCGTGTGGCCGGAAACCCGGGAAGACCCTGCCCCGCCGGATCTCGGGGAACCGATTCTTCATGATCTCCCAGACCACACTCCGATAGTCCGTCTGCATGGGCACGTCGCCCTGATCGAGCCGGTCCAGCCCCGACCACGTGCCGCTGACCCGCCCGCCCTTCACGCCGGCACCGAGCACCAGCGTCGCGCTCCCGTATCGTGGTCCAGACCGGAGCCGTTCTGCGCCACGCGCCGCCCGAACTCGGTGAGTGTGAACAGGGTGGTGCGCCTCCGGTGGCTGCCGAGATCACCGAAGAACACGGCCAGCACTCGTGCCAGGTGATCGAGATGGTTGTACAGCAGCCCGCCGGGGCTGGGGGCGCCGACCCCCTCGTGCATGTCCCAGGCCCCGTAGTCGATGGTGATGACGCGGGCTCCCACATCCGCCTTGATCAGTGCCGCCGTGTTGGCCAGCACGTCGTTCAGCGGGCCTGTCGGATACTTCTGCTTGGCCGTGGTCAGATCGAGTGCGGCCACCTGCTCGAGGCGCCTGGTGGTGCGGATCGCGTCGCGGGCACCCTTCCTCATCGGCCCCTTGCCCTTCCATGCCTTCATCAGGGCGCGGCCGAGCCGACGATCCAGTCCTTCGAACTCCGGCAACGAGATCCGACTCAGGTCGTCCACGGCCAACGACCGACGCGGGCCGTGTAACTGAAGCGGCAGCAGGGAGTTCCCCAGCTCGATGTGGGCTTCGCTCAGGGCGTCGGCGTCGATCATCCGATTGATCCAGCCTACCCGCTGGACCGATCCCGGATCGGCGTCCTCCATGTCGTTCATGGCCTCGAAGTGACTCCGATTCGCCTGCGGCAGGCCGACCCCGTGAACAGCTCCGAGCTCGCCGGCGTCCCACATCGGCTTGAGCGGCGCGAGTGCCGGGTGCATGCCGAAGCGAGAGTCACCGAACGCGAATCGCTCGTCGGGCACGAAGAGCCCCGGCCTCGCCTTGCGAAGGATCTCCTGATCCTCGCGCGGCACGACCATCGAAAGTCCGTCCGCACCGCCCCGAAGCGACAGGACCACCACCACGTTGCCGCCCTTCTGCGCCGCATATGCGACCTGCCGGAACGACTGTCCGAACAGTGACGCGCCGGCCACGGCACCGGAGCCCGCGGCGACGCTCAGGAGCCGGCGTCTCGACAGTCGGTAGTCGGGGCACCCGCACGGAGGCTCGGCAGTGTCATCGATGGTGGTGGACGATTCGTGCGATGCAGAGTGGCTGATCATCGAGTTCCTCATCGGGTCAATTGATTCGGGGAGTCGAGGAGTGTCAGCACGATCTGCTGGACGGTCTTCTCCGTGAGAACGTCGGGGCCGACTCTCGCCGACTGCTTGATACCGGTGCGCACCGACACCGCCCTCCGCACCCCCTTCGACGCCTTGGTCCCATGCAGGAGCCTGCTGATCCGGTTGCATACCCTCTTGAACGTGACGTCGTCCTTCGCCGGCAACCATGCGGTATACGGCTTGAACTCGATGCCGGGATGGTGGTAGCGCCACGACTCGACGAACCCCTTGTGGAGGCGCATGGAGTTGAGGAACCGCCCGGCGCCGGCCCACGCGTCGTTGCGCTCGGGGTATCCGTCGGGGGCCGCCCAGTCGAACGGAGCCTGACCGTAAATGGCGAAGGCGTAGAAGATTCCTTGCGCGAAGTCGGTCTGCCCCTGCGGGCGAAGGATGTCGGGATCGAGCGAGCGCAGGGTGGCGATCCCGTCCTCGAGCGGCGTACGCACCTTCTGCGTTCGCGCCGAGTCGAACTCGGGGTGTTCGATCATCGCTCGCAGCGTGGGCACGATCCGCGTCTTGTTCCTGGTGTACGCTCTCGCGACCGTGCGAACCAGATCCGCCGACGGATCGTCGTGCACGAAGCGGACACACAGCCTGTGCGCGATTCTTCGCGCGGTCGCCGGATGATGAGCGAGGTACCTCAGGTACTTCTTGGTCGCCTTGCGGCCGTCGGGCTTGGCGTTGCGATGACGGAAGTCCATGATCTTGATGCGGCCGGTGAAATGGTCTTCCGGCTCGTACCGACGATATGCCTCGGGAAACGGGTCGACCCGATAGCCCGTCAGCATGCGCGCGGAGGCCTTGACATCGCGCTCGTCGTATTTGCCGACCCCGACGCTATGCAGTTCGAGAACCTCGCGTCCTAGATTCTCATTGACAGCGAGTTTGGTCGAGAACGCGTTATCGAGATATAGCCCCATCGCTGGATGCGTAACGGCCTTCTTGAGCATCTTGTCGAAGCGCTTGAGCGCGTTCTTCCTGATCATCCGGTCGTAGGAGATCCGAAAGATCCACCACGGCGCATCGCCACCTATCTGCACGGGCACGTGGAGGAGGTTCGACCAGAACTCGACCATGATCTCGAGGAGTTGCCGCTCGCTGAGCGTCCTCTTCAGGACGGTCCAGCTCTCGAAGTCCTGGAGCATCTTGTAACTCGGCGTGACATCGGCATCGCTGCGCTGCAACAACTCCCGAGGAGAAAATTGGAGCGAAGGGAACCATTCGTCGATCTCCTCGCCCGCGCGGTCGTCGATACTACGTGGCTCGAGCTGCTTTTCGAACCACTCTCGCCCGCCCGCTCGTCTGACCTGTCGCGCGGAGCGCCGGCTGTAGCCGTAGGAGAATCGCAGGAGGAGGTGACGGTCCGCGTCCGCCAGTCGCACCGGCTTCGACATTTTTCCCCCGAATAGTCGTCGATTGAAGTGAATTCTTTTGTTGGAGACTGTTGACCGCGCGGCAGTCGCGACTGTTCACCGCGGTCAACAGCTCCCCCCGGCGGTATATGATTCCTATCGAACCGACACGTCACAATGGACCGATCTACCCACACGACCGGACCGCGGTGTACGTAGATCTGCTTACCGGCGGGTGTCCCCGGGTCTGGACCTTATTCGGATCGACACGAACTGCTCTTGACTATCCCTTTCGGCACCGGAAAGGTGAACAGCGAGGTTTTCTCATCGGGTTGGTCTTTGTAGGTGGAGTAGGACGAGTGCGGCGGTGGTGATGGCTCCGATGCGCCAGGGGCACAGGGTGATGCGTTCGAGGGTGCGCCAGGTGCG
>JBOFLH010000438.1:0-11035 GCA_051657765.1 Nocardioides sp. | reverse complement strand
ACCACCGCGAATTCACTGGAAGTCTACGTCGGCTACCTGCGCCGGAAAACCGAGGCCGAGGGGGAGCCCCGTTTGCTGCACACCGTGCGCGGCGTCGGGTACGTCCTGAAAGAAACATGAGCCCAGCCGACGAGTTCGCTCCGGTGCGTCTCGGCTTGGGCCGGTAGATCTCATGGACTCGCATCGCTGGCACTATCGCCGGTCACTTGCTTCGCGGGTCACTCTGCTGACCACGGTGGCGGTCGGCCTCTCGGTGGCCTTCGTGGCCTTCGGTGCGTTTGCGACGGTCCGAGTTGAGATGACCCAGTCGCTGGACCAATCGTTGCTGGAACGTGCCCGCAAGGCCGCCGAGAGTTCGGCGATGTCCGAGGCGATCTTCTCCGACTTCCCGTCCACCGCATTCGGCGCCGCCGATATCCGCATTGCAATCATCACCGCGAACGGGCGGCTGGTGACCGCCGACGACGGGCCGGTTATTGCGCTGGGCGATCCCGAACGTCAGGTGTGGAGCAGGCGGCGCGACTACTCCATTCGCACGGTGGCGGCCGGCAGCGAGTCATATCGGGTGGTGGCCGTGCCGGCGACCCAGGGGCAGACACTGGTGATCGCGCAATCGCTGGCGCCGCAACAGCAGGTTCTCCAAGGGCTCAGCAGCGTGATGCTGATCTTCGGCTTCGCCGGCGTGATCACCGCGGCGCTTGCCGGCTGGGCAGTCGCCCTGAACGGACTCCGTCCGGTCCGGAAGCTGACCAGAGCCGCCGAGACAATCGCCCGCACCGAAGACCTCGCACCGCTGACCGTGGAGGGCGACGACGAAATCGCCCGCCTCGCCAGTGCCTTCAACACCATGCTCGCCGCACTCTCCGCCTCACGTGACCGCCAGCGTCGGCTGGTCGCGGACGCCGGCCACGAGCTGCGAACCCCCTTGACGTCGTTGCGCACCAACCTGGATCTGCTGGCCCAGGCTGAAAAGGACGGGGCCAACAACGGGGACGAAGTCAATGGCAAGCCGGCCGGTCTTCCGCCCGAGGCACGACGCGAGCTGCTGGACGACGTACGCGCCCAGATCCAGGAACTCACCACCCTCGTCGGGGACCTCGTCGAGTTGGCCCGCGACGAGCCGCTGACCCACATCGTGGAGGAGGTGGATCTGGCCGACGTCGTCGATCGCGCGGTTGCGCGGGTACGACGGCGTGCCCCAGCCGCGACCCTCGATGTGCACGCGACGCCCTGGTGGGTGTATGGAGAGTCGGTGGCGCTGGAGCGGGCCGTGACCAATCTGCTCGACAATGCCGCCAAGTGGGGACCGACCGGCGGCACCGTCACCGTGCGGCTCACCGCCGGCACGCTAACCGTCGACGACGAAGGCCCGGGCATCAACGAGGCAGACCGGCCACACGTCTTCGAGCGTTTCTATCGATCCGAGGAGTCGCGTGGACTGCCCGGCTCCGGCCTCGGCCTGTCTATCGTGGCGCAGGTTGTCGAGCGGCACGCCGGCACCGTCGAGGCAGCCTCAGCGCCCGGCGGCGGAGCGCGCGTACGGATGACTCTCCCCGGCTCGTCGCGCCCGAGCGCGATCGACAACGCCCCGAGACGCGGCCTGTCCCAACCCGAGCGCGCGGATCCCTAGCCGGACCCGGGCTCAGCCGAGGCCGGCCCGTCCGCTAGCGGCCGGTGGCCGGCTCTTCCGCGAACACTCGCAACAGTCGGTCCGCCTTCCAACGCGACTCGGCGTACTCGTCGACCACATTCGAATCCACGGTGATGCCTCCGCCGGTGCCAAGGTCGTAGCGACCGGACCCATCGGTGACCAGGGTCCGGATAATCACGCCCAGGTCCGCCCGGCCGTCGGCGCAGATCCAGCCGAACGCCCCCGCATACGGTCCGCGTGGCGTCACCTCGACATCGGCAATGATCTCCATGGTCCGGCGCTTCGGGGCGCCAGTCATCGAACCAGCCGGGAAAAGCGCCCGCAAGGCGGACACCGTCGACACTTCGGGCCGCAATCGACCACGAACCGACGACACCAGTTGGTGCACACTCGGGTAGGACTCGACGCTCATTAGCTCTGGCACACTCACCGTTCCCAGCTGACACACCATGGAGAGGTCGTTGCGCAGCAGATCGACGATCATCAGGTTCTCGGCGCGATACTTGGGATCGTTGGCGAGCCGCCGACGGGATGCCTCGTCGCCTTTGGCTGACGTCCCACGCGCGGTCGTGCCCTTGATCGGTTTGGTCTCGATCATCCGCTGCTCGGTCACTACCGCGTACCGTTCGGGAGAGGAACTCAGCAACCAGCCGCGGTGTCCGGGGACGTCGTGTTGCAAGAATCCGGCGTACGGCGCGGGGTTGAGATCCCGGAGTCTCAGGTACGCCGTGACCGGGTTGAGTGCACTCACCGCGGTTTGTCGATAGGTCAGGTTCGCCTCATATGAGTTGCCAGCGGTGAGGTTCTCCTGGACCGAGGTGAACCCGAACACATAGTCGTGTGGTACCCCCAACGGAGTGCCCAATCCGGTGGCCGGAGTGTCCAGCGCGGCAGCCGCCACCGGACTGTGCTCGAAGAACCGCACCCCGCGCGGCCTCATCCACACCGCGTCCGGCAGCACCATCAGCGGCTCAGGCGGGGTGGCGCCGACCGGACCCGCACCGGTCGGTCTCGCCCCAGGCAGCCCAGAACCAGACAGGCCAGAACCGGTCAGACCCGAACCAGACAGACCCGAACCAGACAGACCGGGACCCGTCAGGCCGGGACCGGTCAGGGCCGGCAAGTCAGGTCGGGCGGCGTACCCGAAATAGCCAACCCAGTGGTCCTCCGCCGGCCCACTGGCAGCCGCACGACCCTCGGCCATCTCGCGTTCCAGCGCAACGAAGATGTCATCCCCAACCACCTCAACCCGGCCATCAGCGTGCCGGCGCACCTCCCGATCAGCGGCGTGATAGGTCAACGAGACGTCGTCCTCGTCGAGCCAACCGATCATCGAACGCTTCGCCGACCAGTCTCGCGCGCCACCGCCGTCCAGCCAGAAGCAGCGTCGATGCGCTGCGGCTATCTCGGCGAAGAAGCTGCTCGGATCACTCACCGGCTCTCCAAAAAGTTCGCGATCATCTCCGCGCCATACTCCGACAAGATCGACTCCGGATGAAACTGCACACCCTCCAGCGGACGTTCACCGTGCCGCACACCCTGCACGACACCATCTTCGGAAACGGCGGTCACCACCAGGGAATCGGGGATATCACTGGCACGAAGCGAGTGATATCGGACCGCGGCAAACCCCTGCGGGAGGCCCCGAAAGACCCCGCGCCCGTCGTGGACGATGCGAGCCACCCTGCCGTGCGCCGGTTCGCCGCGGGTCACTGAGCCGCCGTACGCCGTCACCAGCCCCTGCATACCCAGACACACCCCCAGCACCGGCACGGTGGCTGCCTTCAAGACTGCGCGGCCCACCGAGAAGTCGATCGGGTTGGCCGGATGGCCCGGGCCCGGGGAGAGCACCACATGGGAATAGCCGGATAGTTCGGCCAGGGTGGTCTGATCGTGTTGGACCACCTGAGGCAGCTCGCCGGTGACACCAGCGAGCAGGTGGACCAGATTCCAGGTGTAGGAGTCGTAGTGATCAACCACGACCACGTCGGCGGCCACCGGGCTAACCTACTTCGCGAGCGACCGCGGTGTGGCGACGGCGGCGGAACTTGTGGATATCGGCGACGAAATTGGCGTATCGGCATCCGGGCTTGCCGGCACCGCCAATGCCCCAGCGGCCCGTCGCTAGGGCCGCAGGACGCCTCGTACCAGTTCGTGCATCAGGTCGTATCCGCGCTCAGTAAGAATCGACTCGGCGTGGAATTGGACGCCGCGATAGTGCGGTCCCTCGATCAGGTGGATGTCGCCGCTGTCGGGATCGGCCTCGACCCGTACTCCCGCGGGTACCCCATCGGGCAGGACTCCGGCGGGGGCCCGAGCGACGAAGGTGTTGTAGAAACCTACCCGCTCGGTGCGGCCGTCGATCCGCACCGAGGATTGGGTGCCCTGGAAGACGATGTCCTTGAAGGCCAGTGGGATGCCGAGCCGTTCACACAAGGTCTGGTGCCCCAGACACACCGCGAGAAACGGGGTACGCCTAGCCAGCAGATGATCAACCACGCGGCGCAACCGGGCGATCTTGGGATCGTTGCCGTCGCGCGGATCACCTGGACCAGGACCGACGATCACCAGATTCCAGGGGTCGAACCAGCCTTCGAGATCCTCCGGCAGATTCTCGTGACGCACGATATCCGCGGTCATGCCGAGCACCGCCAGCAGGTGGCGGAGCATCCGCACGAAGTCGTCTTCCCCATCGATGATGACCGCCTTTTGTCCGGCCATCCAGGGTTCCGGAGTCGCGCCGGCCTGATCGGTCAGCCAAAACGTCGACAGTCGTCGGTTCCGGGAGTTGAGGGCGATGAGCACGTCCTCGTCGCGGGCCAACGCGCTGATATCCTCGGCTGGCTGCGGCGCCGGCGGCACCAGCCCGAAGGCGCTGAGGATGCCGCCGGCCTTGGCGCGGGTCTCGGCCACTTCGTGGGCCGGCTCCGAGTCTCGGACCAGCGTCGCGCCGGCGGTCACCTTGAGCTTGCCGGTCAGATCCACGTCGGCGGTTCGGATCACGATCGGGCTGTCCGCGGTGGGTTCGCCGTCGTGATCGCGACCGAGGAGGGCCAACGCGGAGCCGTAGTATCCTCGGCCGACCGACTCGTATTGCTTGATCAGCCGGCAGGCGTTCTCCACCGGGCTGCCGGTGACGGTAGCCGCGAACATGGTGTCGCGGAGCACTTCACGAACGTCGCGCGCGGTGCGGCCGGCCAGCAGGTACTCCGTGTGAATAAGGTGCGTCATCGGCTTCAAGAACGGCCCGACCACCTGGCCACCCTCGTGGCAGATGTCACACATCATTTTCAGCTCTTCATCGACCACCATGAAGAGTTCGTAGATCTCTTTCTCATCGGCCAGGAAGTCCAACAGTGCCTGCTTGAGCGCGCGGTCGCTGGTAGCCGATCCGGTGCTGCGGTCGGTCGACCCGGTCGCCACCACCTCCCGAGCGACCTGGGCCGGGCCCCGGGAAGCGTGGTCTTGGGGAATCCGAAAGGTGCCGGAGATGGGATTCATCCGGACATCCCCGCCACGCACGCTGACGTGCCGTTCCGGGCTGGCTCCGATCAAGAACCGGTCCCCGGTAAAAAGACAGAACGTCCAGTAGGCGCCGCGTTCGCGCACCAGCAGCCGGCGGAAGACGGTGAGCGCCTTGGCGGCATCCCAGTCGGCCACGACCGCCCGGTAGTTGCGTCCGATCACCAGGTTCGCGCCCTCCCCCTGGCCGATCTCGTCGCGAATGATCGCCTCGACCACCCGTGCGTAGTCGGCGTCGTCGGTCTCGAATCCGCCCCGGTCGACGAACTCGACCGGCTCCTGGGGCAGCACGGCCAACGCGGCCGATATCGACACCTCGACCTCGGTGTCGATATCCACCACGACCAGCGGCGCGCCGTCGTCGTGCGCTTCGAAACCGCGCTCGGCAACCTGGCGGAACGGGATGGCCAACAGCCGATCGAACCGGCGTCCCGGGGGCGGTGGGCCGGTTTCCAACGGGACGTCGAGCAGCGACCTCGCCGCATGTGGCGTGCCGCCGAGTAGGGTCACTGTTTCCGAGTCCCGGAGTCTGATCGCCGCCCAGGCCCGGTGACCGCCGAGCGCGTCGAACGCGGACCGGGCGAGAGTGAGGGCTCCTGGATCGGACATGCGGAAACCCTACGACCGTTTGCCGACACGTCACTAAATCCCGCCGACACGTCACAAAACCCCGGCGAGACGTCAAAAAGTCCCGGCGAGACGCCACAAATGGCGTCCGAGGCGTCACTAAGTCTCGCGATCGGACGCATTGAGGCAATGCCCGCTCTTGAGATGGCTATCGGATCAACCTGCCTCAGTGATCAACCGAGCCGGTGGACCGACCGTTCCGAGCCGTTGTAGCTGATAAGTATTGGCCCAACACCCACCGTAGGCATAGCCGCAGTAGGCATAGCCGCAGTATTCGCTGCCGTATCCGTGCGCCGGTGCCCGGCTTCCGCGCGCAAGTACGATGACACGACCTCGGGATTGTGACGTCTCGCCGGGATTCTGTGACGCGTCGGCCAGGCTTGGTGACGGTGGGTTGTCGGGAGGTGGCGACTACGAGATGGTCGTCAGGAGCTGAGTCGCTCGGGTGAGTACGACGTAAAGGGTCGCGCGTCCGGTTGCCGACTCGGCTTCGATCTCCTCCGGGCACACCACCACGATTGCGTCGAACTCCAAACCCTTGGTGTCGAGGCCGGTCAACACGACGATCCGGTCATCACCGGACGGCGCGACCGCCGAGTCGATCGCGGCCCGGGCACCACCAGCGTCGCCGGCGAACTCGGGCCACGACGCCAACCACGAGTTGGTTTCCGACCGCCGAGCCACCGGGGTCACGATCGCAACCGTTCCGTCGACCATCGCGGCCACCTCGGTGACCGCGGCGCGGGTCGCTGCGGCCAGGTCCACGACCCCCGTCACCACCGTCGGCACCGCACCGGTCGAGCGAACCGCGGTCGGCAGGTCCGCGCGCAGGCCCACCCGTTGGGCGTACTCGGCGGCGTAGTCGTAAATCTCCGCAGAGTTGCGATAGTTGGTCGACAGGTGAAACTCGTGATGCGCTTTGTCGGCCAGCGCCGCCGCGCGTGCGGTCGCCGCCTCATCCGGAACCGGCCACGACGACTGGGCCGGATCGCCGACAATCGTCCACGAAGCGGTACGCCCGCGCCGGCCGACCATTCGCCATTGCATCGGCGTGAGATCTTGCGCCTCGTCGATCAATACGTGCGCGAAGCCGTCGTCCTCGATCCGGTGGGTGGGCGCCGTCCAGGCCCGGCCCGTGGGCGCGTATTCCCGCTCGGCGGCCGTGGTCAGTTCCTGGAGGTCTACCCCTTCGGCAAAGACGATGTCGTCGCTGAGCGTTCGATCCTCGGCCAGTTTGGCCGGGATGTCGCCCAAGGCATAGCGCAACTCGTCGATCAGTGGCACATCCTCTACCGACAGCTCGCCGAACATCCACGACTTGGTTAGCAGCATCTGTTCCACCGCACCGAGCACACCGTCCGCGACGCGAGCCAGGAACTCCGGGTCGCCTAGCCAGCCGAGCACCTCCCGCGCTTCGAGCGGCGGCCACCAGCGCGCCGCGAAGTCGACAAACGAGTCAGTGGAAAGGAGCTCGTCATTGAAGGATTCGCGCCCCCGATCCAGGCCCCGCTCGCTGCTTACCTGCCGCCACAGCACGTCGAGTAGTGCGTTGGCGACCCGCGGCAGCTGCCGGTTCCGTGCCCCTTGGGACATCAGCTGACGGCGCACCTGACCGAGCCGCCGGTGGTCTAGCAGCAGCGAGTTGTCCCGCCAGAAGAGCCGGAACTCTCGGGGACTTCCGGGCGCCTGCTGCCGCGCCGTACGCCGCAACAGCTCGGCCATCTTGGCCGACCCTTTCACGTCCGCGATCGCGGGCTCATCGTGTCGACTGGCCTTGACGCCATCGACCACTTCGCCAAGTGAACGTAAGGCCACCGCCGTTTCCCCTAGTGATGGCAGCACGCTCGCGATATACCTCATGAACACGCCGCTAGGACCGACGATCAGAACCCCGCCGGTTTCGTAGCGGCGTCGATCGTTATAGAGCAGGTAGGCCGCCCGGTGTAAGGCGACCACCGTCTTGCCGGTCCCGGGTCCGCCGGAGATCGAGACCACCCCTTTGGCCGGGGCGCGGATCGCCAGATCCTGCTCGGCCTGGATGGTCGCCACGATCGAGTGCATGGACCTGTCGCGAGCCCGCGACAATTGGGCCATCAGTGCGCCCTCACCGACAACCGGCAGGTCGGTGTCCACCGTGGCATCGAGCAGCTCATCCTGCAACGCCACGACAATCGGACCCGAGCAGCGCAACACTCGGCGGCGTACGACGTCTTGGGGCGCGGCCGCGGTTGCCTGATAGAAGACCGCAGCGGCGGGCGCCCGCCAGTCGATCAGCAGCGACTCCTTGTCGGCGTCGCGCAAACCGATACGACCGATGTATCGGGGCGCCTTGTCCACGCCGGCCCGAAGATCCAGCCGGCCGAACACCAGGCCCTCATGGGCGGCGTCGAGCTGAGCGATCCGCTTCGCCGCCTGAAACACCATCGCGTCTCGTTCGACGAGACCGCCCTCGTGGCCGAGCCGGGCGCGGCCGTGGCCCTCCCGAGCGAGCGCCTGGGCAGCCTTGGCTGATTCCGCGAGCTGGCGGTACACCCGATCTACGACCAGCTGTTCGCGTTGGATTTCGTGCTCGACGACACCATCGGTCACCGACGTTCCGTCCTGTCCCCCCGGCCGGCGGCACGCCAGCTGGCGGCTCGACCGTGGTGCTTGTCGTGAAATTGGGCAAGTCCACAAGCTTACCGCGCGAACCTGCCAGCTGGCGCCTTTCCGAACACCCTCCTAACAGCGCGACAGCGTTATCTGGGCTGGTCGCAACCTCGCCACCCAGCGGGGCTCAGCCCGTCAACGGTGCCGACGACCTGCCAGGAAGTCCGCACATCATTGACGGATCGGAGACAGTGGGGGTATCCCTACCTCACAACGGTAGGCTGCCCTCTGGCGTTACGAACCGGAGAAGTACGAGGCTTGAGGCATGACCAGTCACGGACATTCCGACCCAACCATCGAAACCGCGGCTGGCCGGCCCGACCCATCGGCTGAAACTAAGTCCAACCGTACTGTTGGCACCAACGAGCGCCACCTGAACCGACTGGCCCAACTCGGCCGGGACACGGCATACCTGGTCACCGGTCTCCCACTGGCGGTGGCATCGTTCACCGTTCTGCTGACCGGGTTCTGCTTCGGCATCGGCACGCTGATCACCGTCATCGGTCTGCCCGCCCTGGTGATCACTTTGTCCTGCGCACGGCTGCTGGCGGCGATCGAACGCCAGCGGGTGGCCCAGGTCGGACCCGCGCTCCCGGCCGCGACCTACCTTGGGGCCGACCCAGCTCACGGTCTGCTGCGCCGCTGGTTTCGGCAGCTCCGCGACACGCAAGCATGGTTGGATCTGGCGCACGGGCTGCTGGTGCTGCCATTGGCGATTGTCACCTTCACCGTGGCGGTCACGTGGTGGTCGGTAGCCGTCGGCGGGCTGACCTATTGGCTGTGGGGGCGCTATCTGCCGAATCCCGAATCCAACGTCACCCTCAGCGAGCTGCTCCGGCTCCCAGTCGGCGACTCGGTCACCTACGCGCTGCTGGGTGTGGCGGGCGCGATGACTCTCACCCCGGTGTTGCGAGTGTGCGCCCTCGCCCATACCGGTTTCGCCAGCGCACTGCTCGGCAATCACCACGTCGCGCAGTTGCAGGATCGAGTCGCCCGGTTGACCGCCAGTCGAACGGCCGCGGGTAACGCCGAGATCGACGCCCTCCGTCGACTCGAACGGGATCTGCACGATGGGCCGCAGCAACGATTGGTCCGCCTCGGCATGGACCTGGCGTCGGTGGAGAGACGGCTGGCCGGCGATGATCCGCGTGCTGCGTCTGAACAGCTCCGGGAGGCCCGGGCGCTCACTGCCGACGCGCTTGCCGAGCTGCGGGCGCTGAGTCGCGGAATCGCTCCGCCAATTCTCACCGATCGAGGGCTGAATGCCGCTTTGCTGGCCGTGGTCGGTCGCTCGCCGGTGCCGGCGCGCCTCGACTACCCGATGTCGCCGGCGGGGCGCCTGCCCGCACCGATTGAGACCGCGGCGTATTTCCTGGTCAGCGAAGCGATGGCCAACGTGGCCAAGCACAGCGGAGCCACCGAGACCGCGGTGGGTGTACGCCGTACCCCGGACGCCGTCACGGTCGAGGTGACCGACAACGGCCGCGGTGGGGCGGCGTTGGCCAAGGGCCACGGGCTGGCCGGACTGCGTGACCGCCTCGCCGCCATCGATGGCACACTTGAGGTGATCAGCCCGGCTGGCGGCCCGACCACTGTGACGGGAGTGTTTCCATGCGGATCGTGATCGCCGACGATTCCGCGTTGCTCCGCGAAGGGCTGGTGCGGTTGCTCCGCGAAGCCGGCCACCAGGTGGTGGCCTCGGTGGCCGATGCCCCGGCACTGATCGACCAGACGCTGCATCACCGCCCGGACCTGGCGGTGGTCGATGTCCGGATGCCGCCGCAGTACACCGACGACGGGTTGCGGGCCGCCGTTGAGGTTCGTCGCCGGTTGCCGGCGTGCGGCGTGTTGATGCTGAGCCAGTACGTCGAGGTGTCCTATGCCGAGGAGTTGCTGGCCACCGCGGAGTACGGATCGGGGCAAGAGGCAATCGGGCAGGGCGCAATTGGGTCACCAGGGACAGGACTGTCTCAAATTCGCCAGCAGCCTTCCGGCTTGGGCGGGGTCGGCTATCTGCTCAAGGATCGCGTCGAAGATCTGGCGGCGCTGAACCGGGCACTCGACACGGTAGCCGCGGGAGGCACTGTTCTCGATCCGGAGGTGGTCGCTCAGCTGTTCGCGCGTCGACGCCGCAGTGAGCCCCTCGACGCACTCACCGCACGTGAGACCGAGGTGCTCGGTCTGATGGCCGAGGGTCGCTCCAATGTCGCGATCTGCGAGGAATTGGTGCTGAGTGCGGGCACCGTCGAGAAACACATCGGCGCCATCCTCACCAAGCTCGGACTGCTGCCGTCGACCGATGATCACCGGCGAGTGCTCGCCGTTCTAACCTGGCTACGCGCCCAGTAGGGAGCCTCAGCGCTGGCCCTGGTGGTCGGACAGGGAGGAACTAGTCGGGGGGTGCGATGAGGCGTGGGGTGGCTTCGATGATCCGGAGTTTCTGGGTGTCGCCGGCGACATCGAGGGTGTCCGGGATCGTCGTCCACCCCGGGTCGTCACCGACCCGGTAGCGGCCGGTGTAAGTGACCCACACGTACGGATACCTGGTGACGTGCGCGTCTCGATACTCATAGGTGTTGTCCAACC
>JBOFLH010000437.1:0-5491 GCA_051657765.1 Nocardioides sp. | reverse complement strand
TGGGCGGCGCCTGGGCCGGAAGGACGCTGGCCGGGCGCGTCCGCACCACCGGCGGCTGTCGGCAGTGAACGGCAGTGGTCCGCTACCACCCCAGCTCCGGCGCCGTATGTCGCGGCGACCACGGCGTCAGCCCCGGTGTCCCAACCACCACAGCCCATCGGCGGGCCACCCGCGCTAGGACCGGACACCGCAGCCCCGCCTCCCCCAGTCGCCACCGACTCGGCAACGGTAGCCGCGGCCCTTTCGCCGCAGTCGCCGCCGTCATCCACCCAGCCGCCACCAGCGACACAGCCGGTGGCTACCCTGCCGCCGATCGATCAGCCGCCGATCAGCACAGGCCCGGTCTCTGGCGGTCCGGTCTCTGGCGGCCCGGTCTCTGGGGAGGAACCACCCGCCGCGGCGCCGCCTCGCGGTACGTTTTGCACCGAGTGTGGCTCGCCGGTCGACACCAGCAAGAAGTTCTGCGCCCATTGTGGAACTCGCATTGAATCGGCGGCCGGTTCGAACTAGTCGACGCTATGGCGCCGGCTCGCGGCCAGCGCGGAGGTCGACGTAGTCACACCGGGCGGAACGTCACCGGCTGGCACCGGCGCGCTAGCAACCAGGCGCAGCGGTACGACGCCGGCCCAGACAGTACGGGGCTCGCCGTCATCCGGGTCGTCCGCTGGGCCGTTGCCAACCTTGACACTCGCACGATCAAGAGACAACCGCAGCACCAAGGTGGCCGCTAGTTCCTTGGTGCTGTGATCGCGCACCTCGGTGGCCCGGCCCGGGAACAAGTGCTCCGACAACACGTGCAGCGCCGCGATGCGGTCGTCCCCGGTCAGTACCTCGACCTCGCCCAAGATCACCGCGCTGCGGTAGTGCATTGAGCTTTCGAACAGCGAACGTGCGTAGACCAGGCCGTCGAGGTGGGTGATGGCCACTGATACCGGTTGCCCGGCAGCCAACCGAAGCACCCCACCCCCGGTTGAACCGTGCAGGATCACCGAGTTGCCGGCGCGGGCGCAGGCAAAAGGCAAGACCACGGGTTTGCCGTCCCGCACCACCGCGAGGTGAGCGATCAACGCGTCGTCCACGATCTCGTTGAGCACGGCCCGGTCGAACGACTGATACTCGGCGAGCCGCCGCACGGCAAGTTCGGCATCGAGCGGGTCGGGCAAGGGCATGGCATCAGTGGCGGCGTCGGTCATGTGAGGAGCTTGAGTGTTCCGCTCGGCACTTGCAAGCCGGGCGAACTACACTCGGTGCTGTGGCGACATCACACCGCTACCGGCTCGGCCACCGTACCGACCGTGTCCGCTACCAAAGCGGCCACCGGGAGTAGATGAGGCAGTTATGACGACCAGCGCCGACACTCCGCGAGCCGACGTCGTGCGGGCGCTCGCCGACGCCCGTACGCACCTTCGGGGCGCGCTGTTACCCATTCTGCATGCGGTGATGGACGAGTGTGGATTCATCGACCGCGCGGACCTGCCGATCATTGCTGACGTGCTGAACCTCTCGGTCGCCGAGGTATACGGCGTGGTCTCCTTCTATCACGACTTCTCCACCACTCCCCCGGCCGACCACAGCATCGTGTTGTGCCGCGCCGAGGCCTGCCAGGCGGTTGGCGGCCAAGCGTTGTTCGACGACACTCGGTCACGGGCCGCGACGAACAGGTGGGGCGCATCGGTCGCGGTGCGCGAGGTGTTCTGTCTCGGGAACTGCGCCTTGGGACCGGCCGGCACCATCGACGGTCGGCTCTACGGCCGCCTCAACTCCGGCGCCATTGACCGGCTCACCGCGAGTTGGACAACTCACGACAACGACCTTGTGCGCCGAGGCATGGAGTGAGGTTGCCCGATGACCGTGACTGAGCCGCCCGCAGCGCCGCAAGTTGTCTTCGTGCCGGGCGACGCGGCCGCGGTCTCCGTGGGCGCCGACGAGGTGGCCGCGATTCTGGCTACGATCCCTGGCTGCGTTGTCACACGCAATGGGTCACGCGGGATGTTGTGGGCTGAACCCTTGGTCGAAGTGCTCGGCCCGGACGGCCGTGCGGGCTTCGCCAATCTGACACCCACCGATGCCCGAACCGTGGCGACGGACGGCTGGTCGGCGGTGCGTGTCAAAGCAATCGGGCTCGTCGACGAACATCCCTGGCTGACCAGGCAACGTCGCGTCACCTGCGCCCGACTTGGCATCGTCGATCCCGCATCGATCGGAGACTATGCCGAGCACGGCGGCTGGGCCGGACTCGAACGTGCGTTCTCGATGACGCCGGCCGAGGTGGTGGCCGAGGTCACCGAATCCGGGATCAGGGGACGGGGCGGCGCCGGCTTCCCGGCCGGCGTCAAGTGGCGAACCGTACTGGAACAGGCCGCCGACCTTAAGTTCGTCTGCTGCAATTTCGATGAAGGAGACTCTGGTACCTTCGCCGATCGCATGATCGTCGAAGGCGACCCTTTCACGCTGATCGAAGGCATGATCATCGCCGGCTACGCGGTTGGCGCCACCGAGGGCTACGTTTACGTCCGCTCGGAGTATCCGCACGCGATCGCCGCGTTGCGGCGGGCGATCGACACGGCGTACACCCACGGCTATCTCGGCAGGAACGTTCTCGGCCGCGACACCACGTTCGACCTTGACGTCCGAGTGGGCGCCGGCGCCTACATCTGCGGCGAGGAGTCGTCGATGCTGGACAGCCTCGAAGGAAAGCGGGGCGAGGTCCGCGCCAAGCCGCCGATCCCGGCGATATCGGGTCTCTTCGGCCGGCCCACGGTCGTCAACAACGTACTGACGCTGTGCACCATTCCGATGATCCTGGCCGACGGCGGTACGACGTACGCCGAGCTGGGCACTGGTCGTTCACGCGGCACCCAGGTCTTCCAGTTGGCCGGCAACGTCGCCCAGGGTGGCCTGGTTGAGCTCCCGTTCGGCGTCACTCTCGGCGAACTCGTCGAGAACTTCGGGCAGGGCACTCGGTCCGGTCGACCGGTCCGCGCGGTGCAGGTCGGCGGCCCACTAGGCGCCTACCTGCCGACGACAAGCTTCGACATCGCCCTGGACTACGAGTCCCTTGCCGAGGCCGACGCCATGCTCGGGCACGGCGGAATCGTGGTCTTTGACGACACCGTGGAGATGGCCCGGATGGCCCGCTTCGCGATGGAGTTCTGCGCGGCGGAATCGTGCGGCAAGTGCACCCCGTGCCGGATCGGCTCCGTTCGTGGTGTCGAGACTCTGGATCGGATCATTGCCGGCCACAATCTCTCGGCCAATCTCGCGCTCCTCGACGATCTCTGCGACACGATGATCAAAGGGTCGTTGTGTGCCATGGGTGGGTTAACGCCGATGCCGGTGCGGAGCGCTCTGCGACACTGGCCCGAAGACTTCGATCGGACCGTTCAGGAGGCAACGCCGTGACCGCTCAGCTCAGTCGGACAACTCCGCCCGATGGTTCGGCAGGGCCCCCGGAAGCCACCGCTCACGCCGACAGCTGGTCGCCCGAGCCCGACTGGGGTACGCCGGCTGTGTCCGGCGCGGCGACCGCGGTGGTGACGATCAATGGCCGTGCGGTCACTGTGCCGGTTGGCACTTCGGTGCTGCGTGCGTCCGCGGCCGCCGGCATCGATGTGCCCAGGTTGTGCGCGACCGACTCGTTGACCGCGTTCGGGTCGTGCCGGATGTGTCTGGTCGAGGTCGACGGCGTGCGCGGTACGCCGGCTTCGTGCACGACCCCGTGCGCGGACGGCATGGTGGTGTCCACCCACACTGATCAGCTGATCGGGTTACGCCGCAACGTCCTGGAGCTCTATCTCTCCGATCACCCGGCCGACTGCGCCGGATGCGCGCGCGGCAACTGTGAGATGCAGGCGCTCGCCACGACCGTTGGGGTCGCCGAGGTCCGCTACGGGCTGGCATCGCACCTGACCAACCGCACGCATATGGAGGACCCGACCTACGACGACTCGAATCCGTACTTCAACTTCGACCAGTCCGCATGCATCGTGTGCTCGCGCTGCGTGCGGGCGTGCGGCGAAACCCAGGGTACGTTCGCGTTGACCGTCGAAGGCCGGGGCTTCGACTCCAGGATCAGTCCGGGCGGCACCGACTTCTTCTCCTCCGAGTGCGTGTCCTGCGGCGCCTGCGTGCAGGCCTGCCCGACCTCCGCCCTTCAGGAGAAGTCGGTGATCGAGCTTGGGATGCCGACGCGTTCGGTGGAGACCACCTGCGCCTATTGCGGGGTCGGGTGCTCGTTTCGCGCGGAGGTCTCGGGGTCCGGGCCACCCGGGTCGGCGGACGAGACCCAGGTGGTCCGCATGGTCCCGAGCAAGGCCGGCGGCGCCAACCAGGGCCATAGCTGCGTCAAGGGCCGGTTCGCCTACGGCTACGCCTCTCACCAGGACCGGCAGCTGCATCCGATGCTGCGCGACAGCATTCACGACGAGTGGCGACGAACCACCTGGCCGGACGCCATCGCCGCGGCGGCCCGCGGTTTCCGGGCCATTCAGGCCGCGCATGGCGTGGGGTCCATCGGCGGCATCTCCTCCTCGCGCTGCACCAACGAGGAGGTGTACGTCGTGCAGAAGATGGTCCGCGCGGCGTTCGGCAACAACAACATCGACACGTGCGCGCGAGTGTGTCACTCCCCCACCGGCTACGGGCTGAGCCAGACCTTCGGTACCTCCGCCGGCACTCAGGACTTCGGTTCCATCGAGGAGGCCGACGTGATCCTGCTCATCGGCGCCAACCCGACCGACGCGCACCCGGTCTTTGCCTCGCGGATCAAACGTCGGCTTCGCGAGGGCGCACAGATCATCGTGGCCGATCCGCGCCGCATCGGACTAGTCCGCAGCCCCCACGTGCAGGCGGCATTCCACCTGCCGGTGCAGCCGGGGTCGAATGTTGCCTTCGTCAACGCGCTGGCGCACGTGATCGTGACCGAAGGCCGGCACGATGAGGCCTTTCTCCGCGAACGCTGCGAGAACGTGGACGGATATCTGGCCTTCATCGCGCACCCGAGCAACTCCCCTGAGGCCACCGCGGCGGCCACCGGGATCGACCCCGACCACCTACGCGCGGCGGCCCGGCTGTTCGCTGAGGCGGGCAACGGCGCCATCTACTACGGTCTGGGCGTCACCGAACACAGCCAAGGCTCGACGATGGTCATGGGTATGGCCAACCTCGCCATGGTGACCGGCAACTTGGGCCGGCCGGGCGTGGGCGTCAATCCGCTGCGCGGACAGAACAACGTCCAGGGGTCGTGTGACATGGGTTCGTTCCCACACGAGTTTCCGGGTTATCGCCATGTCGGTCGCGACGAGGTGCGCGGAATCTATGAAGAGTTGTGGGGCAAGACCCTCGATCCGGAGCCCGGCCTGCGTATCCCCAACATGTTCGACTCGGCCCTCGGCGGCAGTTTCCGCGGCCTGTACGTGCAAGGCGAGGACATCGCACAATCGGACCCGAACACCCACCACGTCGAGGCCGCGCTTCGGGCCATGGACTTGGT
>JBOFLH010000436.1:0-4149 GCA_051657765.1 Nocardioides sp. | reverse complement strand
ACCGCGGCGGTGCCGAGCTTGACGACGTGGAAGGCATCGAGGACCGCGACGGCGTCTTCGAGCTGATCGTCGATGGCGTTCTTGTAGCCGTGGAACGGGTCGAGCGTGGCGATCTTCACACCGGCCCGGAACGCGGCGTTGCGGGCCTTGAGCCAGTCGGCGTATGCAGGCCGGAGCGGCCCGGGACCAGGTCGAGCAGCCGCGCTCTGACCCGTGGCTTGCCCTTGTATCTCCCCTTGACTGCTGGGGTTCTGGTCAGATCAACCAACCCGGTCAGCTCCTTGGGACCACGCCCACCGTCCTCGGGCGGCTTGGTGGAGACGTGGTGCCAGATGTGCTCGTCCACCCCGAGGGTGTCGACCCCCTCGAAGAAGCGGGTCTCGTCATCGGCCATCGCCTGCAGTAGCGGCTTGATCGAGCCCCACACCGTGTTCCAGGTCGTCCCAAGCTGACGAGCCAGGCCGAGCGCGCTGGCATGCTCACGGCGCATCTGCCCGACGGCCCACCACCGAGCCCGGGTGGTCAACAATGCGCGGTGCGGCGAGGGCTTCGTGCTGCTCGGTGATCGACCTCGTCCCGCAGCCTTCCTCACAGCAGCGCCATGTGCGCTTGCGCCAAACCAGCTCGACAGGACGGCCCAAGCAGGGCACGTCAACCAACCGCACGTCACGGCTGCCACGGCTCGCAACAACCACTCCGCAGGTCGGGCAACCCATCAGCCGATGTGGAGACTCGACCACCACCTCCAGCCCCACCTCAGTTCTCGTCACCGAGATGACGTGGAAACCATCGAGGCCGATCAGCAGGTCGCAGGAGATGCAGTAGATGGGATCAGGGCACGAGCGCGCACGTCGACACGCCATAGGCTCGGACATCGTCGAGGCATTCCGGCTCGGTAGCTTGGTCGCTCCGAACTCTGGAAGGCCTCGACCCAACTCCGGGCCAGGTCATCACCGCGAGTCGCTCACACCCCCACCTCAAGTAGGAAGAGCCGGGAATGTCGAGTCAGGACCCCGGTCAAACCCACATGACCACGCTCTGAGAGCAATAAACATCCGCCGGTGCCACGCAAAGGGACCGTCAGGTTAACCGGGCACTGAAATTTTTCGCCAGAGTTGCTGGCGAGAAAACCTCTGCATTAACGTCACGACTGGGGATCCTCTTTGGAACTCTTCAGGAGAGCAGCCGTCTCAGGATCCGCCAATGCTGTGGCGGCTTTTAAAATCAGCGGGTAGACCACATCCCACTGGTCCACAGGTGGAGGATCCAATTCGTCGTTAGGAGCGTCGCCAACACCGGCTACCAAATATGTCCGCCGTCGAAACCACCGGTCAGCTGGACGGGTCTCTTGGATAGGATCCGCTGTCTGGGGAATCTTGTGTCGAGTGGCTGAAGTTCGACTCACTGACTGAACTCTCCTCTCGACTCTCGGTATTCTCGCAAACCACGAACCAGCCAACATCTAAGGGCTAACATCGAGTTCCCGACACTGAGCAATATGAGGACGATCCACCGACCATCTAACACTCCAAAAAATTCGGATTTGGGCGTCCACAGATCGAGAAATTGCCATGTAGTCGCCGGACTTAAAAATAGGAGTAAACCAGCAAGACTGAGGGTCAAGCTGGCGAAAGTCGAAAGATGGGGAGCAAGAGCAGAGAGTCGATTCTCGGGTCTACTAGAAAGTCCAACCAGTGACCACAAGGCTACTGGGATTGTGACGACTAACGCTCCAAAGTCTGCATCGGGAACTTCGGAAGTGTTGTCAAGAAACAGGTTAAAAAAGGAACCCTGCCCGGACGCTCTACTGACTCCGTGCGTGATTGCGAGGAGCCAGAGAGAAACCGCAGTCGCGACTGAAAGTATTGTTGCTCGCAAATAGGCGCCGGGATAAAGTTCAGAAAATTTAATTACCAGCTTGGGTGATTTCGAACTGGATCGCACAAAGTCCCGAGTGTAGAGATGTACGCTAGATAGCCGCCGTGGTGGCGGGCAGTTGAAGTAGGCCCGACCGGCTGGATAGACGCCCTTTGCCCCGCCCTTCGGGACTGCTGAGTGCGTCGCGTAATCTATGAAGGCCACGTCACCAACGTAGCATCCCGGTGGCGCCTCGACGCGAAGGTGATAGCTTCCACAACGTTTTGACCGAGCCGCGTCCACAACTAGGAACGCCGCTTGGAGTCCAAGCGTGCTGCGCAAGCGATCCTTTAACGAGTCGATGGCGCTGATAGCTTGCCGCCGACGAGTTCGCTGTTGAGTCGACTGCTCTGTGCCGTCAACCCAGGGCTCGCTGGGTACCAACTCGTACTGGTCGGAGGTCTCATGCTGCGCCTCACGGTATGCATAGGTCACGATACCGTAGTCTTTCGAAAGCACGCCGGACTCACGCGGAGAAAGAACGGTTACGGAGTAATTTGTTGCGCAATGCACCACGAATCTTGTGAGGCTCTCCAGCGCTTTTGGGTTCGCGTCTGGGCAATAGTTCCCGACTTCAGATCTAATCTGTTCATAAATCTGTCGGGCGGTTCTGGAAGAGTCAAATGTGACAAGGTAGCTAAACAGAAGTGACTCAACTGAGAGAAAATCTTTCAGTCGACTTTTTAGATTTTCCACCCCGAAGAGAGCTACCAGTAGCAACTGTAGGCAGTACGCATCCAGCGTGATTCCATCCCGATAGGGCATGACGGGCAGTTCACTTCCGCTACCATCACAGATTTTGATTCGGTCAACGAGATAGCCCTTGCGGAAGCGGAGCGTTGGCAAATAGTCGACCGCGACCCGATCTAAGCCTTCGGTATTGATACGCCGGAAGTTGATAACTCCGTTGCGCTCGAAGACGGCATCTAGGAGACGAATGTCTTCAACAACGCGCGCTCGCGACTCCGCAGGTTCCATTAACCGCATTAGATAGGCTGTTGCATCTTGCGAATTAAAGATGCCTTTCTCGATCGCTTCAGAAACATTCTGCTTTAACTGCTCTACCGCTATAATTTCGCTGAACCGAGATTCTCCTTCCGTTTCATTGCGCCTAATTCGATGGATAATCCGATCAATTCTTCTTGAGTCCGCTACTACATACGCCACACCGAACATGATTGCCAGTACTGCGGCAACCAGTCGAGCCAGTCCAGATCGGAGCGAGCTGAGCTCGGCGCCTGGATAGACAAAAGTCGGAATTGCGGCGGCGTAGATAACCATGGCTACAGACACGACGGCAAGTGTCCAAACCCATGATCCATGCCTGCCTGGGTTGTCCTTCACTGGGCCCCCGAGATCTCTGCAGTGGTCGTTGGTCGGAAGCAAGCAAGCTACCAACTGGTTGGCGACCTTGTTCGCGAATCAACAAAACTCATACTGGTGGCTTGCGATCGCGGCCAGTCAGGCCGAACCGGGTCCAGCCTTCACCACCGTTCGTCAACTGACTGCATGCCTCACGTACGGTGGCCGCAAGCCCGCCTACCCCGGCCAGCACGCCTTGGCAGCGCGTCACATGGCATGCGGCACGGTGGATCGATGGGTCACCCGCGCCGCGCAAGTCGCTCGCACCACCACCCGCAACGGGAAGAAGACCATCGAGGTCGTCTGCCTCATCACCTCCGCGACCGCACACCCCGCACCACTAGCGGCCACTCGTAGCCTGGCTCTGCGGTCATTGGACCGTGGAGAACAAACTCCATTGAGTACGAGACGTCACCTACGACGAAGACCGCTCTCCAAACCCGCACCCCAGGTCGTAGCCACCCTCCGCAAGACCACCGTCGGAATCCTACGACTCGCTGGCTGGACAACATCGCCGCCGTCCTACGGCACCACGCCCCCAACAGAGCAATCACATGCGCCCTGGCTTGTCACAACCCAACCTTTTCGGGGCCCTGCCCCACAAGCCGTAGCTGAGACTCTTCTCATCGGGGTGCGTCGGCCCGGCTCCCACTCATCGTCGGCCGCGCGCTCACCTCGCGGGCCGACCGGCGGCAGGCCAGCGCCTTATGGACGAACGAGGCCACCAGCAGCGCCAGGGCTCCGGCCACGGCCAGCGCACCGACCGCGGGATCGACGACCGGCACGCACGGCAGCAACAAGGCGGCCCCCTGGAGCCCGCCGACGGTACGCCGGAACTCGTTGCGCCCGACGTCTCGGCCGAGCCAGGGC
>JBOFLH010000435.1:0-2247 GCA_051657765.1 Nocardioides sp. | reverse complement strand
CTCGTCGAGGGACCTCAAGGACGCGGCCAGGTAGGCGCGCCGCGGTTCGCCGGCTCGATGCCACAGGATCGGGTCGATGACATAGAGAGGAACCACACCGCCGGGGCTCGCCGCAATGGCGGCCAGCAGCGCTGGATGGTCCCGCACTCTCAGGTCCCGGCGGAACCACATCACCGATGGCATCGAGAAAAGACTATGTGGTGCCACAATGGCCTGGTGAGCGACCTCATCGACACCACCGAGATGTATTTGCGCACCATCTACGAACTGGTCGAGGAAGACATCGTTCCCTTGCGAGCAAGAATCGCCGAACGCCTGCACCAAAGCGGGCCGACCGTCTCCCAGACGGTTGCCCGGATGGAACGCGACGGGTTGCTGACCGTGGAAGGGGATCGGCACCTGGAACTCACCGATGAGGGGATGCGGCTGGCCACTCGGGTGATGCGCAAGCATCGGCTGGCGGAGCGGCTCCTGGTCGATGTGATCGGCTTGGATTGGGAGTTGGTCCACGCCGAGGCCTGCCGTTGGGAACACGTCATCTCCGAGACCGTCGAGCGCCGGCTGCTGGAGTTGCTGAACCACCCGACCGAGTCGCCCTACGGCAATCCGATACCGGGGCTCGAGGAGTTGGGCGAGCCTCGCGGGGAGGAGTTCATGGAGGGGGTGAAACCGCTGTCCGAGGTGGCCGGTCCCGAGCCGGCGCGAGTGCGGGTGGGCCGGATCTCCGAAGAGATCCAAAAGGACGAACAGCTGATGGGGACGCTGCGCCGGGTCGGCGCCGGGCCGGACAAGACGATTGTGGTGACCGCCTCGCGGGAGGCGGTGTTGATCGGTTCTGGCGGCGAGTCGGCCGAGATCGATTTCGAGTCAGCTGAGCATATCTTCGTGCGCACTCTCTAGCGACTCGGGAGCACCTGCGTGCCAGCTCCGCTCGGATTTCGCGAGTCGCGTGGACGCGCCAACTGGTTCGATTCGGCCGTTAGCGCGACATTGCAGCTACCAGGGCGCTGAGGAACTCACTGCACCCGATGTCGAGTCGGTGGGTCGCGAGGTGGTCGCCACGGGTAGCCCCGCGGTTCACGATCACCACCGGGGTGCGGTGGCTCGCCGCCCGCCGGACGAATCGCAGGCCGCTCAGCACCGTCAGGGAGGAGCCGGCGACCAGGAGTACCCCGTGGTTGTCGGCTAGCCGGTCGACGGCCGCGTAACACCGCTCGACCCGGGCTGCCGGCACGTTCTCGCCGAAGAACACCATGTCAGGCTTGAGCAACCCGCCGCAGCCGGGGCAATCGGGGACCCGGAACCCGTCAATCCGAGGCCCGGGCGGCCCGGTGAGGTCGGTGTCTCCGTCGGGCAGCGGGGCGACAGCCGAGAGCCGGTCCAAGAAACCCGGGTTGAACTCGTGGAGTCGGTCTTGGAGCGCGGCTCTGGGGGAGGTACGCCGGCAACCGAGGCAGATCACCTCGGCAATCCGGCCGTGCAGCGCGACCATCCGTCGCGAGCCGGCACGCTCGTGCAATCCGTCGACATTCTGGGTGATCAGCAGGGAGGGGTTCAACGCGGCCAGGGCGTGGTGTCCGGCATTGGGCTCGGCATCGGCCAGCCGGCTCCAGCCGACGAAGCTCCGTGCCCAATAACGTCGCTGGTTCGCGACCGAGGCGGTGAACTCCTGGAACGTCATCGGCTTTCGCGAGGGTGCGCTCGGCCCTCGATAGTCGGGGATGCCGGAATCGGTGCTGAGACCCGCTCCAGTGAGTACCACGGCTTGGTCGGTGCTCAGCGCCGTCGCGACCAGATCGGTGGCGGCGCTGGTCCTGGGCGCATCGTGCGTCGACCCGGATGCGGCCAGTAGTGGACCGGGATTTGCGGTTTCAGCGGGCATAGCGCGCGGCGGCCCGTGCCCTGGCCTTGGCGGCTTCCTCGTCGCGGTTCTTCGGTGCCGCGGTGGTGACCAGGTTAGCCAACAGGCGGTCGGTAGCTCGGGCGATTTCCTGTACCGCGTGATCAAACGCGACCTGGTTGGCGGCCGATGGCTTCGTGGTGCCGCTCACCTTTCGCACGAACTGCAAGGCTGCGGCCGTTACTTCCGCACTGGTCGCCGGCGGAGCGAAGTTGTTGAGTGGGCGAATGTTGCGGCACATGCCTCGATTATCCGCGAGACGTCACAAAACCCCAGCGAGACGTCATTGAGAACAAGCGAGAGGCCACAACTGGCAGCCATGGCCCGGAGGTCATCGGCGTCATGAG
>JBOFLH010000434.1:0-5692 GCA_051657765.1 Nocardioides sp. | reverse complement strand
ATCGACACCGCTCTGCAGGGCGTAACCAGGCAAGGCACGATGGCGTGGCGGATGGTCGGGTTCCCGTTGGACCAGGTGCGGATCCGATCGAAGACGGGATCAGCCGAGGTCTACGGCAAGCAGTCCACCTCGTGGGTGGCGTCGTACTCCGAGGACTACGTCGTCGTCATGATGGTCTCGCAAGGCGGGACCGGTTCGGGAACCTCCGGACCGGCCATCCGCCAGATCTGGGAAGGCCTGTATGGCGTTCGTGCGGATCGTGTCGATTCGGCTCGCACGCTGATCCCGGATGTCGTGGCGCCTGCCGGACTGCCCAGATTCCAGCTGGACGGTTCGATTCTGCCGCCGGTTTCGCCGGTGTCGCTCGGTGATCGCCAGACCGGGCCGGGAGAGATCGAAGCAGGAGGGCCCGAATCGTGACCCGGGTAGGGGGCAGGCCGACGATTGGGTCTACGGTCCGGCTCGGAGCCGGACGACGGGCCAGGGCCGCGGACTGGTGGCTCATGAGTGCGGTGGCCGCGCTGACGGCGACCGGTACCGTGTTGGTGTGGTCGGCTACCGCGCATCGGTGGGCGCTGCCGGGCGCCGACTCCGCGGGCTACCTGACCAGGCATCTGATTAACGTCGTGATCGGTTGGCTGTTGATGTTGACGGTGATGCTGACCGAGCATCGGTGGATACGAACCGCCGCGCCGCTGAGCTATCTGGCATCGATTCTCGGCCTGATCGCGGTATTGATGGCCGGCACGACGATCAACGGTTCCCGTTCCTGGTTGGCAATTGGTGCGGTGTCGGTGCAACCGGCAGAGTTCGCCAAGCTGACCGTCGTAGTCGCCGGCGCCTGGTGGGTCGCCGAACGCGGACGGGACCGCTGGCGACCCCTGCGGCTGTCGGATGTGATCGGACTGTTGCTGATCGTCGCGCTACCGGTCGCGTTGATCCTGCTGCAACCCGACCTGGGCACCGTGTTGGTGCTCGCGACGACAAGTGCCGGGGCGCTAGCGGTGGCCGGCATCGGCCGGCGGTGGCTGATCGGGCTGCTGGCGACCGGAATACTGGCCGTGGCCGCCGCCGTAGCGTTCGGGGTACTCCGGCAGTATCAGGTGAACCGGTTCCTCGCGTTTACCGACCCGGGCCTGGACCCTCAAGGTGCCGGCTACAACACCGAGCAGGCCCGGATCGCAATTGGCAACGGGGGTCTGGCCGGGCAGGGGCTGTTTGACGGTTCGCAGACTCGGTCGGGATTCGTCCCGGAGCAACAAACCGACTTCATCTTCACGGTGGCCGGCGAAGAGCTGGGGCTGATCGGGGCCGGCCTGCTCACCGTGCTGATTGCGCTCGTGGTCTGGCGCGCGTTGCTCATCGCGGTCCGGGCCGACGATGCGTTCGGGCGGATCGCCGCGGCCGGAGTCGGCTGCTGGTTCGGGTTCCAGGCATTCCAGAATATCGGCATGTGCCTCGGCATGATGCCGGTGACCGGGGTGCCGTTGCCGTTAGTCTCTTACGGCGGATCGTCGATGTTTGCCTGTCTGATCGCGGTCGGGCTGCTTCAGAACATCCGATTGCGCCACCACACCAAGGGTTTGTCCTTGCGCGAGGAACGAGCGGTAGCCCGGGTTGGTTGAGGTGACCAGGCCGCCGCGCGTCGACGAAGTGCAACCTGCGCGGGTGTTGGCCGCGTTTGGGTGTTCATCGATCCTCCATCCGGTGCCGTAGGCTTGGTCGATGCCTTCCGCGGAGTCAGTGTTCGGGCGTCTGGAGCCGAAGCTCCCGCTCGTCCAGAAACCAATTCAATACGTCGGTGGGGAGCTCAATGCGAGCCTGAAGGACTGGGATTGCGCCCCGGACGGCCCGACGGTTCGCTGGGCCTTGATGTACCCCGACGCTTATGAAGTGGGCCTACCCAATCAGGGCGTGCAGATCCTGTATGAGGTGCTCAACGAACGCGATTGGATCCTCGCCGAGCGGACCTACGCCGTCTGGCCGGATCTGGAGGCGATCATGCGCGCGGGAGACGAACACGGCCCGATCCCGCAGTTCACCGTCGACGGACATCGTCCGGTGGGCGCCTTCGATGTCTTGGGGCTGAGCTTCGCCACTGAACTCGGCTACACCAACATGTTGACCGCGCTGGACCTGGCCGGGATTCCGCTGCACGCAGTCGATCGAACCGCCGACCACCCCATCGTGCTCGCTGGCGGACACGCCGCGTTTAATCCGGAGCCGGTCGCGGACTTCATCGACGCCGCGGTGCTCGGCGACGGTGAAGAGATCGTGTTGGCCATCTCGGAGGTGATCCGCGAGTGGAAGTCCGAGGGCGAGCCTGGTGGCCGTGTCGAGGTGCTGCGGCGGCTTGCGGTTGGTGGCGGCGTCTATGTACCCGCGTTCTACGACGTCGCCTACGCCGATGACCGCACCATCGAAGCCGTCGTGCCCAACAAGCCGGGTATCCCTTTCCGGGTCGCCAAGCACACTTTGATGGACCTCGACGCATGGCCTTATCCGGCCAAGCCGCTGGTGCCGTTGGCCGAGACCGTGCACGAACGGTTCTCGGTCGAGATCTTCCGGGGCTGTACCCGCGGGTGTCGGTTTTGTCAGGCGGGCATGATCACTCGACCGGTGCGGGAGCGGTCCATCACCACGATCGGAGACATGGTCGAGAACGGCATCCGCCGGACCGGTTTCGAGGAAGTGGGCCTGCTTTCACTCTCCAGCGCGGATCACACTGAAATCGGCGAGGTCGCCAAGGGCTTGGCCGATCGTTATGACGGCTCGAATGTGTCACTGTCGCTGCCGTCGACGCGCGTCGATGCGTTCAACATCACCCTGGCGAACGAGTTTTCCCGCAACGGCCGGCGCTCCGGGCTGACGTTCGCCCCAGAGGGCGGTAGCGAACGGATGCGCAAAGTGATCAACAAGATGGTGACCGAGGAGGATCTGATCCGCACGGTCGCCACCGCGTTTTCTCATGGGTGGCGTCAAGTCAAGCTCTACTTCATGTGCGGGTTGCCCACCGAAACCGACGAGGACGTCCTGGAGATCGCCGATCTCGCGAAGAAGGTGATAGCCAAAGGTCGGGAGGTCACAGGGCGCAATGACATTCGGTGCACGGTCTCGATCGGCGGCTTCGTACCGAAGCCGCATACGCCGTTCCAGTGGGCCGCTCAGCTCGACCACGAGACGACCGACCTGCGGCTGAAGAAGCTGCGTGATCTGGTGCGGGCCGACAAACGTTATGGCCGGGCCATCGGCTTCCGCTATCACGATGGCAAGCCGGGCATCATCGAAGGACTGTTGTCGCGCGGGGACCGCCGGGTGGGCGCCGTCATCGAGCAGGTATGGCGAGACGGTGGCCGGTTCGACGGTTGGAGCGAGCACTTCTCCTATGAACGTTGGTTCGCCGCCTGCGAGACCGTGCTGGCTCCCGCCGGACTGGACCTGGACTGGTTCACTACCCGGGAACGCGCCTACGACGAGGTCTTGCCGTGGGACCACTTGGACTCCGGCCTGGACAAGGATTGGTTGTGGGCTGACTGGGAGGACGCGATCAACCCGTCCTCAGAGGTCGAGGTGGAGGATTGCCGGTGGACCCCGTGTTACGACTGCGGGGTGTGTCCTGAGATGGGCACCGAGATCCAGATCGGCCCGACTGGACAGTCGCTGCTCCCGCTGACTGTGGTGTGACCCGACTCGCCGGTCGGATCGGGGTACCCGGTGACCGGCGAACACGATGACGCCTCGGCTCGCAACGGTGGGTGGCCGGTCCGGTGTGCTGCTGGCGAAGTGGCGTCGCGGCCCCCGGGTGCCGTCGAGGGCTGCCAGGTGGAGAAGATGGTGGCCATGAGCGCCCCGGTGAGACATGTCGGCGATGCTGAGCGGCGGGCACGAATAGCGCAGCGACATGGGGTCGCACCGAACAGTCGGTTGTCCGATCCGGTCGCGGCCACCGAGGCGATGACGGTGTTGCACGCGACTGAACCGGCGACCGTCTATCTTTCGTTGCAGGCCCGTATCGACGCGATGACCGTCGACGACGTCGACCGAGCCCTTTACGTCGACCGGCGCCTGGTCAAGCAGCTGGCGATGCGACGTACTCTGTTCGTGTTCCCACGCGACCTTTTGCCGGCCGCATGGGGGAGTGCGAGTGCGCGGATCGCGCCGTCGCTCGCGGCCCGGCTGGCCACCGAAGTTGAGCGGGCCGGTCTGGCGCGAGACGGCGCCGCCTGGTTGTCGGCGGCCCGCGACGGCGTCCTGGCCCGACTGGCTGACGGATCGGAGTTGTCGGCGGCCCAGCTGCGCGAGGAAGTGCCGGCGCTGTCCGGCCGGCTGGACCTGGCGCCCGGCAAGAGCTACAACGCGAACACCCCGATCTCGCCCCGGGTGTTGACCCAGCTTGCGGTGGAGACCCAGATCGTGCGCGGCCGCAACGGCGGCCACTGGCGGGTTTCGCGCCCCCAGTGGACCTTGATGGATGCCTGGCTAGGGGGGAAACCGGAGCCTTGGCCAGCCGAGGTCGGCTATGCCGAACTGGTCCGGCGTTGGTTGTGGACCTTTGGGCCGGGGACCGCCGCCGACATCCAGTGGTGGCTTGGTGGCACGGCCGGCATCGTCAAGCAGGCATTGAACGACGTGCGAGCCGTCGCGGTCAACCTCGAAGACGGCGCAATCGGCTATCTGCTTCCCGAGGATGTCGAGCCGATGCCCAGTGATTCGCCGTGGTGCAGCCAGCCGTGGGCGGCCCTGCTCCCGGTGCTCGATCCGACCGTGATGGGCTGGAAGAAGCGCGACTTCATCCTCGGGCCTCATGGCTCGGCCCTCTTCGACGCTAATGGCAACGCGGGCACCACGGCGTGGTGGAACGGCCGAATTGTCGGTGGCTGGATTCAGGACCGGGATGCGCGGGTGCGGGTCGTACTGTTGGAAGATATCGGCGCTGAGGGCGCCGCCGCCCTTGATCGCCAGGCTGCCCGATTGACCGAGTGGCTGGACGGGGTGACGGTAGGCACCGTCTATCCGTCGCCGCTGATGAAGGCGGCCAAACTGTAGGTTGGCTGGCTTGGACGCCCAGGTTCGGACGCCAGGTTTGGATGTCCAGCGGTGGACGCCGAGCTTGTCGGGAGTCCAGTCCTCAACCGGGGTCGTCTGGACCGGTCGCCCTAGCGGGCTAAGGTGCAGCAGTGCGCGAGCAACCCGAGCAGCAGGCCCCACCCGTGCAGCGACTGCGAATCCGGTACGCCAAACGCGGCCGGCTGCGGTTCACCTCGCACCGAGACTTCAGCCGCGCCTTCGAGCGGGCGATTGTGCGCGCTCGTCTGCCCATGGCGTACTCTTCGGGCTTCAATCCCCATCCACGCATTTCCTACGCCGGAGCGGCGCCGACGGGTGCGGCGAGTGAGGCCGAGTATCTCGAGATCGGTCTCGCCCAGCCGGTTGATGCCGGTGTGGTTCGGCAGACGTTGGCGGCGTCTCTGCCGCCGGGTTTGGACATCGTTGATGTAGTAGTTGCCCCCCTCGGAGCACTCGCGGATCAGCTCCGGGCCAGTCACTGGCAGATCGAGATCGATCGGGACCTATCAGACACGCAGGCGGCGATAGCGGTCTTCTTGGCGCTCGACGCCAGCACGGTGGAGCGGATGACCAAACGGGGCCTGCGGACCTTTGACTGCCGGGCCGCAGTGTTGTCGTTGCGAGC
>JBOFLH010000433.1:0-9335 GCA_051657765.1 Nocardioides sp. | reverse complement strand
CTACGGCGCTCATGGCGCGGAGCCGCAGTACCTCCGCCGGGCTGCTGACCTGGGCAGACGCTGGTCAGGGCCGGTTGTGGGTGGCGCGCCTGTAGGGATTCGAACCCCAAACCTTCTGATCCGTAGAGGTCTGCTCGCGTCGCGGTGACCTGGTCGTATGCGCCAAGGCGCCCCAACTCGGGCACGCCTCAGGCACAAAGCCTGTAGAGCGTTGCCATCGGTGCCGGACCCAAGGGGCAGATGCGGGCCTTTTCAAGTAGGTGGGTGTGCGGCCCAGTTCGTCCACACACATCGGGGTCCATATCCTCCATCGTGCTGGGTCAGTGCGTCGTTAACCGATCTGACGTTGACCATGTGGGGATTGACCCGCGGCCGGGGCGTCACGTCCGGACGACAGGCCCGGTTGGCAGCCATTCCAGCGGGCAACCCTCCCAACCCACGGCCGGCCAAACAGCCCCCAGCGTCTAGGCCCCACAGAAGTCACGGAGTCCAGGGGGTGCGTGGTGACCTCGGATATGCGACTTACGCTATGCCAATTCAGCTAGAGTACGCACACCGCGCGCAGGCGCTGCGCGCACCTGGGGTCCTGACGAGGAAGAAATCGTAGTGAACGAAACGATCCAGCTGATCGATGCTATCGCCTGGCCGATGGTAGTCCTGCTCTTGGTGCTTGGGTTCAGACGGCCCTTGAGGAGCTTTATGAATGATCTAAAGGAGATAAGCGGTTTCGGAGTTTCGGCCAAGAGGGGCGACAAAGAAGCCGATCTCCTTCTCGAACGGATAGAGGAGGATAGCCCTACTGACGTGCGACCCGATACTTCTAGAACGGACGGCTTCGGACTCAAGAGTACAATTCTGCGGTTCGAAGTGGAGCAGTTCTCATTTCTGATAGCAGACCACAGACTCGAACACCTTCACAAGGAACTAAGGGAATCAAGAGTCGATCAGGACGCATGCCGACTGATAGCCGTTTGGGCATATGACGAAGTGCTTGTCTACATACGGGTAGTTGAGCTGGTGCGCCAACTTGGGCCAATGAAACAAGGTGTGCCGCTGTTTAGTGGGCCATTCGCATACCGCCAAGCGCAAAAGATGGGTGCGCCAATGGGTCTGGTTAGAGATCTTCGTGAACTAAAGGACTTTAAGAAGAAGCTCGAAAGCGGCGAACTAACTGTGACGCCAGAAGGTGCGGCGACATTCGTTAGAGCATGCCGCAACACGCTCACACAGCTCTACGGTTGGAGAACGGGGGCTTCGGTCGCGGAACGTTCTGTATTTGAGCGGGCAACCGACACCACGGAAGCTGCCCCGGGCGACGCAATCCCTCAAGGCCGAGGATGCCTGAGCTAAATGAGGCGGCTATCCAAGCTGCAGCGGGTTCCGGAAACGGCCGAGTACTGTCGTCTATGACCTCTACCGGTCGAGACCGTTTCTCGGGGGACGGGAACGCTTTCGTGGTTGCTTTTGCAGAAGACGGGCGCCCAGTTGCCGTCCTTGTGCGAAGCGACGGGACGGTGAATGTGCTCAACGCAGGACGGCCATTTCGGACATTGTCATTGGACGGCATCGCGTTTCCCGCTGGCTAGATCTCGTGCGGCAGGACGATCGGATGCCCGTTCCGGTACTTGAGGCGACCGAGCTGAACATCACTCTCCTCCAAGCTGGCGGCAGCGGACTCCGGGCCATGAGCAGGGTACCTGTCGCCAAAGATGACGCCTGACAACGCTTCCCGGATATCGACATAGACGTCATCGTCACTTGAGTCCAGAAGCACCCATCGGTATTCGAACTCGGAAGCCCAGTCTTTTGACTTCCAGAAGTAGAGCGCATCTAGGTGGTGACTCTGATGCCGGGCGAATGTAGCGTCCTCGCCAAATTCGACAAGTTCAGCGCCAAAAAGTGTGTAGGCGTTGACTTCTCCCGACGGTTGGTCGGCATACGACACAGCTTGGCTCTGGAGGGTTCCTCGACCACCGGCGGCAGTGTTGGTTGCTTCGGCAAGCTTCTCAGCATCAAGGACCAAGCAGACGCCGCTATGTGCATCCGCGTATCGATCCCACATGCTTGGGTGCGCGTAGCCGCGCCCGTAGAGATAGCTCTCTCGATTTGGGTGGAACTCAGGATCATCGCGAGTCACACAGAGAAGTTTCGCGTTCGCTTTCATGTAAGCGGTGAAGCGTTCACTCAGCGCCACTATGTCCCAGTCGCGGTCCATCAGTTTGTCGGGCACCAATAGATTGCATACCCACTCCCGACTCTCTCGCGGGTCATTTACTTTGCTGAACTTAGACATACGTAAGCGAGACTCCGGGAGGATGTGCGATCGAAACGTGTCAGGTCGAGTGAAGTGGTACACGTACTTGTGAACGTCGTCGTCCGTGAACATCTCAAGCTTTCCTCGTTGGTGATAGTTGCGGGCGATCAACGAAGTGGTGTCTTGCGGTGATCGGGCTTGGCTCCTCGACGAGGGCGATAGAGGTATCGTCGTGGCGCTTGAGTCGTCGTCCGTTGGGTTGTTGTGAGAGTTCGGGGAGTGTGCGGCGTTCAGCTTCGCGAATGGTGTCGATGAGCCGCTGTGGTCCGTCTTGGTCGATGGCTTGGGCGAGGTTGCCCCATTTGCCGAGGTGGAGTAGTTCGACGTATCGGGTGATGCCGTCTGTGAGCAGGTAGAGCGATGGGTTGTCGTCGAGTGTTCCGGTGACTGCGGCTTCGGCGGCTTCGGGTTTGGTGGAGGCGACCCAGAAGCCTTCGGGGTTGTTGCGGGCTTCGCGGATGGCTTCGGGTGTGTAGCTGGGGAGATTTGCGCTGCGGGTGTCCTGGATGAGGGTGATGGTGTCGTGGCCATTGCCGTAGCGGGCCATGATCGGCGAGTCGGCGAGGACGAGGTAGTCAATGTGCTCGGTACCGATGCGCGCGATCGCGACGGTTGAGGATGGGCTGTCTGGGTTGCCGAGGTCGCAGGTGTTCGCGTGCGCCGCGCAGGTGCGCTCAATGCCTTCGGCTAGCGCGTCGACGAGCGTCACGTCGTCTGATCGGAGTAGCGGCGGGGCGAGGCCGGCCGCGAGTTGGCGGACGAGCCATGGGACGTCGTGGATGCATCCGCTGCGTGCGCTGGGGTGAGCTGTCGCGCCGTCGAAGACCGCGACCCAGGACGGCCCGGCGATGACGAGGTCTTCGTTGACGGTGCCGGGTGCGGCGACGCTGGTGAATGAGATCTGCATCCGGCTGGCCCTATTCGGGGATGGTGAAGCGGTAGGCGAAGGTCATCATGTCTCCGGCGATGACGGCGAGCATGACCTCGCGGGGTGTCCCGGTTACGTCGTAGGTGGTGCGGATGAGGTCGATGACTGGTGTGCCGGCCGGTAGCTCGAGCTCTGCGCTCTCGGGGCCGTTCGGCATCCTGACCGACATCTCCTCGTTGATCTCCTGGAGGTTGTAGCCGGCCTCCTCCAGGCGGGCGAACCCACCGCCTGGCCCGGTGTCTTCTTGCTGGATCAGAGTGCCGCGCACCACATCGAGTTCGTAGTAGGAATCGGCGAGCTGGTTGGGCCGGCCGTCCACGATGGTCGTACGCCGGCGTACCCATACGGGAGTTCCGGGCTCTACTCGGAGCCGTTCGGCGACGAGGTCCGGCGCGGGCACCTCCTCCAGTTCGCGGACCACCTGGGTCGCTGTGTGGCCTTGCGCGGCGGCTTCTGCGGTGAGGATCGCTTGACCGCCGCGCCAGCGTCGTTTGGAGTATCGCTCGATCCCGTGGCGTCGGGTGGCGGGCTTCTCCCGGACGAAGCTGCCCTTTCCCTGCCGGGTGACGATCAGTCCCTGTTGCCGTAGCAACTCGACGGCCCTGCGGACCACGGCCAGGCTGCACCGGTGCGTCTCGGCGAGTTCGTCGAGTGTTGGCAGCTTCTCGCCAGGAGCGAGTGCGTGGGACTCGATCTGTCCGCGGATCTCGTCGGCGACGCGGATCTGTAGCGGCCGGGCGTCGGTCAGGTTCGGTTGCACCTGTCAACGATAGCGCCGCCTCCGGCTGTCTGTATGCAGACGCTTGACGGATCCGTAGACGCTGTGTCACTCTGCGATCAGTAGGTCTGCATACACACATACACAGTACGAAAGACTGTGCGTCTAGATCTCGGATTGGAGCTATCTGATGTTGACGATTCCGTTGTTTCTGGCCGTGTTGTTCGTGGTGGTTGTGGCGGTGAAGTGGGGGTCGATGAAGCTCGGCCCGGTGCTCCTGGGTTTGGTGCTCGGGCTGACGACGGCTACGACTGCGTTTGGTGCTCCGTTGACTGGTGGCCTGCAGAAGCTCTCGGCTGCGGTGGTGGCCGCGATCGCTGACGCTGCGCAGTCCTCGGGTGGTGGCCAGTGATGGCCACCACCACCCCGGTGCCTGCCGGGAGCGACACGTTGTCGGTTGATGCGCCGCGCCAGTTCCCCGCTGTGGTCCCGCCGGTTGTTGCGGTGGGGGTGCGTGCGGTGGCTGCTGTGGAGGCTGCGCGGGTGCTGCTGTTGGCGGCTGGTGACACGGCCGATGCTCGGTGTGACCGTCGTGCTGCGGGCCGGTTGTATGCCGCTGCGGGTGAGTTGGCCTGGCTCCAGGCCGTGGGGTCGCGGGGGTCGGACCGATGACCACCGCCAGGCGCTCGCGTACGGCGGTGTGGCCGCTGTGGCTGTTGGCGTTGCCGGCGTTTGTGGCGGTGTGGTCGGGCTGGGTCGGCCTGGGCCGGTTGTGTGGTTTCGGGGTGGTTCAGCCGTTGCCGGGGATCGTGGATGGGTTCGAGATCAATACCGCGGTCACTCTGCCGATCGGGATGGAAGCGTACGCGGCGTACGCCCTGCGGGTGTGGTTGACCTCAACGTCGCCGGCTGCGGTGCGGTTCGCCCGCCGCTCAACGATCGCCGCCCTGACGTTGGGTGCGGCGGGTCAGGTGGTCTACCACCTGTTGACCGCAGCGGGTGCGACGAGCGCCCCGGTCGCGGTGACCGCGTTGGTGGCGGTGTTGCCGGTCGCGGTGCTTGGGATGGGCGCCACGTTGGCGCATCTGGTCACCAGCGAACACGCAACGGCTGACCATAAGACCGCAACGGCCGCGCGGAGGCGTCGCGCTCAGCTCGTTGACGCCGACCCGGCTAAGCCGGCTCCTGCTCCCACAGTCGGCGGTAGGGCTTCGCGGGCGCCTCGGCCGGCGCCGGCGGTCCGCTCGCGAGCGGTGAGCGTTCCCACCGAGGCAGCGGCACTACTGGCCGCTGAACCCGCTTTGAGCGCGGTCGAGCTTGCCGCCCGGCTGGGGGTTTCGGAGCGGACAGCGCGGCGGTACCGCGCCGCCGCACAGCCATCGAGCACCACCACAGCGTCGGCCGCTGCGCGCGGTGACGACACAGACGTAGCTACCGATCACGAAGGGGAGGCGGCGTGATGAACGACCACCACGAAGACGACAACAAGACGAATGGTCCCGGTCGGCCGGTGCGGGGGATGCGGGTCGAGGAGGCGATCTACAGGGCGGCGCATCTGGACCAGGAGCGGGAGGCCGACATAGGTGTCGCACTGGGATCTCCGCACGACACCCACGACGCCTCGGTTTTGGGGGATGTGTCGGGTTCGGCCGAGCCCGACGGTTCTGGGCCGGTGGTGGTGGCTGGTGAGGTGGTCGCGTCGTCGAGTGATGACCGCCCTCCTGTTGCGCCCGCTGATGTGGACCTGGACCCGGATGTGGGGTTGCGTGTGTTGGTGGACGCACCGGCCGCGCCGGCTACTGCCGTGGAGGTGTGGCGGGACAAGCTGGGCCGTGATCGTCGTCCGGTGGTGCCTGCGTGGGTGCGTGACCGGTCTGCGTTGGTGCCGGCGGTACGTGACACCACGGGCTATTACGGCCACCTGACCGCGTTTCATGCGACGCGGTTGCCGTTGTATTGGGCCAAGCTCGCTGTCCGGTCACCGGTGGGCCTGGGGAAGCTGTTGGTCGCTGCGGGGCGGTGGGTGTTCGAGGCCGACCAGGCCGACGCCCGCCGGCAACTGACGGCGCACCCGTCGGACACGAATGCCTATCTGCGGTTGAAGCAGGAGAGGCGGGACACGGTCCGGTTCCGGCTCCTCCTGTTGACCGGCATGGCCGCGGTGGCCGGGCTGGTGGCCGCAGTGGTGGTCATGTCCTATCCGTGGCCGGTCCAAGCGGCCACGGTCGCGGTCGTGGCCGCGGTCCTGGGTTGGTACGGACATGGTGATGGCCGGAGTGTGGTGGGTGGTCGTGCGGTCAACACCGCGGTCGTGCCCCGCCTGACCGCGGACCTGATCACCACCGCGTTGTCCACGCTTGGGCTTGGTGAGTTGAACAAGGCCGTGGCCCGGGCGGTGCAGGCCGGGAAACCCGCCTCGGATGCGATCGGGTTTCCCGCCCCCAACACCAGGGATGGCCCGGGCTGGCGCGCGGACATCGACCTCCCCGGTGGTGTGACCGCCGGTGAGGTCATCGACCGGCGTGATCGCCTTGCGTCCGGGTTGCGGCGGGAGTTGGGGTGTGTGTGGCCAGAACCGGACCACGACGTGCACACCGGACGGCTGGTGTTGTGGGTGGGGGACAAGTCCCTGTCCGCCGCCGGGCCGGTGTCGTGGCCGCTGGCCAAGACGGGGAGGGTGAACCTGTTCGAACCCGTCCCCCTCGGTACCGACCAGCGGGGCCGGCCGGTCACGGTCACCTTGATGTACGCGAGCGGGCTGATCGGTGCGATACCGAGGATGGGGAAGACGTTCTTCCTGCGACTGATCGAGCTTGCGGCGGGGTTGGATCCGCGGTGTGAGGTCTACGTCTACGACCTCAAAGGCCTCGGCGACCACGACAGTGTGGCCGAGTTCGCGCACTCGTATCGGGCTGGGGATACCGATGAGGACATCGCCGCGCTCCTCGCCGACACCCGTGCGCTCAAGGAGGATCTGCGGCGGCGGGGGAAGACGCTGCGGGAGCTACCCAAAGAGGTCTGCCCGGAGTCGAAGACCACCGACGACCTCGCCTCCCGCCGGGGCTTGGGGTTGCATCCGATCCTGTTCGCCGTCGACGAGTGTCAGCTTGCGTTCGAACACCCTGTTCATGGCAAGGAGATCGCGGAGAACCTGACCGACCTCGCCAAACGCGGACCGGCCGCGGGGATCATGGTCTGGCTGGCCACCCAACGAGTAGACGCCCAGTCCATCCCGACCGGGATCAGTGCGAACGCAGTGCTGCGGTTGTGTTTGAAGGTGATGGGGCAGATCGAGAACGACATGGTCCTCGGAACCTCGATGTATAAGACCGGGGTCAGGGCGACCATGTTCGGCCGCAAAGACCGCGGTGTCGCGTTCCTCGCCGGGGAAGGAGACGACCCCGTCATCGTCCGCGGCGCCTACGTCGACGCACCCGCCGCACAAACCATCGCAGCACGCGCCCGCGCACTACGCGTCAAGCTCGGCCTGTTGACGGGGATGGCAGCCGGCGAGGCACCCGTCGACCCCGACACCGGATCGATCCTGGACCACCTCCACCAGGTGTGGCCCGCCGAGTCCGACGGGTCCGGGGTCGCGAAGTTGTGGTGTGACGAGTTGGCCGACCGCCTCGTTGGGGGGTTCCCGGACCTGTACGCCGGGTGGACCGGCGCGCAGGTCACGGCCGCGGTGAAACCCCACGGCCTCAAAACCGTCCAAGTCAAACGCATGGTGGAGGGGCAGCAGGTCAACAAGCGGGGCCTGACCCGCACCTCGCTCACCGTCGCGCTCGGCTACCGCAACGACCCACCACCGGTCACCGAGCACGGCGAAGACAACGACCAGACCGGCGACGGGGCCGGCGGGGAGGGGGGTAGCGGTGGCCCCGATCCCGACCCCGGGTAGCCGCTACCGGTAGCACCCCCGCTACCGGCCCCCGCTACCGGTCAAAACCGGCCCTGACCAGCGAAAACGTGTTCGGACCCCACCCGGTAGCACCCACCACGGGCGCCAGCCTGCCCACGCTCAACCCCACCACCTGACCGGGACCCCCGGCCCGCTACCGCTACCCCCTCCGGCACCCACCGATCGACCCGACCTCTACCAACTCCACCCACAAACACGAGGAGACCCGCCAACCCGTGAACACCCACCACCACCCAGACAACGACGCCACCCAACCCGAGCACGAGCACCAGGAGGAGACCGCGATGACTTATTGGCCCACCACCCCCGACGACCACGGACCGGCCCACGCCAGCGACCAGCTCTACGGCGACGCCGAAACCATCCACCAGCAGATCAGGGGCATGTGCCAGGCCACCAACGGCTGGACGATCATCCCCGCACCCGTCCTCTACGAAGTCCTCGGCAACCTCGCCGCCGCGCCCCTGACGCAGCTCTTCCGGCAACTCTCCGCCGGCCTGGCCGCCTCAGCCGACCACTGCCAGCTCTACGAGAACGACCCCCACCGGTCGCCCTCTACCTCGATCTGTCTCGCGGTCGGGCACCTCGCCGACGCCGCACACACGGCCCGCGAACTCACCCGCCACCTCGACGCAGCACAACAAGCGATCGCCGGCCAGGGCTACCACCACCGCCCCCACACCACCACCCCCACTGAGGAGAACGACCGATGACCGAGCGTGTGTACAACCTGACCACCCCGGACGGACCCGACCCCACCAACCCCCATTCGATCGACTGGGCGACACGGCAGGCCCGCGCGGTCATCGACTTCGTGATCGGCACCGACGGCCTACCCATGAACCCCGGCCCCGTCCGGGACCTGCCGGCCGGCCGGGGCGACATGTGGCATTGGGGCGAGGCGGTCGCGGTCGACGCGATCGTCACCGCCCACCCCGCCACACCAGCCCAAGGGTTCGGCGACGACGACACCGGAAGGCCGTTCACAGGGCGGTGGCTGCTGATGATCGAACGCGGCGACGGCCACGGCTGGGCACTACCCGGAGGCCACCTCGACCCCCACGAAACCCCGGCCCAAGCCGCCGCGCGGGAACTCGCCGAGGAAACCGGCCTCGTTCTTCACCCGCGCAGGTTCACCCCATCGCCTGCGTTGGTGGCGCCTGACCCCCGCGCTGGCCGCAACGCCTGGGTCGTCACCATCCCCCACCACACCCGGCTCTTGCTCGACACCCTCCCCACGGTGGCCGGCGGCGACGACGCCCGGGCCGCCGCATGGCTCCCCGCCAACACCCACCACGAGCTCGTCGACGCGATCACCGACCACGGCGGCGTCGTGTTCGCCGCTCACGCCGACATCCTCCGCCACGCCCTCACCAGCCAAGGAGAACAGTCATGACCACCCCCGAACCGCCCACCGGCCCGATCTACCTCCGCCTCACCGAACCCGAAC
>JBOFLH010000432.1:0-1516 GCA_051657765.1 Nocardioides sp. | reverse complement strand
CCTAGGTGTATCCGGTCATGAGGTTGGTGTCAGTCGGCTGATTGGGGGTTTGCCTCCGAGGGCTGAGTGGCGTCGTTCATTGTTGTAGTACTCGATCCAGGGCGCAAGTGCTGCTTGGCGTTCGCTGTTGCTTGTGAAGGCTTGTCGGTAGGCCCACTCGGTTGCAAGGGTCCGGTTGAGGCGTTCGACTTTGCCGTTTTGCCAAGGGCAGTGGGGTCGAATGAACACTTGTTTGGCGTTGAGTCGAGTTGCGACCTCGCCCAGTGAGTATCGGTAGGCCCAGGCGTTGTCGGTCATGATCCGCTCGATGCGAGGGATGCCGTGCGCGGCGAAGTAGGCTGCCGCGCGGGTCAGGAAGCCGGCGCAGGTGACGCCTTTCTCGTCGTCCAGAATCTCCGAGTAGGCCAGCCGGGAGTGGTCATCGATCAGGGAGTGGACGTAGTCGTATCCGATCGGGGTCTTATCGGCGCGCGCACGATGGTTGGTGCGGGTGCCGCCGTCTGCGCGCCAGCCACCGCCGTCGGGGATCTTCCCGAGCTTCTTGACGTCCATGTGCACCAGCTCACCGGGGCGGTCTTTCTCGTATCGGACGGCAGTCGATTTCGATGAGCGGATCACGACGCCAGTCATCGGGTCCAACTGGGCAAGAGCGGGCATGTCATGGCGGCGCAGGATCCGCGACACCGTCCGGGCGGGAATACCTAGTTCCACGGCCAGCCAGTCCTGTCCGCGCCGTTCCCGCTGCCGCAAGTCGATGACCTGCTGTTCGCGCTGCGGCGAAGTTCGAGCCGGGGACCTTCTCGGACGCGAGGACCGGTCCATCAGACCTGGCTCGCCCTCTGCCTCGAACCTCGCGATCCACTTCCGCACACAGTGACGAGAGCAACCCATCGCAGAGGCAATATGAGCCTGTTTCCAACCCGCCCGGTAGCGGCGAACGACAAGCAACCTGCCCTCGAAAGTCAGACGAGCATTACGATGGGACACAAGAACCTCCGGTTTGTGAAGACGTCAGATATCTCCACTAGACCCGGAGGTTCTCCCTTTCACAAGACCGAAAACGCCACCAACGTCATGGCCGGATACAGCTAGCCCGGTGCGCCTCAGCGAAACGCATCGATGATCGGGCGAAACTTCAGCTCGGTTTCGGCGAGCTCATGCTGGGGATCCGAGTCGGTGACGATTCCCGCGCCAGCATAGGCGGTCACCCTGAGCTCAGCGCTGGCCGAATCCTGGGACTGCGACAGCGCAGCGCAGCGCAGCGCGATAGCCCACTCACCGTCACCTGCGCCGTCGACCCAGCCCACCGGGCCCGCGTAGCGCCCGCGATCAAAGGGCTCCAGTCTGGCAATCAGGTCGAGTGCCGCCTGGCGCGGATTGCCGGCCACCGCGGCCGTGGGATGCAGTGCAGCGATCAGATCGAGCGCGCTGGAGCCATCGGTGAGGGTCCCGGTGATATCGCTGGCGAGGTGCCAGAGGTTGGGCAGGTCCAAAGCGAAAGGAGTGGTGTTGAAGC
>JBOFLH010000431.1:0-1228 GCA_051657765.1 Nocardioides sp. | reverse complement strand
AGAGCAACGGCACAGCATCCATCCAGCAGTAACAAGGCTTTTGTCGTTCGCCGATATCAGCCTCGATGACATGTGGAGTCACATACAGACGGGGGACTCGACCAAGCGTGAGTCAGCGCTTGAGCGAGGAAACGACCGCTTAAGAGCGCTCTTCGACCAAGCGTGGAATCAGAGCAAGGTTACGGTCCGGTTCAACGTAAACGGGACCGTACTCGAGGTGCTCATCAAGGAACTTCATGGCGACGGCGATGTCACGAACATCAGCGAGCGATCGGACGGCCTCAAGGCCTTCGTGGCCCTGGTCGCATTCCTCGAGACGGGCAACCACGCAGTCCCGCCGATACTGCTCATCGATGAGGCCGAAACGCATCTTCATTACGACGCGCAGGCGGACCTTGTCGGAGTGCTTCTCAAGAGCGTTGAGACGACGCAGGTGTTCTACACGACGCATTCACCTGGGTGTCTGCCGGGCGACCTCGGCACTGGCATTCGTGTTGTGGTGCGCGAGGATGGCCACGCCGACGCCAGCGTCATCAAGAACAACTTCTGGGAGGGAGAAGGCCCCGGCTTCTCTCCGCTTCTCTTTGCGATGGGAGCTGGCGCCGCTGCGTTTTCTGTCTGCCGCAACGCCGTACTTGCTGAAGGTGCATCGGACATGGTGCTGCTCCCCACTCTGATCCGAGCCGCGAGTGGCCTAGACGATCTCGACTATCAGGTGGCCCCCGGCCTTGCCAACGCGCACGGCTCGGGGATTCGTGTTGAGGAAGTCGCTGCCAAGGTCGTCTACCTCGTAGACGGCGACGCTGGAGGCCGAAGGCACGCCGACGCACTTGAGCAAGCTGGTGTGGACCCGGCCCGCATCTCCAGGCTCCCCCGAGACCATGGGGTCGAAGACCTCATCCGCCCTGAGGACTACATCTCGGTCGTCAACAACTTCTTGGAGACGATTGGCCACAGCAAGAGGTTTGCTCAATCCGACGTAACTGCTGGAACCCCGATTGCGAAGGCGTTCGCCGATTGGGCGAAGAGACACCACCTACAGCATCCAAGCAAGGTCGAGGTGGCCTATGCGCTACTTCGACCGTCTGATCGTCGTCTGACGCAGACGGGAAGAATGGCCTTGGCGGCGTTGCACGACAAGTTCACGGCTGCCCTCGCAGATGCGCCCATCGAGGCCAGTAGGTAGGAGCTGCTTCGCCGATCCCCGTCTGCCGGGCTAAGGGCTTTC
>JBOFLH010000430.1:0-10537 GCA_051657765.1 Nocardioides sp. | reverse complement strand
TACCGATTTCCCAGCCCGCCTGCGCCGCACCAACAGCCAACCCGATCGGAAGCGGCAGAAACGCCCGCGCGCCATATGCCAATAGGCCACCAGTAGCCAACCCGCCAGCACCCGCCAGCGCCGCTCGCAACTCGTCGCCGCCTCGGGCCAATTCCAACCCGTCCGCGAAACCTCGCAGGGCACTCTTGACGGTTGCTGCGTCGCCATAGACTTTGTCCCACAGCGCGCCGGCTGCCTTGACTATCGCGTCCAGCTGCTTTTCGGCATTCTCGCCGGCAATGGCTTCGTTCGACATCGTGACGATGTCGGCACAGGCCCTGGCGTTCTCCATCTTGGCGTCGGCGTTCTTTTTGGCGAAGTACGCGTCGTTCCATTGCTTGGCCAACTTCTGCGCAATTGCTTGATAGCCGGCAAGTGCCCTGGCGTAGATCATCACTTCGGCGGCGGCCTGGTGGATTAACCCGGCCATGCCGCCAGTGCGCGCCACGTGCTCGTCGAGCGCGGCATTGTATTCCGGAGTGGAGAAGGTGTTGTTGAACTCGGTGTACGGCACGTGGCTCTGCTTGATGCCCTCAGCTGCCTGCCCAAGCTGGTCAGCGATCGCCTTGTATCGACTAGAAGCCGCGGCGACCGCGGCGGGCGAGCCCTGCAGGATCGCGACCAACGTGGCGGGCAGGCCCGTGGTGTTGAGCGAGACCCCGAACTTGTCCGGACCTGCACCACCGTCAAACCAGGAATCGCTCCAGTCTTTGGCGGTCGGATAGCCAAACGCTCCGGCCCACCGATCGGCTTCGCCGGGCGCGAAGAGAGGCCCTACGTCGTCGGTCACTCAGGCTCGCTCAGACCTTGAGGTGGTCGGCGATGTTCCCGTCCATGATTTCTGTCGCGTTGGCCAGGTTAATGACATCGTCGGCGGTTTTGTTGATCCGCTCGCTGCGCCGACCAAGATGCGGGTTTGCGGCGACGGAGAAGTCGTTCACGCCGATGTCCAGAACGGACGCGGTCGGGCTCACCGTCACCGAGGTGATCGAGGTGGCCACGCTCGCCACCACCACACCCTGATCGTCGAGCCGGCCCGCGGAAGCCCGGACCGCTGGCGGCACCACATGGGTGCTGCCCGACCCACCGCCCGCGACGTCGGGCATTGGCCCGTCGAAGTTCTTGTGTCGGGCCGGCGGAAACGGGTTGTGGAGGCTCTTCAGGCCCCCGCTCGCGCCATGGGTGCCGGGCTGAAGCTTGCGCGCCGCGCTGAGTTCGTCGGTGCCGTTGTAGGGGTCCCCCCCGTAGGGACGGGTCGGCTCGGGCGGGAATGCCCGCTCGCCACCGTGTCCGTTTCCCGTCAGCGGACCAAACCGGTTGTCATTAATGATCGCCCACTCTTTGTCCGAGTAGCTCACCGGCGCCTTGAAGACGCGACCCGAGTCCGGATCGACCCGGTAGAGCTCGGTGAAGGGCGGCAGTCCGTCGTTGTCGGTTCGGTCCTCGATGGGGTTCAGGGTGTTGCTGGCGCGGTCCCAGTGATAAAGGGTGTCGTCGTCAACAGCGCCGTTAACGGTCAGCGGCGGCTCAGTTGCAGGTGGGTTCTTCGCCACGATCGTCACCTTCCTGAAGAGCCTGGGAACTGAAGTTCGGAGGTCTGGCCTGCCTAGTTGGGCACGCCGTGCGCTTGCCGAAACATTAGCCGCCATTGCAGCGTGACTGATGGGTCGTTGTACCTACCCAAGTTGGGCTGATGCATCGATAGGGCCACGGGTGGTGTCGATAGCGACGCCAACGGCAGGCCGTTCCGAACAGCTTGACGCGCCGGGCGAGCGGGCCGAGACGGCCGCGACATGACGCGTGATCATCACCATACCGATCTGGCATGGTGATGGTAAGGCGGTACAGATGACGATTAGAGTCCGGGCGGTGCGCTATCTCGTCACCGTCGCGCCCATCACCGGCACCATCCGCGGGCTACGAAGTGAGATCGTCGTTGGTCGCCGCAACGGGCTGGACCGCGAGTCGGTAGTCAGCCTGGACTCGATCACCACGATCCCCAGGGCCGCACTTGTCCGCCCACTAGGCGCTCTGCCGAAGGAACAAGAACTCCTGCTCACCCGGGCGTTCGGCGAAGCGTTCGACCTGGCGGATTGAGGCGCGGCTTGTGCCGCTATCCAGTGCCACCCGCTGACACCACAGCGCGGAATTGAGATCGTTTGTCACTGACAGAACGGCCATCTTCTTGGCGACCTCGACCTGAGCCTCTCGCTACCGAGCCCGCTCAGATGGGACCTCGCCACCCCGCTCAGAGAACGTGAACACTATCCATATCTGCGGCCGTGAGGACCGACTTGATCCGCCGGTCGAGCGTGGCGAGGACTGCTCCGCTAGAGGCCGCGAGGTTCACCAGGTGGAAATCGGTGGCCTGTCGATGCCCGACGAAGCCGGCGAGATCGATGGCCGGTTCCGTCAGGCTGGAACCATCGGCCAAGAAACTTGCCCTTCGATCTGCTCGGAGGCCGGCGACGATGCCTACCGCTTGCGCTCTGCCGACCTCCTGGCCGATGACGCCCGGATTCAGCAACAGTCGTATCAGACCGTTCTCGGTGATGGGGGTGGTGGCATACCTCTGCACGGTTGATAGCCACTCGTGGGCGAGCCGGTGATGTTGATGGGACGGGTTGGTCAGTGCGACCAGGACGTTGACATCTGGCAGGAAGAAGCGCGAATCAACAGGTTCAGTCATCAGCCAACGCCTGCTCGACCATGGCATCGGTAATCAAATGGCCTGGAACCGGGGGGAGCATCGGGAAGTGACCACTTGCTAGTGGACCTTCGTTGACGTCGGCATCGACGCCGACGAGCGCGAGTTCGGACACAGCTTGACCTAGGGTGATGCGCCGAGTTCGGGCCATGCTTCTGGCAGCGGCGAGGACGCGATCATCCAGTTCAAGTGTGGTTCGCATATTGCCATCGTACGGCATCACGCATCACGCATCACTGGACGGCCGCGGCCAGTGGGCGGTGAGAGTCCCGTCGTCGGCGACCAGGATCGGCCCAGGTCCAGTAGCCACGCGACCACGACGAGACGATACGTGGCGTTGCCGAGAAGGGTGGTGACGAAGTCCTCTTTCGTGCCAGCGGTTCGCCTTGGCTCAGTCCGTGCAACGTGAGCGTGCTGGCTCGGCCGGCCAGGCTGTCTGGAGTTCACTCGAGTCTGAGCAGATCAGAGGAGCCGGTCAAGATGACCCGGCCCGGTCGTCGGTCCGCGTCCACGGCGCGCTTTACCTCGAGGATGAGTCCGGGTTCTCATTGAATTTCATCGATGCTGAGCGTGCAGTCAGGTGCCTGATCGATGAACGCACGAGGATCGGCAGACACGGCTTGCGCAACCTGATGGCCATCCAACGTCGCCAGGACGCACGGTCGCTGATCGGCAACCATCTGGGCGAACGTGCTCTTGCCGACCTGTCGAGCCCCGTCGATCACCAACACCGGAAGGCTTGGAGCACCTCAGCCGTGACCCACCAAACCCGACGTGGGACCCACCCGCAGACCAACCGGATGACCGTCAGCGTCCCTCGCCAGCTCCACCAGCACCTCGGCGCCGTCGGTGATCCGGCCGTCCAACAGTGCGGTGGCCAGGTTGTCGCCGATCTCCCGCTGGATCAGCCGGCGCAACGGCCGGGCCCCGAACGCTGGGTCATAGCCGGCTTCAGCCAGCCACTCCCGAGCCGCGTCCGTCACGTCCAACGTGAGCCGCCGCTCGGCCAGCCGATCCTGCAACAACCGCAGCTGAATGTTCACGATCCGGCCCAACTCCTCGATCCCCAGTGGCGGAAAGATCACCAGGTCGTCCAGCCGGTTCAGAAACTCCGGTTTGAACGATGCCCGCACCGCCGACAACACCGCCTCGGGCTTCGCCTCCGGCGGCACCGCCGGATCCACCAAGTGGTGCGCCCCGAGGTTCGACGTCAGGATCAAGATCACATTGCGGAAGTTCACCGTCCGGCCCCGGCTGTCGGTGAGTCGGCCGTCGTCCAAGACCTGCAACAAGATGTCGTACACATCCGGATGCGCCTTCTCCACCTCGTCCAGCAAGATCACCGCATAGGGCCGCCGACGCACCGCCTCGGTCAACTGACCGCCCTCGTCGTGACCCACATATCCCGGGGGCGCGCCGACCAGGCGAGACACCGTGTGCGCCTCGCTGTATTCACTCATGTCGAGGCGGATCATGGCCCGCTCGTCGTCGAACAAGAAGTCCGCCAACGCCTTGGCCAGCTCGGTCTTGCCGACCCCGCTCGGCCCGAGGAACAAGAACGACCCGGTCGGTCGGTCCGGGTCGGACACCCCGGCGCGCGCCCGGCGTACCGCGAACGACACCGTGCTCACCGCGGGCTGCTGGCCGATCAGCCGGGCACCGAGCACCTCCTCCATCCGCAGCAGCTTCTCGGACTCACCTTCGAGCAACCGCCCGGCCGGAATGCCGGTCCAAGTTGCCACGACCTCGGCCACGTCGTCTGGGCCCACCTCCTCGCTGACCATCGAGGCGTCGTTCTTCGCATCCGCCAGCTCGGCCAGCTCACGCTCCAGGCGCGGGATCTCCTGATGCTGCAACGTCGAGGCAGCGTCCCAGTCGGAGTCGCGGTAGGCCCGTTCCAGGGAGGTGCGCAGCTCGGCGAGCCGTTCACGCAGTTCACCCACCCGGTTGAGCCCCGACTTCTCCTGCTCCCACCGACCGTGCAACCGGGCCAGCTCGGTGGCGCGCACCTGCAACTCCTGGCGCAAGCTGGCGTGCCGTACCCGCGACGCCGAATCTTCTTCCCGCGACAGGGCGAGTTCCTCCATACGCAGACGGTCGACCTGGCGTTGCAGGTCGTCCAGCTCTTCGGGCGAGGAGTCAATTTGCATCCGCAACCGGGACGCGGCCTCGTCGATCAGGTCGATCGCCTTGTCGGGAAGCTGCCGACCGGTGATGTAGCGGCTCGACAGGGTCGCCGCGGCAACGAGTGCGGCGTCGGAGATGCTGGCTTTGTGGTGCGCTTCATAACGTTCTTTCAGACCCCGGAGTATGCCGACGGTCTCGGCGACACTGGGTTCGCCGACGAATACCTGCTGAAACCGGCGTTCCAAGGCCGGGTCCTTTTCGATGTGCTGCCGGAACTCGTCCATGGTGGTGGCTCCGAGCAGCCGGAGTTCGCCGCGCGCCAGCATGGGTTTGAGCATGTTGCCGGCATCCATGGTGCCTTCGCCGCCGCCCCCGGCGCCGACCATGGTGTGTAGCTCGTCGATGAACGCGATCACGTCACCGTCACCGTCGCTGATCTCGGACAACACGGCCTTGAGTCGTTCCTCGAAGTCGCCGCGATATTTTGCGCCGGCCAGCATGGCGCTGAGGTCGAGCGAGACCAGCCGTTTGCCGCGCAGCGACTCGGGCACGTCGCCGGCCACCATTCGCTGGGCGAGCCCTTCGACCACGGTGGTCTTGCCGACGCCGGGCTCACCGATGATCACCGGATTGTTCTTCGAGCGGCGGGCGAGCACCTGGATCACCCGCCGGATCTCGGTGTCCCGTCCGATCACCGGGTCGAGCCGCCCGTCGCGGGCTCGTTCGGTGAGGTCAAGGCTGTACTTGTCCAAGGTGACGTATTTGCTGGTCGCCTTGTGTGTGCCGATCGTGCCGGTTCCCGCGCCGAGAGCGCCAGCACCGGGACCGTCCGGTGGTCCGGCCCCGTTGCCGTCCGGCGCTCTTGACTCAGCTGGTCCGGCGCCGTGAGAGCCCGCATTGTTGCCGAGGGTCGCGAGCGCTCGGGTGAGCAGCCGCGGATCGGCGCCGGCGGAGCTGAGCCCGAAGGACACCTGACCTGGGGCGAGCTGGGTTTCCTGGGTGGAGGCCAGGCCGATGAGGAGGTGCGCCGCGGACAGCTGTCGGTCTCCTCCTGAGCGGGCCAGTTCGCCGGCCAAGGCAACCGCGTCATAGGCGGTGCGTCCGAGCGCAACTGTGGTCCCCGGCTGGGCATTAGCCGGGACCTGGCGGATGGCGTCGTCAGCCATGGCACGAACGGCGGATACGTCGACTTTGGCGGCGCGCAGTAGGGCGGCTGCGGGGCCTTCGGGGTCGTCGACGAGCGCGCGGAGGAGGTGGGCCGGTTCGACGTTGGCATGCGCCAGGCTGGTGGCGTGGTGGGTAGCGTTGGTGAGCGCACGGTGGCAGTCGGGGGTGAGTTCGACTTGTTGAGTCATGTGACCGCGTGGCGTCCTTCGTTGCTGAACGGAGATCGACGCGTCCGCGCCGTATCGACAAGAGTCGAGATGAGGCTAGCAGAGCGGCACGACGAGACCGGACCAGGCGCCTCTACGCTGAGGTCTGACGAATAGGTCTGATATCTTCGTCTGCATGGAGCGAACGACCATCGCGATCCACCCGGAGACCCGTGCTCGGATCAGGGCGGGAGCTCAGGGCGAGTCCAAGACCATGGACGCCTTCTTGCGTTCAGTTCTCGACGAATATGATCAGGCGAGGTTCTGGGGATCGTTTGTCGATGTCACCCCGCAGGTGTATTCGGCGGCGACCGTGGCGGATGGCGATGGGCTTGACGAGGGCTATCCGGCTGAGGATCGCGCACTTGACGCGTGAACTGCTTCCCGATCGGGGCGATGTGGTGTGGCTGTCGATGGATCCGACCGAGGGTCGTGAACAGCGGCGGCACCGACCACATCTGGTGCTGTCCAACAAACGGTTGGCCAGCAGCATGGGCCTCGTCATTGTGGTCCCGATGACGAGCGCGGATCGCCGTTGGGCAACCCGAGTCAAGCTCGCGGAGGGTTCCTATGCTATCGGCGAGCAACCCCGCACCGCGTCGGTGTCGCGCATCACCCGGGTTGATCGCGCCGCATTCGATGTGGCGCCGGTGGTTCGGGTGATCGCCATGCTAATCGGCGACTGATCGCGCCACTGGCGGGAATGCTCTCGCCACGTGTCATTGACCGCGACGAGGCTCGTCAGCGAGCGGACTGACCTGTGCACGCAGCCTGCGGAGGTAGCACTGGCACGTGGAGACGACTGAGTCAGCTCTCACGCATGGGATCGAGTTCCAGTTCCTGCCGGTTCGCCGACACGCATTATTCACGCAGACCGACTTCGCCCTAGGTTCTTCGGCTACCTGAGGTGAGGTGAACTGCATTGCATCCGACTAAAGACCAATCAGGACCGCACGGGTCTAGAGGGACTTGACCCGGTCACCAGCCCGGCGCGAGACGCAGCGTACTTCCGCCGCGTCATCGCCGCCCGGCGCAGGCTCGAGGAGGCCGAAGGGGAGCTGCGCGAAGCTTTCCAATCCGCAAGAGAAGCTGGTGACGCATGGACCGTGATCGGATCGGCCCTCGACGTTACCCGCCAGGCGGCTCAGCAGAGATTCGGGCGCTCCTGACCTTTTGACGCTCTTGACCTGAAAGTATCGACGCAGTATGTCAGCCAGGTGCGCGCACCGCTGTAGTCGGCGTCGCCTCCCAGGCTCTCGTGGTGCGGACTGAGACGGATGGGTGCCGGGTGTTACACCCGACGGGAGCCGCCGGTGACTCCGTCGGGGGGCCCTCCGATGACGGGGGGAGTGACGGCGACGGTGTTACCCCCGAAGACTTCTTCGCGTTCGATGAGGGAGGGGAAGGGCCGCGCCCTGCCACCACCACCGTCACCACCTGGCGGCATCATAGGTGGTGGCATCATGCCCATGCCGCCCATCGGCATACGCATGGCCGCGGCGCCAGCGCCGGCTGCGGCTGGCGCGAAGGCCGCCGCGGCTCTCCCGCTGCCGTCACCGCTGCCGCCAAACACCGGGTTGGCCGTCGGGGTATTGTCCGCACCGAGGCCACCCACTCCGCCGCCGAGGCCACCGCCGCCGAGGCCACCGCCGCCGAGGCCACCGGCACCCAGTCCAGCGCTGTCCTTCTCTTTCTTGCCGGCTAGCGCACCGGCGCCGAAGCGGCCCATGACGGCGGCGCCGGCGGCGAGGGTGCCGTAGCTGAACATGTCTTTGAAGAGTGGTTCGCCGGGGTCGTCGGCGGCGATGCCGCCGGTCTTTTCGTAGTTGGTGAGCGCGAGGTTTTGGTTGGCTGTGGTGACAGTTTGTTCCTTCGCGACGTTGGGCGCATCGCCGGCGACCGGCATCACCGGCATCGCTTCCTCAATGCCGAGGTATTGGGCGGCGAGTTCGTTCATCACGGCGACCGCACGCGTGTGCGCATCGCCCGCGGCTGCGGTAGCGGCTTGCCGACTTTCGATTTCTCGCACCACGGCTTTCTGATCCGCCAGAGACATCCCTTCCCAGGCCGTGGTTACTTCGTTCTGCTGATCGACGGTGAGGGAGTCCCAGGACACCGGCGAGGACCGATCCAAAGCGGGTTGAAAGGCGCGGGCGGTGGCGCTCAACTCGGGGACGCCGACGACGCCAGGCATCGCCTTCTTGGCCGCGACCAGGGCCTCAGCGGCGGAGTGGACCAGATTCTTGGTGACCGCCACCGTGTCCGCGACGTCTGCGATTCCTCCTTTCAGTTCTTCCATCATCATGAAGAACTGCTCGGCCGCACCGCCTCGCCAATACCGCGAGAACTCGTGCAACTGGTCTCCAATGTCGTCTGCGCGCTCGGCAAAAGAGCGCGCCACCTGGCGCCAAGCGTCTGCCGCCGCGTTGACGCTGGGCACGCTCCCCGCCTCCAACGTGGCGAGGAGCTCCTCGTGACTGAAGACGGAGAAGACAGTCAACGGCGCGACCCGCACTGGGGTGGTAGCCATTACACAACTCCCGTGGTAGGCAATAAACCATCGGCGACGGCTTGATCAGCACGACCGAAACTCTTCTCCACGGTATGCGTCACCTCGGAGGCAAAGTGGATCGCTTCACGCACCCCCTCAAGCAATGTCTCCATCTGAACCACCGTGGCGGCGTGCCGCTCGACCAACATCCTCGCTTCGACGAAGTTGCCGAGCCTCATCTGGTGGACGGCGAGTTCACGAATTGATGCCTTGGTGCTCTTGAGAGCATCGATCTGCTTCGCCAGCTCCAGCTCGAAGTCCCGGAGACTGCGCAGATGAGCCTTGAAGGACTTGGCAGCTCCGCCGCCGTGCCTAGGCCCGGCGGCGGAGCGTCCATGCGAATGCATGTCTATCCTTTAAGATTGTCGTGTCGACTAGCCGACACTGATATGTTCGGCTAACCGTCGATCGAGAGCGATCATTTCTGAAGCAGAGTCGGCCACCTGGGTGCCGTAGGCGATCATAAAAGCGGCAATGTCGTTCATCTGCTCCTGGATCGCCATCACGGCGGCCTTGGCACGCTCCTTTGTTGCACCAGACGAGACATTCTCCCACTGCTTGGCAACGTCTAGCATCTCGCCTAACCGGCTAATGCAGTAGTTTCCGAGCTTATGCAAGATGTCGGCTGCGGCGTGCATCGGGCCTTCTGCGAACGCAGTCGTATCGTCAGTCATTTCTTCCTCATTTCACGTCACGTAGAAAAGAACGGTAAAAGCGGCGGATTACATCCGGCGCTAGTTGTGGGTGGTGGTCAACATCCCAAACTTGGCCTTAAAGTTATCGCCCTGCGAGACGTCATTCGCTGCCACCGTGGTTCCAGCGCTTTGAACGCCCTCAGCCAACAGCCCGACCTTCCGACACGTCTCCTGGACTCGATTCTCCATGAGGTTCGCACCGATGTCATAGGCGCGACGTGCCTCACCCTGCCATGCGGCGCCGAGAGCGGCGTCGCCCTCTAGACGCTTCGCGCGCACATCGACCGGCACCTGCTTAGAAAGGTGATCAAGAGCGTCGGCAAACTTCTTGACCATGGCCATCTGCTGACGCAAATCGTTGGGATTGCCTGTGGGACCGGTGGGATCGGCTACCATCGCATCTCCTAGTTCCTATGCCTGACGGCCCCATCGGCCCGGCTCCATGTTGAGTGTGACGGATGTCACACCTACGGTGAAGCGAGTCTGGTCCTTAACAGGTCGCTTCTCGATATTGAGTATAAAAACGGTAGCTCACGTCACAGACAGCATAAGTGTCTAAGCCGTCTGGTCAGAAGTGCCCAAGAATGCGGAAGCCAGCTCGGCCCCTGGGGGATCGACCATGGCGACCTGCACTAGCTCCTTGCCTCGTCGGCGGCTCACCAGCCAGCCTCGTCCAGGTGGCTGCGGACTGGGTTTGACGTCACCCACCAGCGCGCCTTCATCGCGAGTACCAGCCATCACCATGCCCGGAGAGGCCAACTCGCGAAGCCGCCCAAGCACCGGGTCAAAGAGCGCCCGACCCGCTCCGCCCGACCGCCGCGTGACCACAAGATGCAGGTCGACGTCTCGCGCTTGCCCCAAGAGTTCCACCAAAGGCAGTAGTGGGTTCTGCCCCGAGGCCACCAGGTCGTAATCATCGACCAGCACAAACAACCGAGGGCCGGACCACCAAGACCGCTCACGTAATTGTTGAGAGGTCACATCGGGCCCAGGTAGTCGCTCTCGCAACGACGCGACCGCCTCGGTCACCGCTCCCACCAACGCC
>JBOFLH010000429.1:0-1702 GCA_051657765.1 Nocardioides sp. | reverse complement strand
CTAGGCATCGTGCCGTGGTCTCCGTTGGGCCGGGGGGTGCTCACCGGCAAGTACCGCGCCGGCCTGCCCGCGGACTCGCGCGCCGCCAGCGACGTCTTCGCCGACTTCGTGGAACCTTATCTGGACCAGCGCGCCGCTCGGGTGGTTGAGGCCACCGCCCGCGCCGCCGACGGCTTGGGCTGGTCTCCTCTGGAGGTGGCTCTGGTGTGGGTTCGTGACCGCGACGGGGTCACCGCACCCATTATTGGCCCCCGAACTACGCAGCAACTGGCCACCGCGCTGGCAACCGAGACCTTGACGCTGCCCGCGGAGCTGGTGGCTGCACTCAACGACGTCTCGGCACCGTAAGGCTCGCGCGATGGTGCTTATCCACCTCCGGGCGGCCCTGGTTACCCGAGCGAGTTCGTGGGCGCGTCCGTCGCTGGATCGCATTCGTCGAGAAAGCGATCGAAGACCCGGGCGCCGAACTCCAGCGCGTCAGTCGGTACGCGTTCGTCCACACCGTGGAAAAGCGCGGTGAAGTCCAAGTCGGCCGGCAGCCGCAACGGTGCGAAACCGTAGGATCGCATGCCCAGTTTGGTGAAGTGTTTGGCATCCGTGCCCCCGCTCATGGTGTACGGCGCGACAAGAGCGCCCGGGTCCTCCGCTAGCAGAGCCCTGGTCATCGCGTCGATCAGCTGCCCGTCATAGGGCATCTGCCAGGCCGGCTGTCGGCTGACGTAGTCGATGCCGATCCGGTCGCCACAAAGCTGAGCAATCGTGGCGAAGAACTCGTCCTCATAGCCGGGAAGGAACCTGCCATCAATGTGCGCGGTCGCTTCGGTCGGGATCACGTTGACCTTGTAGCCGGCCGCCATCATGGTCGGATTGGCCGTGTTGCGAAGGGCCGCACCGATCATCCGCGCCGCTCCCCCGAATTCCTCGACCAGGGCCTCCGCAGTCTCCGGCGTCGCCTCGGTCCCGGCAACGGCGGCCACCGAGGCCAGCAGGACCCGCATGGTGGGGGTGAGTCGGACCGGCCAGCGGTGGGCCCCGATCCGGGCCACCGCGGCGGCGATGTCCGTGACCGCGTTGTCCGGATTGATCATCGACCCGTGACCGGCCGTGCCGCGCGAGGTCAACCGCATCCACGCCATACCTTTCTCGGCGGCCTCGATCAGGTAGAGCCGCTGTCCGCGGATGGTGGTGCTGAACCCACCCACCTCGCCGACCGCTTCAGTGCAATCGGCGATCTGGTCGGGATGGTTGTTCACCAAGAAGTCGGCACCGAGATGACCGCCTGCCTCTTCGTCTGCGGTGAAACACAACACGATCGGACGCGCAAGCACCGCTCCTGCCCGCGCTCGCGCTCGGACAACCGAGAGCGCAATGGCATCGAAGTCCTTCATGTCAACCGCGCCTCGACCCCACAGATAGCCGTCGCGAACCTCTCCCGAGAACGGTGCTACCTGCCAGTCCTCGGCGGCCGCGGGCACGACGTCGAGGTGACCATGGATGAGGAGAGGCTCGCCGGCGCCGTCCCCCCACCTTGCGACCACCGTGGTACGTCCCGGTTCGGACTCGTAGAGCGTCGAATTGATGCCTACTTCGTCGAGAAGCTCGGCGACGTACTCGGCTGCCTTGCGCTCCCCCGGACCGTCGCTATCGCCATAGTTGGAGGTGTCGAAGCGGATCAGCTCGCGGCACAGCGCGACGACTTCGG
>JBOFLH010000428.1:0-4813 GCA_051657765.1 Nocardioides sp. | reverse complement strand
TCGTGATTGCGGTCCACAAAGAATGGGAGACGTACCGCAACCTGAAAGCCGCGGAAGGATTCACCGCGTCCGTTCCGCACATCAGTCAGCTCGAAGGAGTCTGGAAGCTCGGCGCCAAGTATTCTGGCTACCCACAGCTGACCACCGTGGAGAAGATGCGGTCGTGCGGTCTCTCTATCGACAACGATCGGTCGCCCTATGGGCCGGTCTTGATCGATGGCCTCGGCTGGATGACATGCCAGATCGTCTCCAGGCTCGACTTCGGCGGTGACCATGGCGCCTTCGTCGGCCAACTCGAAGCCGTGGTCTTCAATCCCCGATACCTCACCACCGACGGCACCCCGAAGGACGACGCCCGACCCGTCATGCAGGTCACCGGAAACCTGTTCACCACCGCGAACGACACCCAGACGATCCCGTACTACGAACCATGACACACGCCGACGACGATCGAACGACGTGGCCAGTCGTGTCTTCGCAGCCGCCTCATGCGGAGCCCGGCCGAAGCGCTTGCCTTGACCGCCGCGAGCAATGGTTCCTGGTAAATGACGTTGGTATGTTTTTCGGCATAGCGGACACGCGGAACGTCACCATCACCCTCTCCACCACGGCGGTCGACGCCATCCGGGATCTCGTGGCCACCGGAAGAGCCGACAGCGTGTCGGGGTTCGTTCAGCACGCCGTACAGGTATCCCTCGACGACGTTGCAGGATGGGGTGAGGTGCTGGCCGCGGCCCTCCAAGAGACCGGTGGACACCTCTCCTCCGCCGAGCGAACGTGGGCCAGCGAGGTGCTGGGAACCGACAAAGGTACGCACGTCGCATGACCCGGCGTCCACGCTCGACGTCGGTCCGCTCATCCAACTCGACCACAATGAGCGACAGGTCAACGTGCTCCTGGCCCATGCTCACGAGACCGGAAGTTCGGTCGTCATACCCGGTCCCGCGTTAGCACAGGCCATCCGCAGTCCGGCTCGCCAGGCACGGCTGGCGCGCCTGATTCGCCAGCCACGGACGGAAGTTGTCGCGCTTGATCGGGTCGACGCGACCAACGTGGGACGACTCTTGGCCGCCACGGGCACCAGCGACATCGCCGATGCCCACGTGGGCGTCTGCGCCCGCCGCGCTCAACACGCCATCGTCACCACCGACCCACAGGACATGCGCGCACTCGACCCAGAAGTCGCCCTCATCGCTGTCTGAGAATCGACACTGGCCGGATCGGCCGTGAACAAACCGTGAACGTTTGACATAGCTCCGGCGGGCGGTGTGGAATGGAGTTCGATCACCCCCCGACGTCATCTTGGAGACGAAGTGAGCGCAATCCCCTCGACTAAGCTCTTCCAGTCCTGGTGCCACGAAGACGCGGATCTCGTGGGCCGGCTGTCGCAGGACCTGACCAGAGCCCTCGCCCTCAGCAATACCGGCGACTTCGCCTGGTGGCAGGACTCGCATCTGCACCCCGGCGAAGACCTCACCTCAGAGGTCGTAGCGCGGCTGGAGGAGGCGGCGTACGCCGCGGCGATGGTGTCGCCCGGATTCCTGGCCTCGCATTTCATCCGGACCGAGGAACTGCCCCGGTTCACCGGGCCGCGCGCCCGGATCGGGGTGATTCCGGTGCTGGTACGCCGAATCCCGGGGTTCGGGCCGGAGTGGAACCTGGGCGGCCTGAACGGGAAAGTGTTCTTCACTGCTCCCGCTGGCCGGGCCGGCCGGGCACGCAGCTACGAGGAACTGCGAACCTCTGCGGAGCGATTGACCTTCGCCCAGGAGTTGGCCCGGAAGATCGTCGGCCGGGCCAACGGCGGCGACTACCGCCCGCTGGCTAGCTGACGGCGAACGCGATGACTTCGAGAGCGATCACCGACCGGCTCAAAGAGTCGGACCTGGCCGGCACCGTCGAGGCATTCGTGGCCGAGGCGCGGATAGTGGGCTCCGACGTCAATGCGCTGAAGGAGTTGGTCCAGTGCGTCGGCGAGGACGGCCGGTTCGTGGTCGGGCCAGCGATGGCGGCCTGTGGTTTCCGCACCACCGATGCCTTCCGAGACTTCCGGAAGCGAATCGCCGAGGCCGCGGCCGATGCGAAGTCCGACCTGGCTATCGAGTTGGAAGCCCGGAAGGCGCCGTCGGCACGGCGAATCGGCTGGTTCACCGGTACACCGCCGCTGGACCGCGATGTGGCGGCGTACTCCGCCTCTGAAGCGGCCACTATCGATGTTGAATCGCCCGTGCCGCCGCAGGTCACGACGAACCGGCAGCGGCTCTACGTCGCGTACGACCCACAGGACATCGGCGCAAAGGGGCTGCTCAAACAGCTCCGGTCGCGATTGTCCACTCACCGTAACCCAGCCTGGGAGATCAACCATTCCGAAACGCCATTGCCCGGCGAGGAGGTCGCCGGGCGGCGGCGTGACCTCGCGGACGGCGCGGCCTGCCGCCTGGTCCTCCTGGGCGACCGGCTGCTGGCCGACGCCGACTCGGAACTGGCCGATCTGTTGGCACTGGATCGCCGCCCACTCTTAGTTGCGCTGACCACGATTGCGGGTCAAGGACGGCATGCGCTGGAGCCGGGCGAGATCCGCTGCGCCAAGGAACCGTGGTCCGCCCAACGAACCTCCGGACAGAAGCTGGCTTTCGTCGACGAACTCATCGCCGCTCTCCGGCGTGATCTCCGCAGAGAACCCCCAACAAGTCCGACGCCGGAGTCGCCGGATGAGGCGCTGGAGAGTCACTCACGCTGGGCCGCGTATCGCAAGGTCTCCGGCGAATCGGTTCATCTGGAGCCACCTCGTGTGTACATCACCGGGTTCGACGAGTCAGCGATCCGCGAGTCTGAGCGCGGCTCACCGCCGGCGGAGCCGGCCGTGGATCGGCTCCTGGAGTGGGCACGATCCGACGACCAGGAGTCTCCGCCGCTGGCGGCGCTGCTCGGCGATGTCGGCATGGGCAAGACAACCACCGCCAAGCTCTTCACCCGCGCCCTGCTCGACCGACGAGCCACCGACCCTGGGACACCGCTGCCGCTGCATTTCGATCTGCGCCAGATCGACGCGGCCCGGGTACGCGAGGACATCACGCTCGACCGCATCCTGACTCTGCTGATCGAGGCGCGCCGTCCTCACGACGTCGCGCCAGGAGCGCTCACACCCACCGGCCTGCGTGAGCGCATCGCCACGGGCGGGGTGGTGGTGATCTTCGACGGTCTCGACGAAGTGCTGACCGGTCTGTCTCCTCAGCAGGAGGAACTGTTCACCCGACAGGTGTGGCTGGCGGTGCCGCGCGACTCGGGCAGCAAGCTGCTGCTGACCGCGCGCTCGCAGTACTTCCGGACGATCCGCAACCAAGTGGGCTACTTCACCGCGGCCGGCCGAGAGGGCGTGCGGGCCAAGGACTATCTCGGCCTGGTCATGGTGCCCTTCACCGAGGAGCAGGTCCTGAGCTACCTCGCGGGCAACCTGGGCTGGGACACCGGCGCCTGCCGCGACTTCGTCGACCTGATGGCCCGGATCCACGACCTGACCGAGCTGTCCCGGCGGCCGGTCACCTTGAAGATGATCGCCGACGACGTGGAGTACATCGACCGGGCCAAGCTATCGCTGGACCGGGTTTCGGCGGGCGACCTCTACGACCGGTTCGTGGACCGCTGGCTGGACCGGGACAAGGTCAAGACGGTGCTCACGCTGCCGCACAAGCGGCGGCTGATGGAGTTGATCGCGGCCGGCTTATGGCGGGCCGGCCGCAACCAATGGCACGCCGATGACCTGGACGACTGGCTGCTGGAGACCATCGACGAGGAAGCCTCGATCCAGCGGCACTATGCCGAGCGGGTTCCGGACCTGTGGAAGGCGGACTTCCGCACCGCCACCTTCCTCACCCGGGATGGCAACGACTTCGGGTTCGTGCACCGGTCTATCTTCGAGTTCTTCCTGGCTGGGCACATGGTGCGAGCGCTGGTCGGGACCGACTCGGACGCCGCCGTAGCCGCCTGGTCGCTGCCGAAGCCGAGTACGGAGACTCTCGGCTTCGTCGGCGATCTACTGGCCCGCCTGCCGAGCGACGTACGGGCGACCGCGCTGAGTTCGTTGCGGGAGATGCTCATCAACTACATACCCGGTACCTCGGAACTCGTGCTGGCGTACGCCGTCGGCGCGATCACCCAGCAGGCCCCGGCACCAATCCTGACCGGCATGCGCTTAGCTGGGGCGCAACTGCACGAACTAACCGCTGTAGGCTCCGCCGACGCAAGAGTGGATCTGTCTGGCAGCGTTTTCAGTGGTGTATCACTACGCGAGGCTCGGTTCAACGAAGTCAACTTTACCGGTGCCTCCTTCATGGGCTCGGACCTGTCACAGGCTGAATTCATCAGCTGCCACCTAGCAGGTGTTGACCTTGACTGCGCGGATCTGACTGGCGTGATCATGCGCAATTGCGATCTCACCGGGGTGCGGCTGGACTTTGCGCGCGGACATCGTGCACAACTTATTAACTGCCAGGGAGCCGCTGCACCCGAACGAATGCCGGGAACTCAAGCTTGGCTGACAGCCCCTCTGCCGGCTAGCAAGAGCCCGCCCCTCCTGGAGACCTTCACCGGCCACACCCACGGTGTAACCGTTGTTGCTTGGCATCCTGACGGGAACCGCCTCACCACGGCAAGCAGTGACCGTACCGCCCGCATCTGGGACCCCGCCACCGGCGAGGCCACCCGCACCCTCACCGGCCACACCGACTCGCTATGGGCAGTTGCCTGGCGTCCTGACGGGAACCGCCTCGCCACGGCAAGCAGTGACCGTACCGCCCGCATCTGGGACCCCGCC
>JBOFLH010000427.1:0-7278 GCA_051657765.1 Nocardioides sp. | reverse complement strand
TGAGGCTCCTCACACGGGTGCTGGCCCACTGAAAACTCTTGCAAAGGCACTGAAAGAGCAGGTCATGGCGCGTGGTGGTGGGCGTGTGGCCCGCCCAGCTCGGATGCCGTGGCGCGGCATCCGAGCCTCGCCCACCGTTCGCGGTGCTCAATTTCTCGGGGCGGCGGGCGCTCCGGTAGTGTTCTCTCTCGTTGCGTTCACACGCGACGGGCGCCCGTAGCTCAACGGATAGAGCATCTGACTACGGATCAGAAGGTTAGGGGTTCGAATCCCTTCGGGCGCGCTCTGTGCGCAGTGGTCCTACCAGCGAGAATCCAGGTCAGGTCACTGTTGCGGGTGAGCGGGGGCAGTCTTGCTACGGCAGGAGCGGCGGGCCTCGATATGGCGGTGGTCGGACCGGCAGGAAGTGACGACGGTCGAGGGTGGCCATATCCGAGATGCGGAATCGCTCGGCAAAAGCGACGACGGCTGAGTCGGTCGTGCCGAGCGAGAAGTCACCGTAGGTCTCGACCAGATCGGCCACGTGGTCGTAGTCATCGCCGGTGAGGTCGACGACCGAGATGACGCCCTCGACGATCGAGCGCAGGAATGCGGCCTCGACACGGGCACCGCCGGTCCTGCCGAGCAGGTAGCCCACCTCGGCGACAACCGGTGCCGGGACCAGAACCTGGCGTCTGGGCGAGGTGGAGACCGGTGAACAGATCGGTGCAGGCTCTGTTATGGCCGTCGTCGCGGTCAGCGGCGGCGACCAAGGGCCGGTATCGCAGACGATCTCTCAGGAACGCCCAGAACCTTCGGCGACCAGGGCGTGGTGGTTACTACCGAGGTCGGAGCGACCGCTGGCGAACGAACCGAACCACGACGGCGGCCACGAGGTCCCGGGCCGCTGCTCGTGCTGACGGCGGACCGCAGCGAGCGCGGCGGAGACCTGCTCGTCAGGGAGATCCTCGACAAGGCGCTTCAACTCGTCACGCTCAGCGCTCATGGCGCCGAGCGTATCCGAGCCCTCCGGTCAGCCGTCGAACCTCGCGCGCGGCCGACACCGTCCGCGCCATGCCCGGCCGCGGCGCCTCACCTCCGGCCGGGGATCTGCCACGGACAGCCGACGGTCCGCGGGCTGCGGCACCCGCACGCCCTCGATGCTGGCGCGGTCGCACAGCATGGCAGGTTGAGTTCCCCGGCCTGCTCACCCGCGCCAGGACTGGCCGTAGATCCCTCAACCAGTGCCGACCCGCCGCTCCAGCTGATCAACGGCGCCAGCGGTGCGTGCATGACCGCACCGCTCTGCGGACCACGCGGCGTTCTTGCTGCCCGGTCGTCGGCATATCACTAGGCGGGCTTGATCGAGGCCAGTTGCACCAAGAGCAGAATCAGGCGGTATGCCTGGCCGAAATCGGGAGCAGTGAACGTCACCGTGCGCGCACCTCCGTCTCTCGAGACGCCGGGCACGAGAGTGGCAAGGTCGACCGAGTACGGGCCGTACAGGTCCACAGCCACGTCGACCGGCCCCGGAATCACGAAGGGTGACACGTCTTGTCGCTGGGTGACTGCTCCTGCGACAGCGCGACGGAGGCGTTCACGAGCCTCCTTGGGATGCAGCGTAACTGCAGCCGACTGGCCCACGGCTCGCTTGACCGGCACCGTGGTTGTTCTGGGCACCAGGTCGCGCAGCTCGGCGCACGCGGCGTCGTCACCGCTGAGGAGGACCACAGGTGCTCCGAAGTGGCCAGCTGCTGCAGCATTGAGGCCGATCTCACCGACAGCGCGTCCGGCGACCCGGATGTCGAGAATCGCATCACTCACCGTGTGCGCCAGTACTCCGGGACCCGTGCCGGCCCTGCCGTGGTACCCGACGAGCAGCACCGCGTCGGTGTCGTCGTCGAGACCGTGGAGCATTCCCCAGGGCCGGGGCCCGCCGCGGACGAGGAGCGCGCGGCGGTCCAGGTCCTCGGGCAGCAGATTGCGAAACGTCCCATGCGCATCGGCCACCCGTACTTCGGCGTCCGGGTCGGCGTCGAGGACACCAGCCACGGCCGCGTTCACCTCGGCCGTCATCAGTGCTCGCCCGCGCTCATAGTCGTAGCGCTCAGGGTTCGTCTCGGTCGGGTGCACGATCCCCGAGATGCCCTCCATGTCGACGGAGATCAGTATCTGCACGGGCTTCACCCTACGAAGTCAGCGGAGGTGCGTGCCTGACACGTGCAGGGGCCCGCTCGTCGCCACTCGACCGATGTCGTCGCCGACAGGTCCGTCGACTTCGTCGAGCGCGCCGCCGAGTCCGGGCAGCCGTTCCACTGGTCGGCCAACCCGATCGCGCCGCACGTGCCGCTGGAGCCGGCTCCAAGGCCCGCGGACAACCAGTCAAGGACGATCTGGCGCCGAGCTCCGCCCCGAACTTCCAGGAGGAGGACGTCTCGGACAAGCGGCCTGGTCGCGGGAGAGCGCTGAGGACCGGTCGCAGACCGTCGAGGAGCAGCTCGACACCGACCACCAGAAGCGGATGGGGTCACTGCTCGCCATCGACGACATATTCGTCGACATTGTGGATGCGTTGGAGCGGACCGACAGCACCGGCGACCGCGAGTTGTACGACCTGCACCAGGACCCGTACCAGCTGACCAACCTGGTCAGCACGGCCGAGGGTCAGGAGCAGTACGCCGACGTGGTCGACGGCCTGGCCGCCCGGACGGACGAGCCGAGCACCTCCAGCGGAGCGTCCTGCCGCTGAGCCAGGTCTCGACCGATCCATCTCCGGGTGTGGGCGCGCCGTGACATACCGCGATAGCCCGCACCCGGTGCCACCTCACTCATGCCTCGACCGTGTACGTCGAACAGCAGCTCATCGCAACGGTATTCACCCAGTGGGCCCCGTGCGACTCGAACCCACAACCTACGGATTCGCGCGTGTGGCCTCTGGCGATGTGCTCACACTGCACCGGTCGCGTTGCAGTGCAGCCGGATTCGCCGTCGGATGGATGACGACATTTGACGTCGATTGAGGGCGGCTGACAGCCAAAAGCGTGGCATTACCCATGGCGTGTGAGAAGGTCCATGCGTTTGGTGCTCGTTCGAGCCGCCAGCATGCGGGTCCAAGCGCTACCGTCCCCAGCTATGGGTGCAAGTGAGCTCGCGACGCAGACTCCAACGTGGCTGGGCTACGTCGAGGCACTGACCACGACGGTTGCCGTCATCTTCACCGCCTGGGCAGCATGGTCGGCGAAAGTGGCGGCCGACGCTAGCCGCGAGATAGGACGTATCGAGTCGGAGAGAGACGAGCGCGTGCGTCGATCGGTCGTGGTCGATCTCGCTCTGCTCCCTCCGACTGAGCATCCCACACCGGGTTACGTTGTGAAGGTCACCGTGATCAACGGCAGTCCGTACCCGGTCCGGGCTGTGCGGCTGAAGGTCGTGTGCGGAACCGCGAACTGGGGTCCGCAGTTGCTCGGCCCCGTCACTCCCGGCGGCCAGGTTGTCATGAAGGCGTTCTTGCCGACTCCGCTTGATCCCATCGACAACGCTGACGCCTTCGTTCGATTCGTCGACCACTCGGGCGAAGCGTGGGTCTCTACGGCACGGTCCGTTGTGTCACCCGCGGGCGACGACGTGCAGAAGTGGATTCAGGAGGGCGAGGAATGGGCCAGGTCACCTGTGGTGGTGACGCCCTGGATGCGTGGAGAGGTCGAGGGCACTCGCTTGGATGGCTTCGATTTAGAGGCATGGATGGACGCGATGGTGCGAAAGCACAGGACGTGTCGTAGGCAGGGAGAGCCACCGACCCATAGCGGAGCATGAGAGCGCGGCGGAGGTCCGGGTCAAGGGTGGCCGTAGGTCATCGCGGAGCGACGGCGTAGCCGCCCTTGATGCGGGCCGGAGTCGGGCGGATGCTCGGCGTCGGGTTGGCGGCTCGGTTGGTGAGGGTGTCTCGGTACTGGTCCGGGGTGGCCTCATTGCTGTTGCCCTGGCTGGAGGGCGGGGAGCGGTGGGGGTGCGCGTAGGCCGGAGCGGAGCGGGAGGCCGGAGCGCGGGGGTCCCTGGCGGGACCCGGCCGTAGGCCGGGGCAGCGCCGAAGGCGCCTTGATCCTGTAGAGGTCAATCCGGCAGTGAGCGACTTACGAGGGCGGCGCGACGTACGCGCGCGCGGGCTCGATGCGCCCGCCACTGTGCACGTGGTCGATCGTGCCGATCGGTGACCAGCCAAGTGCCTCGTAGATCGTGATCGCCGCATGGTCCTTGTTCATCACGTCGAGCACGACCGGGCGTCTGAGCTTGTGTGCGTACCTGGTGGCTGTCGTGGTCAGCTCGCGACCGAGGCCCAGCCCACGTGCTCGGGTGCTGACGAACAGCCGCCCGAGGACGAGCGGTCGACTGCCCGTGTGGAGGTTCTGCCAGAGGAGGGCGGCTTGATCGTCTGGGCCAGGCTCGGACAGCGCGACGTGGCCGACGGCTTCGTCGTTCACGATTGCGGTCCATGCCTTAACCAGATCCTCAACGACTAGCCAACTCGTGGGGTCGCCTACGCCTTCTACGGGGTAGCCGTCGCGCTGGTGAACTTCCACAAGTACATTCGCGAGATTCGGGAGGTCGGTATCGCGACGCTCGCGAATAGTGGCAATTCGTTGCTCGATGGTCATCGGTTCAGCCTTCTACCGGAATGGTGTAGTCGAGTCCGTTAAAGTCGGCCCGCATAACGAACTGGGTCACCTCGAAAGGACTGCCCCGATCATCTATCCCGGTGTGCCAGACATTGAGCACTGGAACGCCGTCCGGGATTGCGAGGCCAACCCGCTCGTCAGAACTTGGCATACGTGCGGTGATCTCCTCGCGTATGGCCGCGATTCGGTGGCCCGCGTCTTCGAACCGGGCGTAGAGGCTGCCGGGTCCGAGGTCTGCGGAGTCTGCGAGCGGTGAGCCCATGGCGATTGCGAGCGGTATATATGTCACGCCGACCTGCATAGGCTCGTCGTCTGCGAAGTACCAGTTCTCGCGACGTACGACTTCCGTCGCATCGGTGAGACCCAGCCGACTCGAAACCTCGGCGGGAGCAGGTTCATGGGTGATGCGCCGACAGTCGACGGAAGGTGTTCTTCCCTGTGACTCGACCTCTATTCGATATGGCGATACGCCCGTCGCGCGTCGTAGTGCATTCGAATAGCGCTCCGCACCGAACCTCATGAGGCGAGGTTTTGCGCGTACAAACCATGCTCGCCCGTGCTCGGACCTGACGAGTCCGCTTTGGGCTAGCAACTTGATCGCTTCCCGTGCGGTGCCACGTGCTACTTGGTGCGTCGTCGCCAAGGCTCGCTCGGAGGGCAGCTTGTCCCCCGGCGCAAGAGCGCCGTCATCGATCTGTCGACGCAAGACGGTGGCGAGTTGTCGGCTAGGGACCGCGTCGCCGTGCGGCCGCTGCTCTGTGCTCATCGCCTGAGTCTACGAACTGGTTCGTGCCAGCCGGTTGCACAACTGGTTCGAACCAGTTAGATTCAGCCTCGCAACTGGTTCGAACCAGTTGTCAAACGAGACAAGGAGTGAAGTGATGCCGAGTTACATGGTGGAGTCGAAGCGTCAGGGGATGCGGGCTACGAGCAACGTGGCGAGGTCGATGGCGTGGGTGCAGGGTGATGACGGGAAGCGTCGGCCGTCGAAGACGGAGCAGGCGCGGCAGGTGGATGAGGTCACGGGGGAGGTTGGTCTGCCTCTGTGGGATGTGGAGGTGATCTACACGGCTGAGGCGTGGGGTCGGGTGGCGACGGCGACGGCGATGGTGACGGTTGGTGCGGCTGAGGAGCCGACTCCGGGTGAGTTCGAGCGGATCACGTTTGCGGGTCTGGTGGTGACGTGTTCGCCGACGAAGGCTGGTGGGTTGTCGGAGCGGTGGACGGCGGAGGGTATCGAGTCGGGTCCGGGTAAGCGGTCGGCATCGGGTTCGGCTGCTGGTGGATCGGCGGGTGCGTGATGGGTGCTGCGGTTGATTTGGATGCGGTGGCGCGTGCGATGGGTGTCACGACGGATGCCGGGATCGTAGAGGCGGTGACGGAGTACGCGACGATGGCGTGGGATGCCGGGGACAGGCTGCGTACGGTTCGTGGCGTTGTTGCCGGGTTCGCGCCGGAGGCTGGGGAGCAACTCGGCAAGGCCGTTACTGCGGTTCAGGCTGCGGTTGATGACCTTCAGCGTGTGGTCCGGGCTGCTGAGGCGCATGAGCGGGGTGTCCGGTGATGGCGGCGGTTGATTTGGATGAGGTGGCGCGGGCGCTTGGTGTCACGACGGATGACGGGATTGTTGATCAGGTTGGAGTGATGATCAGGTCCCTTGATGCGCTTATTGACGCCGTGTCCGTGGAGATTGTCGACGTCGAGTGCGTGTCGGAGTTCGCGGCGGGTTTTCTCGGTGGCGCCATCGCGAGTATCGAGGAAGCGCAGACGACGCTCGGTGTGGTGGTTGATGCTGCTGAGCGTCATGAGCGGGGTGTGTCATGACGGCCCCGGTGGATCTGGATGCGGTGGCGCGTGCTCTCGGGGTCGCCACGGATGCGCGGCTGGTTGAGGAGGTTTCGGCTCGTCGGCTCGCGATGGATTCTCAGCACAGCATGTTGGTGTTCTGGCGTAGCCAGGTGTGCGGGGTGTCTTCGGACGCTGCGGATGCGCTGACTCAGGCGTGCTCTCGGGTGCTTGACGCATATGCCGCTCTTGATGTGGTGGTCCGGGCTGCGGAGTCGCATGAGAGAGGTGTTCGGTGATGAGCGGTAGGAAACCGGCATGGTGGCCTACGCCTGAGGGTAAGCGGCACGCTGACGCAAGATGCGCTCACCCTGATGAATGCAATGTTCCGGCCACCAATGACGAGACCAATTCTGGTTCAGTTGAGGCGCGCAAATCATTTAGTGATGTGGACCTTGCTGCTGAGTTCCACGAGAGAGGTGTTCGGTGATGAGCGCGGCGACGGGTAAGGGCGAGGCGGTGGTCTCTGCTCGAACGCTGTTGGTGGTTGGCCGGCGGGTGTGTTCGGTGGTGGCGGAGACGGGCCGTGAGGTGTGGTGGGTGGTGCGGTGTCTGCCGCGCCTGGTCACGTTGATCCTCGCGGTGCTCGTGCTGCTGATCCTGGTGGGTGCTGAGGTCGCGGCGGCTGGCCCGGCCGCTGCTCTGGTCGGTTTGGTGTCGTGGCCGCGGTGGGGCCCGGACTCGTGGGATCAGGTGGTGGATCGGCACCGAGCTCGGCATCACCGCCGTCAGTGGCGGGTGATCGCCTCGTCGGTGGGTTTGGCGGTGCATCGCCCGAGCA
>JBOFLH010000426.1:0-7486 GCA_051657765.1 Nocardioides sp. | reverse complement strand
AACAGCCCAGTCAGATCATCATTCGCAGCCTTGTACTCTTCCGGCATGTCACTGTCCTTTCTGGGTGAAGTCTGTTGACGTTGTGGGCGGCCAATGCATAGCCCGTTCACGCATGGCCCGGCGAGCCGTAAACATGCTGTGGCGCACTCGGCGTCGTTCTTCCAATGCCTGCCTTTCGGCATCCAAGACTTGGCGAGCTATCCGTAGCTGTCGCGTGTGTCGGTAGACGCGGAAATTGGTCACGCCATACCCGGCCCCGAATAGCAACCCGGCAACGGACAGGATAAGTACCCACTTCCACCACAGCAGAAAACAGATTGCATACACCGCACCGGCCAGGCACGACGTCGTAACTTTGACGAACGACCGAACAGATTTAGATTGATACATGGCTACTTGTCCTTTTCGGTCTCGGCCACAATCTCGGCCATAGCTACGCTGGCAGTAAACAGGGCATCGCGTATCCGGCGTTGTTGTTCAAGTGCTTGCCATTCGGCGTCAAGGGCGAGCCGATCAGTTGCTATATCAGATTCCGCGGCGTCATAGCCCCACGCGAATAGCAAAGCGCCTAACAATACAATCGCAGTAGCGATAAGTACTACCTTCCACCAGAGCAGTAGGCAGATGAGGTACAAGGCTGCCGCAAGATATGGCAGAACCGGCTTGTATCTGAACAGACTTTCTCTGCGATCCATGAGGCTCTAGCTTCTTCCAGTTTCGGCTACGACATCTGCAATGGAGGCAGTAGCGAGGTCAGCGATGAGCTGCAACCGTCCAGCCGCATGTGGCGACATCCGGGTGTGCATCGCCTCAAGTTGCGACAAGTGGCTGACGGCCTGCAGCCCTTCATGGGCGACGTACTCGACCGCACGAACCTGGGCAGCACTGACGATGGCGCGGCCCTGTTCGACCGCCACACCGCGCTCAACAGCGCGGACGACACGGGCAGGGGCACGGCCCTCACCACGGGTCAGCTCACGCTGGCGGGCACGTAGACTCTCGCGGGTGGTCGGGAGGTTGGACATGGTGGTAGCTCCTTGTTCGGTAGGTGCGGGCACTGAGTTCACTGTAGGAACCAGGGTTGGCCGGGCATAAGACATGGGCACGTACCACGTGCGTCTGTGGTACGCGCCCATGTGGGTGCTGGTGATTCTTAAACCCGAGGTCTCCTAGTTCTTGCGGCTGTGTTCGTCCAACAAGTGGCGCAGTAGTTCTTTAGCTGCGCCATCCGCGAGGTCGGAGATCATCGTCAAGAGCAAGGTGAAGTTGGATGTTCGTGGGTCGTCGTGTGCAAGCTCGGCTTCCAGGAGTTGAGCCAGGACGACGATCTGTCCGATGCAGGCATTGAGCGCCGGCGACGAAGGTATGTTGGATTTGGTCATGGGGCAGTTCCTCTCATGGTCGTGACCACCGCACACGGCGGTGTCGCCGGGGTGATGGCGTCAGGCCCTGCGTCAGACAGGGCGACAAGCCGCCTAGACTGTTGCTTGTGGTGGGGAGGTCGGACACTGTGTGTCGGGGGTTCCTTGCTCAAACAAGTTCGGGCACTGACCAGCCCACGGTAGGTAGGGAATTGGCCCGGACATAAGACATGAGCACGTACCACAGACAAGCGTGGTACATGCCATGTGGTGTTAGCGAGAAAGGTAGCCGAAGTTGAAAGACGATGCAGAACGTGGGCCGATGAGCGGCGAGGTTGATGGCCTGGAAATCACGCCGGACAACGACTTATCTGTTGTCTTGACTCGGCTGATGGAACACAGCGAGGCCAAAACCTACGCCACCAAGTGGAGGACGGCCAATTCACGTATGGTACGGGCGTATATGGACGCGGGACTGGAACTTGTCACGCAGCAATTCCAGGAGACCGTTGATGTACCGGCGGAGGATGAGCAGCCCGCTAGCGTATTCTTTTCCTGGCTTAAGTGGTCGATGGTCTGGGAGGAGGCTCAACGTCGGGCCTCAGCAAACGGCTCCGACTCTAGTGAAGCTGATAATCTGAAAGATTCTGATAGCAACAAGGTACGTCGTCGCTGGGGCAACAAGGAAGGCTACGTCGACAGGTACATACATGACCTACTGGCCTACGCCATGTGGACGCAGCATCTACAACCCGGCATCGAACGAGCGAGACAAGCCCGCCTTGACCTTGCAGATGTCGAAGATGTGCCACTAATGGTGCAAGATGCCGCGAATGCGGAGATAGATTACGCCCTGCACAACCCATACCAGTATGTTGCCCTCGTAGCCGCCGCAATATCTGGTCGATACCCTCACCTGCGCGACCTAATGGGCAGAGGTTACAAGCTCTTACTTGACCAATGGATTCCGGTCTACAAAGAATTGCTGGCAAGGCATGGATTGAAGCTGCGCGACGGTATCACGTACCAAGAGTTCGCAGACATGCTGTCGTCAATGGGTGAAGGCATTGTGCTGCGCGCGCAGTCCGACGCAGAAGCCAGGGAAGAGGCACGTACCTCATTTGGCAAAGCGGCCCTGGTAATAGTCCTTGGTTGTTGTACTACTATCGAGGATGACGCAGACTTTGACGAGGCAGTTCAGGAGTTGTTTGCCAAAAGGGCGCCGAGTTAGGGCAACTCAGGTTTCCCGCGGGCGTCATCGTCACTCCGCTGCTGTCTGCGCTTCAACTCTTCTGCCATTCTAATGACACTCCGCACGCCGATGATAAAGCCTTCCGCTTTGAGCCTTATGCTCTCGTCCCGCGGTTTGGCATCTGGGTTATCGCGGTCTTTGCCCCATGCATGCAGCTTGACGGCTAAGGTCATGTCGAACACCCCGGTATAGTTGCCGATGATGTCGTCGTCCTCGTATTCTTCGCCAGATACGATTAGTTCGGCGTGAGCGCCGGTATGTATATCCCATACTGCGCAGTGGCCTGCCGCTTTCCAAAGCTCCAATTGCTCCCTCATGGCCTCGCGGTGCTCATCTCCCTGAAGGTGTCCTATCTCGTGCTGAGCGCCCAGCCAATCGTGTATCTCTGACATTCTACATTCCTCATTTACTGCACGTACCATTATATAGCAATATCCGTCCACAAACTGTTGTCTAAATTCCTAGTTGCTAAAAGCCGCTGAAAATCACGAAAAGGAGCAAAGCGTGTCAGTTTCCCACCTGAGAGGTTTGTAGCTAGGTCTGCCGGACAACAGATCGCGATCTACTCATTCTCAGAACGATGATTGAGCGCCGCACTTATTTGCTCATGCAACTTTTGCAGCTTCGCCTTTGCGCCGGTCTTAAGTCGTGGTGGTTCGTCAAGGTTCACCAGGCGAGTTGCGATAGCGAGCGTCCCCGGCGCCTGGAGCTTCCGGTGCCTGAACCACTTGTCTAGGCGCTGTCCGATGGTCTCGCCATCTGGCAAGGCTCCGAGCGACAGGAGCTGCTCATCACGCTGCGGGTCCTGTCGAAGCTCGTTCACCACATGGATGACGAGTGACGGATCCACATAGTCCTCAACGGCGAAGCCACTGGGGTGCTGGAGAACAAGCTCCCTTGGGACACCGCGTCTCCTAGTCAAATTCTTCCGGGCGTCACGGCCGCCTTGATCTCCATCTGTGAGATAGGCGACGCTGGCAGCCGCTTCGTCGAGGCGTACTTCAGACTCATTCAGGTTGTTGAGGTGTGGTGCGACCTGATACGACAGCCTGTCGAGCCCGGTTGCAGACCGCAACAAGGTCGGCAACAGGATCATGTCGGTCGGGCCCTCTGCCAGCACTGCCCGCCTGAGTGCCGAGAACGCGAAGGCAGCAGCGCCCATCTTGAATAGCACGGCAGAGAACCCCGGGTAGCGGCTGTCCCAGAAGTTGTGGTTGACCTCGCTGGAGTAGGGCGACGTTTGGGAGGGCTCCACGAACCGGAGGCCTCTGCCCAGGTCGAGCGGTAAGCAGCCAGGCGAGTGTGTGGTGTAGAAGACCTGTGTGGCCTGCACCTCGTCCTGCAAGACCTGGATGAGATCGGCTTGGGCATCGAGATGCAGGTGCGTTTCGGCCTCATCAATTAGGAGTATTGGGGGTACCGCGTCCGCAAGGGAGTTGAGGAATCCTACGAGTGCGACGAACGACTTGAGGCCATCACTTCGCTCGCCGAAAGTCGAATAGTATGAGACGCCCTCGTTTACAACCTTGACCTGAATTTTGAGCAGGTGATGCTCTGCCTTGAGCCGAACCGTCAGGTCGGACTGTGACCATGCTCTTTGGAAAATTTTCGCGAGCCGCTCATTGCAAGCCTCAAGAGTTGTGTCGCGGAGCCCTTCGTCGTTCCAAATCTCCTTGAGTTTGACCAGACTAGTTTCAGCCATGTCCAGGACGCGACTGAAGGGGCGCGGGATAGCGCTGGCATCTTCGTTGGTATCAACCTCGTTTGGAAGCTCTCGGTCTTCGGCCGCGAATTCTCTGAAGAGGGGTCGGCCCTCGTCCAGAACGCTTAGTGCTACGCCATGCGGGTGTTCGACGCTGAGCACTTCGGCGACTGCCTGCAAGGAGGAGGCTGCCCGAGCCAGGCTTGGAACGGTATCCTGCTCAGCAAGCCACGAGGCGTAGGATTTTAGCTCGGAGATGCTTGAGTCGTCGGCGTTGACATCAGGGGTGCCAAGGAGCTTCACTGCCCTGTGATGAAGCGCGTTTACGTCTAGCTCAACCTCGTCATTATCATGGGCTTGCCTAGCGGCCTTCAAGCGTGACTCTAGAGCCTTTGGCGCCTTCTTGAGCGCGCTAAGGGCGTTTTCGAAGGGTCTAGGATCACGTAGCAATCTAGGTGTCAACTGATGGACTTGGCCACCGTTACGTTTCTTCCAGAGTGTGTACGTGTAGGACGCCCGCGTGCGAGCAAAGGCAAGACCCTCTAGACGTTCCCAGTCGGATGCTTCAAGTCGATAGGTCGCAGACACGACCTTGTCGTCGTCTCTCCGTTTACCGTAGTCATTGCCTCTGCTTGCCCACGCGTCAGGTAGAGCCGAACCAGATTGATCAAGCCACGTGAGGGCATGAAGGACGGATGTCTTGCCTGCTTCGTTGGGGCCCAAGAAGGCCACTAGCCTGTCGTCAACGTTGCATCCCGTGCCGAGGAGTCGCTTGAAGCCAGCGAACTGGATGCGTATGCATCGCACGGCGGCCCCCTCTCTTGGCGGCCAGAATCATAGCTAAGTAGTCCCTCCCGTGCGCGGAGGAAACGCTCACGGGCAGCAAAGAAGTCGGCCATCGGGTTGGACGTCGCGGCGACCAACCGCCCGAGCTCGTCTACGCCCTCCGCGCCGACATCCTCAAGGTCGAACGCCTCAAGACCTGGCCCCACGACCCCACCGAACCCACCACCAGCGACCAGAAGCTCGCCGAAGCCATCGACACCCGCAACCAACAGGTGACCAACGTCAAACACCTACATCGACACCTACGGCCACCGCATCGAACACGGCGACGCCGAGTTCAACGCCGAGGCACTACTCCGGCTCGTGGGGTGGGAAGGAGGGTCGGTCTGTCAATGAAGCTGCGGGCATGATCAGATCTCAACATAGGTAAGGATCCTGCAGGTTTCTCAAATTTGGCCCCACCCGAGCAAGTGCTCTGCTTCACTGTACTGATACCACAGCTCAGGGTGTGCTGTGGGCACTTGCCAGGCCGCTGAGCATGCGGCGGGGAGTAGGTCGCTATCAACCTGACGGATCGGGACGTCATCGACCTCCCTGCTTGCCGCCTTGCTACGTTCCACAAGCGAGGAGCTTGCTCGCTTTTTGAAGCTATTCGGTGGGCTGCCGATAGCCCAAACAATATTCGCGGAGTATGAATGAAATCTGTATGGCGTAATTTGCTGATCTGGTTGCGAAACTCCTATCCACCCCTCTCTGCGATTCTACTCGCTGCTCGGACATGTGTCGTGGTAATCGGACTCTTAGCTATCTATCGTGACCAATGGGAGAGGGTGTGGACTTGTCTTCTCGCTTTTGTTCTTCTACTCATTTCCGCTCATCTGCTTGATCGTTTAGTCCTATCGCCTAAGCCAGATGAGAAATCGGGCGCGCCGGACAATGCGGTAGAATTTTTCGCGCCCACGGATAGAGTAATTGGAGGGCGTGAGGCGAGCTTTTTTACGACACTGCTCTTGACGCCCTCGACATACATAAGCCGCATCAAGGAGTCAGTGAGCCTACTTACTAGAGCGCACTTGGTCACTACGGGCTACTGGATTCGCATACCTAAGGATCTTCAGGGAAAAACAGTTCACATTCCTATAGTTGCACCTCAAAAGGGCACTCTCTTGGATGACTTTGAGATGCGAAATCAGAGCGGAGAGCAAGTTCCGACGTTGACATTCGGACAGTCAGTAGCAATTCTATCAGCAGTCATGAGGGGTTTGGCGAAAACTCATAGTGACAATATGTTGGATTCATACAAAAGCGAGATTGAATCTAAACTTCTAGCTGGATTTGCCAATAGAGCGCCGGCTGGCGTCAAGTCCAGCTTCGAATCTGGGAAGCTTATTGGAACCCTCAATTCGACACTGTCTGGGAACAAATACTCTAGTGCCGCAGAGCTACTGAGTACTCGCATGCTGTCTGCTTACGCCGTCGTATGTTCTGTTGCAATTCCGCAGAGCTGCGAGGTGATATATTTACAGACCCAGCGCAGGTTAATTCTGACTAAGACGCGAGGGATCTTAGGCACGGTTAAGGCTAGTGCCATATGGATATGGGAATCTCTAAAGCTCGGTGTAGGTATTAGGCCGTCCAGATTCCGCTATTCACTTGAGCAAGCTGCACGCACCCAGTCTTACCATCTAGAATTCATGGGCCCAGAGGGCACATACCTGGCACGGCAGAAGATACCCCGTGAGGTTCATGTATTTGCATTGTATAAGAGATTTCGGAACCGCTTGGGACAAAGGTATAGCCATCTCTATATCAGGGGTGGAAAGATAGGGATCGAAAATTTCCGTGCGACCTTTGTTTTCTTCGAACGGAGCCCAGGCTCGATCGCAATTGCCTCACTCGCTGCGATCGCGGCAACAATCGCGTTGTACGCAGCGAGCCTAGTCTCACTTAGCGGAAACTCAAGCGGTAACACGGATGTCATAGCGCTAATGCTGGCACTACCTGGCGTTGCGGCAGGTTGGGTAGGGTTGAATAAGGCTAGCTCACTCTCAGGTGGTGTGCTAACGGCGCGGTTGAGTAGTATTGCGACTTTTGTCCTGGTTTCCCTCGGAATCGTTCTCTACTATCGAGTGCAAGTTTCTGTCCAATCGCGGCCTGCAGAGAGCTGGAGCGTGCTCACGCTGTCGAGTCTTGGGATAGCGGTTCTGGCGACTGGATCTTGGATTCGTCGAGCATTGAGCCAAGGATTTTTACTTTCAAAGTCGGAAAAATTGTGATATACTATAATGGATATAGTAACCGTAACCCCAAAAAATGTAGATGTTTCCAAGGAAGAAAAGAATGAATCTGAATTCGGCACAACGAATGGTGCAACCGGAGGAATTA
>JBOFLH010000425.1:0-27903 GCA_051657765.1 Nocardioides sp. | reverse complement strand
CCACTGCTGATCGGTGTTGAATAGCGCGAGACGACTGAAGGAGCCTCGATCATGAGCGGCGGGGGGACTGCATGATCAGTATCGATTCACCAATCGAGACTGTTTTGGGGGACAAGTCCGCCAAGCGGAAGAAGTTCATCGACGGACTCGGCGTGCGCACCGTGGGCGACCTGCTCGCGCACCATCCACGGCGCTACCTCAAGACTGGCGAACTCACCCGGCTGGATCATCTGGTCGTCGGTCAGCTCATCAGCGTGGTCGGCGAGATCGCGGAGAGCGCGCAGCATACGTATCGCGACCGCCGCACCGGTCGGACGGCATACCGCCACGACATCGTGGTCAGCACCGACGGCCCGTCGTTGCGGATCTCCTTCTTCGCCCAGAGCCCGGGCGTCGCGGCCTGGAACGTCAAGCGCCTCTCGGTGGGCGGCCAAGGGGTGTTCACCGGACAGGTGGGCCGGTTCCGCGACGACTGGCAGCTCACCAATCCAGCCATGGTGCTCTTCGGGGGCGATGACCTCGACCCGATCGCGAGTCTTCCTCCGCTTTATCCGATCTATCCGCTCACCAAAGGGGTGGACACTCAGGACGTGCAACGCGCCGTCCGCTTCGCGCGATCGGTTCTCGACCGGCTCCCGGAGTTGTTGCCCGCCGGGATCCGGAGCGCCTTCGACCTGCCCGACGCGCGCACGGCGTTGGCCTGGATCCACGAGCCCGAGACGCTCGCCCAGGCGGCGGCGGCTCAGCGCCGCTACCGGTTCGAGGAGGCGCTGATCACCCAGCTCGTGCTAGCTCGCCGGCGTGCCGAGCTGGCCACCTTCGGTACCGCGGCTCGCGAAGGCCGGTCCGCGGGTCTGGTGGCGGCGTTCGACAAGCGCATGCCGTTCACGCTGACCGACGGCCAGCGTCAGGTGAGCCAGGAGATTTTCGATGAGCTCGCCCGGCCGCACCCGATGAATCGACTGCTCCAAGGCGAGGTCGGATCGGGCAAGACCGTGGTGGCACTCCGGGCGATGTTGCAGGTCGTCGATTCGGGGGGACAGGCCGCCCTGCTCGCGCCGACCGAGGTACTGGCGCAGCAGCACTATCGCTCGATCGTCGACCTGCTGGGTGAGCTGGGCCAAGCTATGGATCGAGGTGGCATGCTGGGCGGCGCCGTGGAGGGGACGACCGTGTCGATGCTGACCGGATCTATGCCCCAGCCACTCAAGCGCCGCGCACTGGTGGACATCGCCAGCGGACAGGCCGGCATTGTGATCGGCACCCATGCTCTGTTGGAGGACCGGGTGACCTTCGCCGACCTAGGTCTGGTCGTCGTCGACGAGCAACACCGGTTCGGGGTTGAGCAGCGGGCTGCGTTGACCGACAAGGCGAGCAGCCCGCCGCATGTGTTGGTGATGACGGCGACGCCGATTCCGCGCAGCGTCGCGATGACGATCTTCGGTGATCTCGAAGTCTCCACCCTGATCGAGCTGCCGGCCGGGCGCGCGGACATTCAGACGAACGTGGTTCCCATTGCTGAGCAACCGCACTGGATTGAACGGGTGTGGGAGCGGATCCGCGAGGAGATCGAGCGGGGCCATCAGGCGTACATTGTGTGCCCGCGGATCTCCGGCGACCTCGCCGAGTCCGGCATGTCGGATCGGTTCGAGGCTGATCAGTCGGGGGCTGATCAGTCGGGGGCCGATCAGGCCGAGGTACTGCCGCTGCCCGGTGCGCCGGTGACGGGCCTCACCGCGGTCGACGACCTTGCGCCCTATCTGACGATCGGCCCGCTTGCCGGTCTGCGAGTGGCCGCGCTGCACGGCAGAATGTCCGGCGACGACAAGGATCGGGTTATGCGCTCATTCGCCTCCGCCGAGGTGGATGTGCTGGTGAGCACTACGGTGATCGAAGTGGGTGTGGACGTGGCGAATGCCACCATGATGGTGATCATGGACGCCGACCGCTTCGGCATCTCACAGCTGCATCAGTTGCGTGGTCGGGTCGGCCGAGGTGGCCTGCCCGGGCTGTGTCTGCTGGTGACCTCCGCGGCCAGTGGCGGTCGTGAGCGTCTGGACGCCGTCGCCGCGACCACCGACGGCTTCGTACTGAGCCGAGTCGACCTGGAGCAGCGGCGCGAGGGGGATGTGCTCGGCGCCGCGCAGTCGGGCTTTCGTTCCGGTTTGCAGACGCTGCGCGTGCTGCGGGACGAACAAACGATCGTGGCGGCACGAACCGCCGCGATGTCGTTGATCGCCGAGGATCCCGAGCTGACCGCGACTCCCGAGTTGGCGGCGGCCGTCCTCGAGCTCGAGCGCTCGAGTGCCTCGGAATTCATGGAGAAGTCATGACCCGGATCATTGGTGGCGCGGTCGGCGGCCGTCGAGTGAGCACGCCCCGAGGAAGTGCTACTCGGCCCACCGCCGATCGGGTGCGCGAGGCGCTCTTCTCCGCGATCGAATCGCGGCGCGGCTCGTTGTCGGGACTCCACTTCCTCGACCTGTACGCCGGATCAGGTGCGGTCGGCCTGGAGGCCTGGTCTCGAGGGGCGAATCGAGTCACCCTGGTGGAGGCCGACCGGCGCACCGCGCGATTGGTGTCGGCCAACGCGGACGCCCTGGGGTTTCCCGCCGCGCAGGTGATCGCCGCGCCGGTGGCGCGAGTGCTGAACCGCGGCGCTCCGGTGCCCTATGACGTGGTCTTCAGCGACCCGCCCTACGATCTCGGCGATGACGTGGTGCGCGAAGACTTGGCGCTACTGGTCTCCGGTGGCTGGCTGGCGCCCGGAGCGTTGGTGATTCTTGAGCGCGCGCGCCGAGGCGCTGGGCCGGCGTGGCCGCTGGGTATCCTCCCTGGCACGCACAAACAGTACGGTGATACCACACTTTGGTACGGTCACGCTGCGCAGGATCAGCCCGCCGACCAGTCCTCAGGAGGCGACCTTTGACGCGGAGAGTGGTGTGTCCGGGCTCGTTCGACCCCGTCACCTTGGGACATCTCGACGTGATCGGTCGAGCTGTCGAGCTGTTCGACCAGGTGGTGGTGGCCGTTGGCACAAACCGCGCCAAGCGCTACCTGTTCACGGCCGAGGAGCGGATCGGCATGGTGCGTGAAGCGGGTACCGCGTGGCCGTCGGTCACCGTGGTCGGGTTCTCCGGGCTGTTGACCACCCTCTGTGCCGACCAGAGCGCGATCGCCGTGGTTAAGGGTGTGCGAAACGCCGCGGACCTCGACTTCGAGCAACAGATGGCCGGGATGAACGAACACCTGTCCGGGATCCAGACGATCTTCCTGCCGGCCAGTGGTGCGTTCGGCAATGTGTCGTCGAGTCTGATCAAGGAGGTCGCCGGACTGGGTGGTGATGTGCGCGCGTTCCTTCCCGACTTCGTTGCCGATCGGTTGACCGAACGCCTAGCCAAAGGTCTGGCCGAACCATCGGCTGAACCGGTGGCCGAACGGCCAACCGATGGCTAGCCGTTTTGCGGCTAGTCGCGGATCGCGGTTACCCTTCTCGACGATCTGCTATGCCCGGACCCGAGAGAAGACCCAACAGAAAGAACCGGCGTGACCAGCCTGGACCCGAGAGCGCCGCTGGTGCTCGATACTCGCGAACTCGGCCGGCGCCCGGGGTCAACTCGTCAGGTTGTTCGCTCGGTGCCGGCGCCAGCAGATCTGGGCATTGAGGTTCTCCGGGTGGCCGCCGGATCGCCGGTCGAGTTGGATCTGCGGTTCTCAGCGGTCATGGAAGGCGTCTTGGTCACCGGCTCAGTCAACGCTGAAGTGGTGGGTGAGTGCGTCCGATGCTTGGATTCGATCACCGATCAGGTGGCCATCGATTTCCAAGAACTGTTCGTCTACGACGAGCCCGACGACCGGATGCTTGACGAGCTCGACGTACGGCGACTCGAGAACGATCTGATCGATCTCGAACCAGTCGTGCGGGACGCGGTGGTGCTCGCGCTACCGTTCCAGCCGGTGTGTTCGGATGACTGTCCTGGCCTGTGCCCCGAGTGTGGGGCGCATCTGGTCGAGGATCAGGAGCATGCGCATCAGGCACCGATCGATCCCCGGTGGGCCACACTCGTGAGCCTCCAAGAGTCACAAGCGCGCACCACCCAACCCGGTGCGGAGTAGAGGAGAGAAACTGTGGCAGTCCCGAAGCGGAAGATGTCGCGAAGCAACACGCGGCACCGTCGCTCGCAGTGGAAGGCCGTTGCGCCGACCCTGGTCACCTGCACGAACGCCGCCTGCGGCGCCAAGCATCTGCCGCACCGGGCGTGTGGTGAGTGCGGTCAGTATGGCGCCAAGTCGCATCGTCGCCAGGTCCTCTGACCGGGCCGGTCGGACCGCTGACCAACTACAGCGAGCTGCGTGCGCAACTCGGGAATCCGGTTCTGGATCCCGAGCAGCTTGAGCATGCCTTGACCCACCGTTCCTATGCCTACGAGAACGGTGGCCTGCCGACCAATGAGCGGCTGGAGTTCCTTGGTGACTCCGTGCTCGGCGTCGTCGTTACCGAAACGCTGTACCGCGCCCACCCGGACTTCTCAGAGGGCCGGTTAGCCAAGCTGCGCGCGGCTATCGTAAATGCGCGCGCGCTGGCTGATGTCGGCAGACAGATCGGGTTGGGAGAGCACATCAAGCTCGGTCGTGGCGAGGAGATCACCGGCGGCCGGGAGAAGGCGTCGATCCTCTCGGACGCGGTGGAGGCGCTCATCGGCGCGGTCCACGTTTCCGGCGGTATTCAGGTGGCCGCCGAGGTGATTCATCGACTATTCGACCCGCTGATGGAGTCCGCGGCGGCGATGGGCGCGGGCTTGGACTGGAAGACCTCGCTTCAGGAGCTGGCCGCGGCAAAATCGCTCGGTGTCCCGGAGTACGTCATCGCTGACGAAGGCCCCGATCACATGAAGACGTTCACCGCCCAGGTGCGGGTCGGACAGCAGTTGTACGGTCACGGGGTGGGCCGGTCGAAGAAGGAGGCCGAGCAGCTTGCCGCGGAGACGGCTTACGGTGAACTAGCCGCCGTCACCGCTGAATGAGCACCTCGCGACGTTCGGCCAATCAGGTCTGCTCTGGGCCGGTGTGGTCTGGGCCGGTGTGGACTGGCCCGGTGTGGTCTGGGCCGGTGTGGTCCGGGTTGGTGCATGCCTGAGCTGCCCGAGGTCGAGGTCGTCCGGGTCGGTCTGGAGCGCCACGCGGTGGGCCGACGGATCGGTCAGGTGGCCGTTCTCCACCCGCGGGCAGTGCGCCGCGACCCTCGCGGCCCGGCCGGCTTCGCTGCGGTGTTGGCCGGCCGCAGGGTGCTGGCGGCCCGCCGGCGCGGAAAGTACCTCTGGTTGCCGTTGGACAGCGGCGATGCTCTGCTCGGACACCTCGGCATGAGTGGTCAGTTCTTGATTCATGCCCCGGGCGTCGCCGACGAACGCCACCTGCGGGTCCGCTTCACCCTCGACGCCGATGACGTTCGCGGCGGCGCAACCACGGAACTCCGCTTCGTCGATCAACGTACGTTCGGGGGGCTTCTGGTGTCCGAGGGCGGTGCCGAGCTGCCCAGCGAGATCGCCCACATCGCTCGCGATCCGCTTGATCCGGCGTTCGACGAGAAGGAGTTCGTGGGCCGGGTGCGGGCCCGGTCCACGGGTGTCAAACGTCTCTTGCTCGACCAGACCCTGATCTCGGGCGTCGGCAACATCTATGCCGACGAGGCGCTCTGGCGCAGCCGGCTGCATGGCGATCGGTCCGGTCGGCAGTTGCCCGGCACCGTGGTGCGAGTGGTGCTGGGTCACGCCCGCGAGGTGATGACCGAGGCGCTGCGCGACGGCGGTACCTCCTTCGACGCGCTCTATGTCAACGTCAACGGCGAGTCCGGCTACTTCGATCGGTCGCTCGACGCCTACGGCCAAGAAGGCCGGCCGTGCCGTCGCTGCGGCTCGGCCATCCGCCGTCAGGCGTTCATGAACCGCTCGTCGTACTTCTGCCCGGTCTGCCAACCCCCTCCTCGCGGGCAGCGAGCCGCGACTTGACCCAGCGAATTGACCCAGAGGCAATCTGGTGGGACGCTTAAAGACGGTCCCGGTGACTATTTGACGATCCCACTTGAAAGGCTGGCATATGGCCAAGGCGCTGCTTGGTTACCTCAACAACGACGCAGCCAACTCCTCGATGTTGGCAAACGAAAACCGACGACTGCGAGCTCGCATTAGTGAACTCGAAACTGTCGTGCTGCGTCTAGCTGAGGAGAACGACGCGCTGGTGGCGAGCCGCGCTGCGTTCCTGGAGGCACAGACGTCCGCTATGCAGCCTGCGTGACTCAACTGCCTCGGCGTGGGCTGCCAGCACGGTCGGCCCCGCTTGCGGCTTAGGCTGACCCGGTGCATCTGAAGAGCCTGACGCTGAAGGGGTTCAAATCCTTCGCGTCCTCGACCACCCTGCAGCTAGAGCCGGGAATCACCTGTGTAGTCGGCCCAAACGGCTCCGGCAAGTCCAATGTGGTCGACGCGCTGGCCTGGGTGATGGGGGAGCAAGGCGCCAAGTCGCTGCGTGGCGGCAAGATGGAAGATGTCATCTTTGCCGGCACCTCCGGGCGCCCGCCGCTAGGTCGGGCCGAGGTCTCGCTCACCATCGACAACTCCGACGGCGCGTTGCCGATCGAGTATGCCGAGGTGACGATCACGCGCACCATGTTCCGCAGCGGCGGTTCGGAGTATGCGATCAACGGCAACCACTGCCGCCTGCTCGACGTACAAGAGTTGCTCAGCGACTCCGGCATCGGACGAGAGATGCATGTCATCGTCGGCCAGGGACAGCTCGACACAATCCTGCACGCGACTCCGGAGGACCGTCGCGGGTTTATCGAGGAAGCCGCAGGCGTGCTGAAGCACCGCAAGCGCAAGGAAAAAGCACTGCGCAAGCTGGAGTCCACTGATGGCAATCTCACTCGACTTGGCGATCTCGTTGCCGAGATCCGGCGCCAGCTCAAGCCGTTGGGCAGACAAGCCGAGGTCGCGCGCCGGGCCTCGATCGTGCAGGCCGATGTGCGGGATGCGCGAGCGCGCCTACTGGCCGATGACCTGGTTAGCGCCCGGACCGCGCTCGAACAGGAGATGGCCGACGAGACGGTCTTGGTCGAACGCCGGACCGAAGTCGAGGCGGAGATGGCACGTGCCCGGGAAAGCGAAACGGCCTTGGAGGTCGACCTGCGCGGCGACCTACCCGCCCTGGCCGCGGCTCAGGAAACCTGGTTCGCGCTATCGGGTTTGCGCGAGCGGCTGCTGGGGACCCAGTCCTTGGCCGCGGAGCGAGTGCGCAATGCCGCCGGCGTCGATCGCGAGGCTCAACCGGTCGGCCGCGATCCCGACGAGCTGGATACCGAAGCCAACGAGGTAGCCGGCGAGGAGTCGCGCCTCGCCGCGGCGCTCGACCAACTTCGCGACCAACTCGACGCCGCGCTAGTCGAGCGACGTGCGGCGGAGGACGCCGCTGCGCGTGAGGACCAGCGGATCCTCAGCCTCCAGCGGGCGGCCGCTGACCGACGAGAGGGCCTGGCTCGGCTAACCGGGCAGGTGAACGCGCTGAAGTCACGCGCGGCGGCCGCCGACGACGAGGTCGGGCGACTGCGTATCGCGCACGAGGACGCGTTGGCCCGAGCTGCCAAGGCCAAGCACGACGTCACCTCGCTGGAGACCCGGGTGGCTGGTTTGGACGCCGGAGAGGAGGGGCTGGACGCCGAACACGAAGAAGCCACCGCGGCGGTTGACGAGCTGACCCGACAATGCGAGGAAGTGAAGCGGCAAGGCGCGCTCGCCGAGCGCGATCGCGGCGCGTTACGCGCCCGGCTGGACGCGTTGGAGTTGGGCCTCAGCCGCAAGGACGGCGCTGGTTCGCTGCTGGGCGCCGCGGCCGGTGTTTCTGGGGTGCTCGGCTCCGTTGCCGCCTCGCTGTCGGTGCGTTCAGGTTATGAGCCGGCGATCGCGGCGGCGCTCGGCTTGGCCGCCGACGCGGTGGTCGTCGCCGATGCCGAGGCTGCGATCCGCGCGCTCGGCCACCTTCGCGACGGTGAGCTCGGCCGAGCGGGCTTGGTCGTCGCCGGCGTCGACGAGTCGGTGCGATCGGGACCGGCGCTGCCGAACAACGCGACCTACGCGATCGACGTGGTGGAGACATCCGCGGCGCTACGACCGGCGATCGCTCAATTGCTGGACCGGGTGGTGGTCGTCGAGGATCTGCCGGCCGCACAGGCACTTGTCGGAGAAACTCCGACGTTGACCGCGGTCACTCGCACGGGCGATACCTGGGGTCGGAGTTTTGTCCGTGGCGGCTCGAGCGACCAGCCGAGCCTGATTGAGGTGCAAGCGGCCTATGACGAAACCTCGGCGCAACTGAAGGAGGTGACCGCCGCGGCCGAGCAGCTGAGTTTTGCGCTCGCTGATCTTGACTCACGGCGGCTGGACGCGCTCGCCCGGGTCGAGGTGGCGCTGGCGAAGCTGCACGAGTCGGACGCGACGCTGGCCGCGGTCGCCGAGGAGCTTGGCCACTACAACTCCCAGCTCCGGGCGGCCACCGCCGAGGCGGACCGGATCGAGGCAAGCATCGCCAACGCGATTGCTGCCCGGGAGGCCGACCTTGCCGGTCTAGCGGACCTGGAGGAACGGCTGGCGGCTGCGCAGAGTGCACCCGATGACGAGCCCGACACCGCCGAACGCGAGCGAACCGTGGACGCCGCGCGGGCGGCTCGGCAGACGGAGATGGACCGCCGACTGGAACTGCGCACCGCCGAAGAACGCGCCCGTGCCCTCCAGGGCCGTGCCGACGCGATCCGGCGGGCGGCGGCGGCCGAACGCGAAACGCGGCGAAGGTCCGCCGAACGGCGGGCCCGGCTCATTCGTGAGGGCCGGGTCGCCGAAGCGGTGTCCTCAGCCGTCGGCAGGGCTCTCGACTGCTTGGAGTCTTCGATCGCCGCAGCCGCTGAGGCTCGCACCGAGGTGGAGCGAGCGCGCGCCGGCCGAGAGCATCAACTGTTGGCGGTGCGCAATCGGTTGCGGGAGCTGGCCAGAGAACACGATGACCTGGTCCATTCGGTGCATCGTGACGAGATGGCGCGCACTCAGCAGCGGATGCGCATCGAGCAGTTGAGCGAACGCGCGCTCGACGAACTGGGCCTCGATCCGGATGGTCTGATCGCCGACTACGGCCCAGCTCAGTTGGTGCCGGTCTTCGCTGGCGCCGAGGAGGGCGATGCGGAGTCGTCGCCGACACCTGAGCCGCGGCCCTATTCTCGCGACGAGCAGACCAAGCGGTTACGGTCGGCCGAACGTGCACTTGCGATGCTCGGGCGGGTCAACCCGCTCGCATTGGAGGAGTTCACCGCGATGGAGGAGCGGCATGCGTTCCTCACCGAGCAGGTGGAAGACCTCAAGCAGACTCGTCGTGACCTGATGGAGATCATCGGCGAGGTCGACGCGCGTGTCGAGCGGGTCTTCATCGAAGCGTTCACCGACGTGCAAGTGGCGTTCGAGTCCACGTTCGGTCGGCTGTTTCCCGGTGGGGAAGGTCGGTTGGTGCTCACCGACCCCGGGGACATGTTGGCGACCGGCATCGAGGTCGAAGCCCGGCCGGCCGGAAAGTTGGTCAAGCGGCTCTCGTTGCTGTCCGGCGGCGAGCGCTCGCTGGTGGCGGTGGCCTTCCTGGTCGCGTTGTTCAAGGCCCGGCCGTCGCCGTTCTACATTCTCGACGAGGTCGAGGCGGCCCTGGACGACACCAACCTGGGTCGTTTGCTGGAGATCTACGAAGAGCTCCGGGAGAACTCGCAGCTGGTGGTCATCACCCATCAGAAGCGGACCATGGAGGTTGGCGACGCGCTGTACGGCGTGACCATGCGCGACGATGGTGTGTCGGCGGTCATCTCGCAACGGCTCCGGGAAGCTCAGCCCGCGTAGTCCCCCGACTTCGCGAGCCTGCCGTAAAGCGATCCCGTGGGGAGTGCGAGACTTGTCGCTCTTGGGAGGCTATGGCAATCTGGATAGGTAAGTAAGTTTGGTTCTTTGGGGGAAATAAGTCGTGGTAACGCTGGTCATCTTCATGGTCGTGATCTTGATGATCACTGCCGTCATCGGCACCTATGTAGCCTTTCCGTACCGGGGTGAGCGGCTGCCCGCCGCGCCCTGGCTCGGTGATGCGATGCGCAAGGGAGTGGACGCGCTTCCGCTCCTCGACGAAGGCGCTGACGCAGCCGAGCCGGAAACGTCGCTGGACCTGGTCGAGGCGTCAACAAGTCCGCTGGCTCGCTGACGCCTCGACGCTGTTTCCCGGCGCTTAGAGCATCGAGGATGCCTTGTCGAGAACCACTCGCAAGATGTCTTCCATCTCGTCGAAGTGGCGCTGATCGCAGATCAGCGGGGGTGCCAGCTGAACAACCGGGTCTCCCCGGTCGTCGGCGCGGCAGTACAGCCCGCCGTCGTAGAGCGCCTTCGACAAGAATCCACGCAGCAGGCGCTCGGACTCTTCTTCGTTGAAGGTCTCCTTGGTCGCCTTGTCCTTGACCAGCTCGATGCCGTAGAAGTATCCGTCGCCGCGTACGTCGCCAACGATCGGCAGATCCTTCAGCTTTTCGAGAGTGGACCGGAAGGCATCTTGGTTGGCCAGCACGTGTTCGTTGATCGACTCACTCTCGAAGACGTCGAGGTTGGCCATCGCGACCGCGCACGACACCGGGTGCCCTCCGAAAGTGTAGCCATGCAGGAAGGACTCGTGGTCGGTCAAGAACGGCTCCATGAGCCGGTCGCTGGCAATCATTGCGCCGAGCGGTGAGTAGCCCGAGGTCAGGCCCTTGGCGCAGGTGATGATGTCGGGCTGATAGCCATAGCGTTCGGCGCCGAACATGTGGCCGAGCCGGCCAAAGGCACAGATCACCTCGTCTGATACCAGCAAGACGTCGTACTCGTCACAGATCTCGCGCACCCTCTCGAAGTATCCGGGAGGAGGCGGGAAGCAGCCGCCGGCGTTCTGCACGGGTTCAAGGAAGATGGCCGCGACGGTCTCCGGGCCTTCGAACTCGATTGCTTCGCCGACCCGGTCCGCCGCCCAGCGCCCGAAGGCGACCAGGTCTTCGCTGTGTTCGGCGGCCCGGTAGAAGTTGGTGTTGGGCACCCGGAAGGTCGACGGCACCAGTGGTTCGTAAGGCGCCTTCATGCCGGGAATGCCGGTAATCGACAACGCGCCTTGCGGCGTCCCGTGGTAGGCGATGGAGCGGCTGATGACCTTGTGCTTGCCGGGCTTGCCTATCCGCTTGAAGTAGTGCTTGGCGAGCTTCCATGCAGACTCGACGGCCTCTCCGCCACCGGTGGTGAAGAAGACCCGATTCAGATCACCGGGCGCGTAGCCGGCCACTCGCTCGGCCAACTCGATCGCTCCGGGGTGGGCATAGGACCAAATGGGGTGAAAGGCCAAGGTGCTGGCTTGTTTGCTGGCGGCTTCGGCCAGTTCAGTTCGGCCGTGGCCGATCTGAGTGACGAACAGACCCGCCAAGCCGTCGAGGTAGCGGCGGCCACGGGCGTCCCAGATGTAGGGGCCTTCGCCACGAACGATGATGGGAATCTCGCTGGCGGGGTCGGTCGAGTGTCGCGAGAAGTGCATCCACAGATGATCGCGACCGGCGGATTGTAGGCGGGCGTATTCCTCGGGGCTGAGCTGCGGTGGCTGGTCCAGGGACATGGGGGGTGACCTCTCCGAAGTAGATACTTTCGTCTCATCTTGCCGGACCTAGCTGCCTGTCGCAAGTGATTCCGTGGTCAAGCGTCATATTCAGTACGAATTCCGCAGGCGATGGTAAGGTGGGTCGATGCTGGCTTGCTGACCGGGACAGACGGGAGAACGCCCATGCGCATCCGATTTTGCAACGGACGCATCTTCGACGGCCACCGCTATCTCGGGCCGGGTGAGGTCGATGTGGTCGACGGCCGCATCGCGGGTGTCGGGTCGAGGGTGGCCGAATCGCCCGACGAGATCGTTGACCTGCGGGGCGGATTGCTCGCCCCGGGCTTCATTGATGCGCATGTGCACGCGGTGCAAGGCGGACTGGAGCGGATCCGATGCGATCTGTCAGAGCATTCGACCCGAGCCGAGTATCTCGCCACGGTGGCGGCCTATGCCGCGGCGAACCCCGACCGATCCTGGATCCTCGGCGGCGGCTGGGCGATGTCGGCCTTCCCCGGCGGAACCCCGCTGGCCGCCGACCTCGACGCCTTGGTTCCCGATCGCCCGGTTTTCTTGCCCAACCGAGACCACCACGGCGCCTGGGTGAACTCGCGGGCACTGGAACTGGCGGGCGTGGACGCGCGCACGCCGGATCCGGCGGACGGCTACTTCGAGCGCGATGCGGATGGCAAGCCGACCGGCACAGTCCATGAGGGCGCGATGGCAGTCATCGGCAGACATCTCCCGCCCACCAGCGACGAGGAGTACTACCGCGCCTTCCTGGCGGGCCAGTCGTTTCTGCACGCCCAGGGCGTGACCGGCTGGCAGGACGCCATCCTGGGCAGCTACGCCGGCATCGACGATCCCTCGGATACCTATCTTCGGGCGGCTACGTCGGGAGACCTGACCGCGACTGTGACTGGCGCGTTGTGGTGGGATCGCGACCGTGGAGTCGAGCAGATACCAGAGTTGGTGCGCCGGCGGTCGACCTTCTCGCACGGGCGACTGACCGCGGGAAGCGTCAAGATCATGCAGGACGGGGTTGCGGAGAACTTCACCGCGGCGATGTCCAGCCCGTATCTGGACAAGTGCGGCCACGCGACGACCAACCGCGGCCATTCGTTTGTCGACGGCGAAGCGCTCAAGGAGGGTGTCGCCGCGCTGGTCGCGGAGCGGTTCCAGGTGCATGTACACGCGATCGGGGACCGAGGCGTACGGGAGGCGCTGGACGCGTTCGAATACGCCGGTTCGGCCGCCGCGGACCTGCGCCATCACATCGCGCACGTGCAGGTGGTCGACCCGATCGACATTCCCCGGTTCGCCGGGCTGGGCGTGACGGCCAATATGCAAGCGCTCTGGGCGTGCCTGGATGATCAGATGATCGAACTGACCATCCCGTTCCTGGGCGAGGAGCGGGCTGCCTGGCAGTACCCGTTCGGTGCATTGCACCGGGCCGGTGCGGCATTGTGCGCCGGCAGCGACTGGCCGGTGAGCACACCGGATCCGTTGGCGGCGATCCATGTCGCGGTCAATCGTGTTGCCTACCAAGACACCCAACCGCCCTTGTTGCCTCAGCAGTCGCTTCCACTGGAGGTCGCCATGGCGGCGTACACCTCCGGCTCCGCGCGGATCAACCATCGAGACGACGCCGGCGTGCTGCGATCGGGGGCGGTGGCGGACCTGGTCCTTCTCGATCGTGACCCGTTCGCCGGACCGGTCACGGAGATCGGCGCGACCGGGGTGCTGGCGACCTATGTCGACGGACGCATGGTCTATTCCCGGCAATAGCGGCACTAGCTACCAGAGATCGCCGGGTCGTATCGTGCCTCTACTCCCACCACATCGAAGGACACCTACATGAGTCAGCAAGTCTTGCGGAACGTCGTTAACGGAGAACTGGTCGATGCCGTCTCCGGCGAGACCTACGACGTGATCGACCCCACCACTGGGCAATCGTATGCGGCGGCCCCGAAGTCAGCTGCCGCCGACGTTGACGCGGCCTATCAGGCGGCCGCCGCGGCTTTCGAAACCTGGGGCCGGACCACGCCCAAGGAACGGCAGGTCGCGATGCTCAAGATCGCCGACGAGCTGGAGCGCCGCTCGGCGGAGTTCGTCGCCACCGAGTCTCGCGACACCGGCAAGCCGATCGAGTTCACCATCAACGAAGAGCTTCCGCCGGCGGTTGATCAACTGCGATTCTTTGCCGGCGCGGCCCGGGTATTGGAAGGCAAGTCCGCGGGAGAGTACCTGACCGACCATACGTCGATGATCAGGCGCGAGCCGATCGGCGTGGTCGGCCAGGTGACGCCGTGGAACTACCCGCTGATGATGATGATCTGGAAGATTGCCCCGGCACTAGCGGCCGGCAACACGCTGGTTCTGAAGCCCAGCGACACGACGCCGGCCTCATCGGTGTTGTTGGCCGAGCTGTGCCAGGAGTTCCTGCCGCCCGGCGTCCTCAACGTGGTCACCGGTGACCGGGACACCGGCCGATCCGTGGTGGAACACCCCGTCCCGCAGCTGGTCGCGATCACCGGCTCGGTCCGCGCCGGCATGGAAGTGGCAGCCTCAGCTGCCGCCCAGCTCAAGCGGGTGCACCTGGAGCTCGGTGGCAAAGCGCCCGTGTTGGTCTTCGACGATGCCGACATCGAGAAGGCCGCTGAGGGCATCTCGCTGGCCGGCTATTTCAATGCCGGTCAGGATTGCACGGCCGCAACCAGGGTATTGGCGGGTCCCGGCGTTCACGACGAGTTCGTCGCGGCGCTGGCGGAGAAGGCGCGCCAGACCAAGACCGGGCTGCCGAACGATAGCGACGTGCTCTACGGCCCCCTCAACAACGCGAACCAACTAGCCCACGTGTCCGGCATGGTGGATCGCGTTCCGGATCATGCCCGGATCGACGCTGGTGGCGCCAGGCAGGGCGACACCGGCTACTTTTATACCCCGACCGTGGTCTCCGGACTCCGGCAAGACGACGAGCAGATCCAGACCGAGATCTTCGGACCAGTCATTACCGTGCAGAAGTTCACCGACGAAGCCGAGGCGCTGCGCTGGGCAAACGGGGTGCGATACGGCCTGTCGTCCTCGGTGTGGACCCGCGATCACGGTCGCGCGATGCGCATGGCCAAGGCATTGGACTTCGGTGTGGTGTGGATCAACACCCACATCCCGTTTGTGGCCGAGATGCCACACGGTGGCTTCAAACACTCCGGCTACGGCAAGGACCTCTCGATGTACGGACTGGAGGACTACACCCGGATCAAGCACGTGATGTCCTACATAGGCGATTAGCCCTGCCGGCGCGTCATAAAATTCCGCCGACACGTCACAAGATTCTCGCGACACGTCACAAATCCCGGCGGAGTGGCAGCCGGAGGAGGCCTATGCCGTAGCGGCAAACCCCTCGGTCACCACGTCGAATGCCTCCTCAAGCAGATGATCCGGCATGGCCAACGGCGGCAGGAACCGGAAGACGTTGCCCCAGGTTCCGCAGGTGAGGGTGACCACGCCGTTGCGGTGGCAGAAGGCATTGACCGCCGCCGCGCGCGCGGCGTCGGGCGTGAGGGAGCCCGGCTTGCAGAGTTCGATAGCGAGCATGGCGCCGCGACCCCGAATGTCGGCGACCACCGGATTGTCGCGCTGAATGGCGTCCAGCCGGCGGCGCATAATGGCTTCCATCGTGCGAGCCCGAGTCGCCAGGTCGTGTGACCTCATCGCCTCGATCGAGCCCAGTGCGGCCGCGCAGGCGACCGGATTGCCGCCGTAGGTGCCGCCGAGACCGCCGACGTGCACAGCGTCCATAATCTCCGCGCGGCCGGTCACCGCGGCCAGCGGCAGGCCGCCGGCTATTCCCTTGGCGGTCGTGATCAGATCGGGAACGACGCCTTCATGGTGGACCGCGAACCACTCACCGGTCCGGCAGAAACCGGACTGGATCTCGTCGGCAACGAAGACGATGCCATTGTCTCGACACCAGCGCGCCAACGTCGCCATGAAGCCATCGGCGGGAACCACGAATCCGCCCTCGCCCAAGATCGGCTCGATGACCAGGCAGGCCAGGTTGTCGGCCCCGGCCTGCTTGTCCAGGACATCAATTGCGCGGGCCGCGGCCTCCTCACCTTTCATGCCCTGGGGGTCACGCAGCGGGTAGGACATCGGTGCCCGGTAGATTTCGCCGGCGAACGGCCCGAACCGGTGTTTGTACGGCATGTTCTTCGCGGTCATACCCATGGTCAGGTTGGTGCGTCCGTGATAGGCGTGATCGAACACGGCTACCCCATTGCGGCTTGTGTGTGAGCGAGCGATCTTGACCGCGTTTTCCACTGCCTCGGCGCCGGAGTTGAACAGTGCTGACTTTTTCGGATGCTCACCTGGGGTCACCTGGGCCAGTGCCTCGGCGACGTCGACGTACAACTCGTAGGGCGTGACCATGAAACAGGTGTGGGCGAACCGCGCGATCTGTTCCTGGACGCGCTGGACCACCTCGGGCGCCGCGTTCCCCACCGTGGTCACCGCGATCCCCGAGCCGAGATCGATCAACGAGTTGCCATCGATGTCATGCACCACCCCGCCGCCGGCGGCCGTGATGAACACCGGTAGCGCCGTGCCGACGCCGTCGGCGACGTAGGCCTTCTTGCGCCTCAGAGAGGCTATCGATCGCGGGCCGGGAATCTCGGTCACGAGATGTCGTTGTTGCACAAGCGTGGGCCCACCGGCGAGAAGTTCGGTCATAGAGTCAGGGTACGACGCCCGACCGAGCTGTGCCACCTGACTGGATCAACGATTTCCGTCGCAAATCTGTTCTGAGGCAACGATTGTCGACGAATCACGCCTGTTTGCTTGCTCATTCCACACTCATTGCTCGAAGTTTTGGGTGATCTTTCCAGGCTGGCATGGTGGGCATCTCGGGGCGCTACCCTGCCTCCAGTGTCCGTCAGGGTGCCTCGGGGAGGTCAGCGTGTTCGCGCTGGACTGACAAGATGGCGAGATGAGCACACGTCGCGATGTGGTGATCTTGGGTTCGACGGGGTCGATCGGCAGCCAAGCCTTGGACATCGTTCGCGAGAATCCCGACCGGTTTCGCGTGGTGGGTCTGACCGCGGGCGGCGCCAATCCGGAGCTGTTCGAAGCGCAGGTCCGCGAGTTCGCCCCGGCCTACTCCGGGCTGGGTGAGCAAGCCAGCGTCGACGCGGCAGGTCTGGCCGTCGACGTGGTGCTCAACGGCATCACCGGCGCGGTCGGCTTGCGGCCGACGCTGGCCGCACTCGAGGCGGGGAACACCCTGGCACTTGCCAACAAGGAGTCGCTGATCATCGGTGGCCCAGTGGTGACCAGCCGCGCCAAGCCCGGCCAGATCGTGCCCGTGGACAGCGAGCACTCGGCGCTCGCCCAATGTCTGCGCGGTGGCGCGCCGGACGACGTACGCCGTCTGGTGCTGACCGCGAGTGGCGGACCGTTTCGAGGTCGCACCCGTGCCCAACTCGGCGAGGTGGGGCTCGCGGACGCCCTGGACCACCCCACCTGGACGATGGGCCCGGTGGTAACCATCAATTCCGCGACCCTGGTCAACAAGGGCCTGGAGGTCATCGAGGCGCACCTGCTGTTCGGCATCGCCTTCGACCAGATCGACGTGGTGGTTCACCCAACCTCGGTCGTGCATTCGATGGTGGAGTATCGTGACGGTTCAACTCTCGCGCAGGCAAGTCCGCCCACCATGCGCATTCCCATCGCGCTGGGGTTGGCGTGGCCGGATCGGGTGCCGTCGGCCGGGCCGGCGGTTGACTGGACGCAGGCTCATCGCTGGGAGTTCTTCCCGCTCGATGACCAGGTGTTTCCGGCGGTTGCGCTGGCCCGCACCGCGGGCATCGCTGGTGGCACCGCTCCCGCCGTCTACAACGCCGCCAACGAGGTCGCCGTCGACGCGTTTCGTCGAGGACGGCTGCGATTCGTCGACATTGTCTCGACGATTGATGCCACGCTTACCGCGCACGGCGTACCCTTGGGCGCGGGGCTCACGGTCGAGGATGTGCTGGCCGCCGACTCCTGGGCCAGAGCCGAGGCGACTCGCCTGGTGGAACTTGAATCAGCGCCGGCCGTAGTCGTCACCGATCCAGCAAGGGGAAACCTCAACTCATGACTGCCGTGTATTACACCTTGGGGTTGTTGGTCTTCTTCGGTGCGATCTTGGCGTCGATTGGCCTCCACGAGCTGGGCCACATGATTCCGGCCAAGAAGTTTGGTGGCAAGGTCACCCAGTACTTCGTGGGGTTCGGCCCGACCCTTTGGTCACGTCAGTGGGGTGAGACCGAATACGGAGTCAAGGCGATTCCGCTCGGCGGCTACGTGAAGATCATCGGCATGTTGCCGCCCGCCAGGGTCGACCGACCCGCCGAGCGGGCCGGGGCCGAGGTGGGCGGTGCGGATCGTCTCGACCTTAACGAACGGGTCCGTTCGTCAAGCACCGGCCTGTTCACTCAGATCATCTCTGATGCCAGAGCAGCCGAGTGGGAGTTGATCGGCCCCGAAGACCGCGACCGGCTCTTCTACAAAATGGCGTGGTGGAAGAAGGTCGTGGTCATGGCCGGCGGGCCGATGGTGAACCTTGCCATCGCCTACTTCTTGTTCGCCGTCGTGTTCGCCACCTATGGCAACTTGTCCGATGTCAAGTCGACCACCGCGGTGAGATACGTGTCCGGGTGTGTGGTGCCTTATGCCCAGGACGGCCGCGAATGCGCCGCCGACGACCCGGAGACACCCGCCAAGCAGGCCGGGCTGAAGGCGGGGGATCGGATCGTGGCCTTCAACGGCGTCACGGTGGACACCTGGGCGGAGCTGCAAACCCTGATCCGAGGCAACGCCGAAGGCGCGGCGGAGATCACCTTCGTCCGTGACGGGGTCACCCAGACGGCGCGGACCAACACCACGGTGCAGGCTCGCCCCACCTCAGCCACCGACGACACGCTGGTTCAGGTCGGCTTCCTAGGCGTTGCTCCGGAGACGTTCCTGGCCACCGGTGGGCCGGTCTACACGCTGCGTCAGATGGGTGGCATGACCGTGGATACGGTCCAATCGCTGGCGAGCCTGCCGGCGAAGGTCGGCCACGTGGCCCTGGCCATTGTGGGTGTCGAAGAACGCGATCCCGACGGTCCGGTCAGCGTGGTCGGCGGCGGTCGGTTTGCCGGTGAGACCGCGGCCAACGACGCGTTTCCGGTCAAGGAGAAGGTGGTGTTCTTGATGATGATCATTGCCGGCTTCAACCTGTTCATCGGCATGTTCAACTTCATACCGCTGCTGCCGCTGGACGGCGGGCACGTGGCCGGTGCGCTCTACGAGGCGGTGCGCCGCGGTTTCGCCAGGCTGACTGGCCGGCCCGACCCCGGTCATGCCGACGTGGCGAAGCTCTTGCCGGTTGCCTACGTTGTGGCCGGCGTGTTGCTGGTGATGGGCGTCATCTTGATTGTCGGAGACCTGGTCGCGCCGATCCACATTCCGTCCTGACCGGAACGCGGCGCGGCGCGAGCTGGGGCCACCTCCGTCGAGGGCCGAGTCCGCCAACGGCGTAGCCTGTAGCAATGACATCCACCTCTTCCTCGGTCGGCCTTGGCATGCCCGCGCTGCCGCCACCAGTGCTCGCTCCGCGCCGCGCGACTCGCCAGATCAGGGTCGGTAAGGTGAGTGTCGGCAGTGAGTCGCCGATCTCGGTGCAATCGATGACGACGACCTTGACTGCGGACATCAATGCGACCTTGCAGCAGATCGCGGAACTGACCGCAGCCGGATGCGACATCGTTCGCGTTGCCTGCCCGAGCCAGGATGATGCCGACGCATTGCCGGCGATAGCGACGAAGTCACAGATCCCGGTGATCGCGGACATTCACTTCCAGCCGAAGTACGTCTATGCCGCGATCGACGCCGGGTGTGCCGCGGTCCGGGTCAACCCTGGCAATATCCGCCAATTCGACGACCAGGTGAAACAGATCGCGGCGGCCGCGCAGGATCGGGGTACGTCGATCCGGATCGGTGTTAATGCCGGTTCGCTCGACAAGCGACTACTGGAGAAGTACGGCAGGGCCACCCCGGAGGCGCTGGTGGAGTCAGCGGTGTGGGAGGCCAGCTTGTTCGAGGAACACGGCTTCGGCGACTTCAAGATCTCGGTCAAACACAACGACCCGGTGGTGATGGTGCGGGCTTATGAGCTGTTGGCCGAGGCCGGTGATTGGCCGCTACACCTCGGCGTGACCGAGGCCGGGCCCGCCTTCCAAGGCACGATCAAGTCGGCGGTGGCGTTCGGCAGTCTGCTCAGCCGGGGCATCGGTGACACCATTCGAGTGTCGCTGTCCGCGCCGCCGGTCGACGAGGTCAAGGTAGGGCTGCAGATCCTGGAGTCGCTGAATCTGCGTCCCAGACGGCTCGAGATCGTGTCGTGCCCGTCCTGTGGGCGCGCTCAGGTCGACGTCTACAGCCTGGCCGAACAGGTCACGGCGGGTCTGGACGGTCTCGAGGTGCCATTGCGGGTCGCGGTCATGGGCTGCGTGGTGAATGGGCCGGGCGAGGCTCGCGAGGCTGACTTGGGCGTGGCCAGTGGCAACGGGAAGGGTCAGATCTTCGTCAAGGGCGAAGTCATCAAGACAGTTCCGGAGTCCCAGATCGTCGAGACCCTGATCGAGGAGGCGATGCGGTTGGCAGAGGACATGGAGCCGATCGAGGGCACCTCGGCTGCGGTCCGAGTTTCCTAGCCGTAGGCTCAGCCACGTGCTGTCCACCCGACGAGGTATACGCCCGCTCGGTGCTGCCGATCTGGATGCGTTTCTCGCGTTGACCGCTCGCGACCCGGTGGTCAATGTGTTCGCCGAGCATCGCGCGAGGTCGACCAACCTCGACCCTAAGTCGCTTGGTGGCCAGATGTGGGGCCGCTTCGTCGACGGCGAGCTGACCGCGGCCTGTCATGTGGGCGCCAACTTGGTGCCGGTCCAGGTCGAAGCGGAGGACGCCATAGCGTTTGCTGAGCGTGCCCATCGCAATCGCGGCTCGGTATCGACGATCTTCGGGCCGGAGGCGGCGGTCCGCGGCGTCTATGACGCACTTGGTGGCGATCGCGCCACTCCCCGCGACTTGCGGTGGGGGCAGCCGCACCTGGAGTTGGCGTCGGCGCCGTTGATCGCGCCTGATCCCGCGGTGCGCAGAAGCACTAGTGCGGATCTCAACCTGCTCTATCCGGCGTGTGTCGCGATGTACACCGAGGAGGTCGGTGTGTCACCGGAAGGCAGCCAGGGCGGCGATCACTACCGGGCCCGGGTGGAGCAACTCATTAGCCGTGGCTGGTCCTTCGTCCGCATCGATGACGGCCGATTGGTCTTTAAGGCCGAGGTCGCCTGTGTGTCGCCCTACGCTGCGCAGATCCAAGGTGTCTACGTCGATCCGGCCCACCGCGGCCGCGGTTTGGCGGCGGCCGGAGTCGCTGCCGTGGTGCGGCAGATCCATACCGGCATCGCGCCGGTCGCGTCGCTGTATGTCAACGAGTGGAACGTGCCGGCGCGGCGTGCCTATGCGCGATGTGGGTTCCGTGAGTCGGCACGGTTCGCCACCATTATGTTCGAGTAGCCTTCGCCCATGATCTTGCGCATGTCCACTCTTTTCGTACGCACCTTGCGTGATGATCCGGCAGACGCGGAAGTCCCCAGCCATCGGCTGCTGGTCCGGGCCGGTTACATTCGGCGTGTCGCTCCTGGCCTGTACTCCTGGTTGCCGTTGGGATATCGGGTGCTCCGCAAGGTCGAGCAGATCATTCGTGACGAGATGGACGCGATCGGTGCCCAGGAGGTGCACTTTCCGGCCCTGCTTCCACGCGAGCCGTATAACGCGACCGGTCGCTGGTCGGACTACGGCGACGGAATCTTCCGCCTCAAGGATCGCAAGGACAACGACTACCTGCTGGGACCGACCCACGAAGAAATGTTCACCCTGCTGGTCAAGGACCTGTACTCGTCCTACAAGGATCTTCCGCTGTCGATCTATCAGATCCAGACCAAGTACCGCGACGAAGCCAGGCCGCGCGCCGGGCTGCTACGAGGCCGGGAGTTCGTGATGAAGGACTCCTATTCCTTTGATGTCAATGACGCCGGCCTGGAGGTGTCATACCAGACGCATCGCGATGCTTACATCCGGATCTTCGATCGGCTCGGCTTCGACTACGTCATCGTGAAGGCCACCTCAGGGGCGATGGGCGGATCGAGGTCGGAGGAGTTTCTCGCGCGCGCCGAGGTCGGCGAGGACACCTATGTCCGATGCGCACGCTGTGACTATGCGGCGAACGTCGAGGCGGTTCAGGTTCGCCCGCCCGTGCCGGCGACGGCGGACGAGATCTCGCGGATGCCAGCGGCGCACGCCGAAGCGACCCCCGAGACACCGACCATCGAGAGCCTGGTTGATCACCTCAATGCGCACTTTCCGCGAGCCGATCGATCCTGGGATGCGGCCGACACGCTGAAAAACGTGCTGGTCATGCTCAAGCACCCGGACGGCACTCGGGAGCCGTTGGCCATCGGCATCCCGGGTGACCGTGAGGTCGATCAGAAGCGATTGGCCGGACAACTCGAACCGGTTGAGGTCGAAGCTATGGACGATGCTGAGTTCGCGCGCCATTCGGCGCTGGTCAAGGGCTACATCGGACCGGGAGTGCTCGGCGAGAAGAAGGCGTCTGGTATTCGCTATGTGGTCGACCCACGGGTGGTTGCCGGGACGCGGTGGGTCACCGGCGCGGACACGGTCGGATCTCATCTGATCGATCTGGTGGCCGGGCGTGACTTCGAGGCCGACGGCACTATCGAGGGTGCTGAGGTTCGTGATGGCGACGCCTGTCCGAACTGTGACCTCGGTTCGCTGGAGTCCGCTCGTGGTATCGAGATGGGGCACATCTTCCAGTTGGGGCGCAAGTATGCCGAAGCCCTGGGCCTTCGCGTGCTCGATGACGCCGGCAAGTTGGTGACGGTCACCATGGGCTCCTACGGCATCGGGCCCTCGCGCGCTGTTGCGGCGATCGCCGAGAACACTCATGACGAACTGGGCCTGTGCTGGCCGAGCGCGGTCGCTCCGGCCGACGTGCACATTGTGGCGACCGGACGAGATGTGCGTGTTTTCGCGGCCGCGGAGGCGCTCGCCGCGGAGTTGGACGCCACCGGTGTCCAGGTGCTCTACGACGATCGTCCGAAGGTGAGTCCGGGTGTGAAGTTCAAGGATGCCGAACTGATCGGGGTGCCGACAATCGTGGTGGTGGGTCGAGGGTTGGCCGAGGGCATGGTCGAGATCAAGGATCGGATGACCGGTCATCGCGAAGAGGTGGAGGTAGCCGAGGCCGCGGCCCGCTTGAGTGGTCTAGTTCGCGCGCGGTGACGGGGCGCTCGTGATTGACGCGATCATCTTCGACTGGGGCGGCACACTTACGCCGTGGCACGACGTCGACTTCGAGGCTGAGGCACGTGCGCTCGCGGAGGCTGTGGTGCGCCAGCCGAGTGCGGTCGCGGCGCCCGCGGAGACCTGGCGGTTGTTGCGCGAGGCCAATCAGGCGATCTGGGCGCGGTCGCGAGACCATCAGGAAAGTGCGACGGTGGGGGACATCTTCACCGCGGCCGGCCTTACTCACGATCCGGAGCTACTGGAGTCGTATTACCGATTCTGGGAGCCGCATACCCGAACCGATCCGGAAGCCGGTGCATTGTTCGCGACGCTGCGCGAGACCGGATTGAAAGTCGGCGTGTTGTCGAACACGGTGTGGCCACGCGCCGTGCACCTTGGGTTCTTCGAGCGTGATGGCGTCGCTCACCTCATTGACGGACACGTTTACACCAGTGAGCTGGCGTGGACGAAGCCGTCACGCTATGCTTTCAATGCTGCGATGGACGCTATTGGGGTGAGCGATCCGCGTCGGTGTGTTTATGTGGGGGATCGACTGTTCGATGACATCTGGGGTGCCCAGAACGTCGGAATGCGCGCTATCCACCTCCCGCATAGCACTATTCCGAGCGAGCAGGTCGGCCACACCCTAGGGGTGCCAGATGCGACCGTGCGCAGCCTCGCGGAGATCCCCGAGGCTATCGGGCGATGGCGCTAAATCAGCCGCGTCGCGACTTGCAACAATGTGCATTGCAAAAACTTGTCCCAACGAAGATGCCCCGATATGCACTTTCCTGCGGAATCATCGTCTTCGACACCAAGAGTTCGGGTCTCAGTGGTCAGTGCTTCAGATTCCTGTTCTGAAGCCATCTAGCGATCCGCGAGTTCGTCGGCGCCAGGGAAGTTCTCGGGGATTCCCTGGTCGGCAAGCTCGCGGATCGCTGCTTTTTGCAGCGCCGCGATCGCCCACTCCCGAATAATTCCGCGAGCCTGGCTGACCAACCAGCTGTAGGTTGCCGCGCAGTCATGCTCGATGTCACCGACCGCGGCTCGGATATCGCCGGCTGACGATAACCGCCACCGCGCCGGATAGGCGGGCTCGGCCGGGGCTGGGCGGCCCCCTAACTGTCGAATCACCCTGTCGAGTTCGTCGCGTTGGGCTCGGTGGGTGTTGTAGCCGACCGCGACGACGGCAAATAGGTCCGACTGGTCGGCCTGGGAGGTGTGTGCGCCCAGCACGCCGTACCACCACAGGCTGGCGTGTTCGCGAGCCAGCGTTTGCTGAAGCGCCGCTACCTCCTGAGCTCCGGCTTCGGTCGACGCGGACAGCTCGACTGTCGGCGCCGGGGTGGACCACTCAAGCGCCACAGCCCGTTGCGCGAGCGCCGCCGCCATGCTCGCTAGCGCCCGCGCGCCGGCGCCATCGCTAACACGCTGAGCCTGCGTCCGTAGATCCCGCGCGAGCCCCAAGGTTGATGATCGAACGACCTTCTCGACTGCTGTGCGACCCTGCGGCAGGTCCGAGACGGCGGCCGGCGGTGTCGCTGTGTTCGGGGTCGGTAGACCGCGCAGAAAGGACTCGTGTGTGCTCACTACGCTTGCTAACGGCGCCAGCCGCTGGCCTAGTGCGCGATGGCGCGACCTCGCCGCCTCGACCAGCTCTCGATGATCGAGCACGACGGACAGGGCCGGCGGAACCCACGATGCTGGGGTCGCCGCGGAGGTGTCGGCGGTACCGCCCGGCCCGATGGTCGATGCGGGGTCCGAGCGCCGGACGCCGGGGGAGCGTCCGTCGCCGCGGCAGGCGCCCAGCGCCGCAGCCAGTCCCGCGACAGCACCCACCATCAGGGTTCGCCGGTGTGGATGCGCAGTGCTGGATCGCCGGTCGCTCACGGCCGAACCCTAGCGAGGTGACCGGTTCGCGGTCAGCAAGTGGTGTTTACGAAGTCGTTTCATGTCGGAAATGGCCTTATCCTGATCCTCCAACAGCACAAGGAGGGCGGCAGCGGTGACAAGCCCACAGCACTCGGGCCCGAACCAATCATCGGGGCAGGGGTCGGCCAGCGCCACGCGTGCTGATGCGGCGCGCCTGCGGATCGAAGATGTGGTGGCCGGTCCGCTGCGGACTTTAGGCTTGGACATCGAGGCTGTCGAGATCACCCCAGCCGGCAAGCGCCGGGTGCTCAGAGTAGCGGTCGACAAGGATGGTGGCCCCAGCCTGGATGACATCGCCGAGGCCACACGGCGGGTATCGGAGGTGCTTGACGCCGCCGAGGTGATGGGCGAGTCGCCATACACCCTCGAAGTGACCTCACGTGGCGTTGACCGGCCGCTGTCGTTGCCACGGCACTGGCGGCGCAATGTGAACCGGCTGGTGGCAGGTACTCTGACCGGCGGTGAGCAACTGCTCGGTCGCATCGTTGCTGCCGACGACAGCGGTGTGGATCTGCTCATCGAGCAGGTGGCGCGCCGGTTCGACTATGCGCATATCACCCACGCGTTGGTTCAGATCGAGTTCAACCGGCCCAGCGCAACGCTGGTCGAGACCCAGGGAAGTGACCTTTGATGGATATCGACCTCAGTATTTTGCGCATGCTGGAGCGAGAGAAGGAGATCTCGTTTGAAGTGCTGGCCGATGCGATCGAGCAAGCCCTCCTCACCGCTTACCACAAGACTCCTGGTGCTCAAGAGCGAGCCCGCGTCGAGCTGGATCGGAAATCTGGCCACGTAGTGGTCTATGCCGCCGAGCTCGATGACGAAGGAAACAAGATCGGCGAGTATGACGACACTCCGGAAGGTTTTGGTCGGATCGCGGCTACTACCGCGAAACAAATCATGTTGCAGCGACTGCGAGATGCCGAGGACGAGATGCGATACGGCGAGTTCTCGGGCAAAGAAGGAGACATCGTCTCGGGCATCATCCAACAAGGTCGTAACCCCGATGATGTGATGATCGATCTCGGCAAGTTGGAGGCGCTCTTGCCGCTCGGCGAGCGAGTCCCCGGGGAGACCTACGAGCATGGGGCTCGGCTCAAGTGTTTGGTAATCTCGGTGCGCAAGGGCATGCGAGGGCCGCAAGTCATGTTGTCGAGAACTCATCCCAACTTGGTCAAGAAGCTGTTTGCGCTAGAGGTTCCCGAGATCGCCGACGGAACGGTGGAGATCCCGGCGATTGCCCGCGAGGCGGGTCATCGGACCAAAATCGCCGTCCGATCCACCGTGTCCGGCGTGAACGCCAAGGGCTCGTGCATCGGGCCGATGGGCCAGCGGGTGCGCAACGTGATGGCCGAGTTGCACGGCGAGAAGATCGACATCGTGGATTGGTCGGACGATCCGGCGGAGCTGGTGGCTCAAGCGCTCTCGCCTGCTCGGGTGAGCTCGGTCGAGGTGGTTTCGCCGGAGATGAAGTCGGCACGGGTGGTCGTGCCCGACTATCAGTTGTCTCTGGCCATTGGCAAAGAGGGGCAGAACGCGCGACTAGCCGCACGGCTCACCGGTTGGCGAATAGACATTCGCTCCGACGAGACACCGGCCGACTGAACGACCGCGGCCGACCGATGACCGCCGTCGGTTCGGTTTAGGTTCCCGAACGCGCTAGAGTCTACGTCGGTGGTGCGCAAACTCGTTCCAGCGTCGCTTTCTGGTCGTCTCCAACGCGAGCCCGCGGCAGGGCAGCCCAAGTTGGGGCCTAGCAGAATGTGCGTCGGGTGTCGGGAGCGGGCCGCCAAGCGTGAGTTGCTGCGAATCGTCGTTGGTGCGGAGGTCGGTGACCGGTTGGTCGCGATGCCGGATCCGACGGCGACTGCGGTGGGACGCGGTGCATATCTCCACCCTCGCACGGTGTGTTACGAGGTGGCGGTGCGCCGCCGTGCCCTGTCTCGTGCCCTCCGGCTTGAGGCGGGTTCGGGCACCGCTGCCGTGGCAGAGTATGTCGCTTCCGCGCAAGCTTTGCGCACGGAGCAACTCGCCGACAAGCTGGCCGACGCATGACCCTGACCGATGTATGACCCTGATGCATGACAGAGAAGAAACAAGGAGCAGCAGCTCATGAGCACTCGATGAGTACTTTCCGATGAGCCTGTCAACTCACGCCTCACCACTATCGGTCCGTTCCTAGAAACCCTGGGACTCGGGCCAGAAGGAGCCCGAGAATCCCGTGGCTAAGACCCGAGTCCACGAACTCGCAAAGAAGTACGGCGTCGAGAGCAAATTCGTTCTCGAGAAGCTGAAGGAGATGGGCGAGTTCGTCAAGTCGCCCTCCTCAACGGTTGAGCTGCCCGTCGAAATGCGGTTCAAGAAGGAGTACGGCGATAAGTTGGCCGCCGCGACGGTCCCCGTCGCGACGCCCCCTCCGGTCCCCAGCGCTCCAGCAGAGGTCGTCGAGGCGCCGCCAGCGATCACGGTCGCTCCACCAGCCGTGGTGGCCGAGGTGAACAGCGATGTGGTGGCGAAGAGCGCCACGCCGGTGGCTCCGCGTCCGGGTCCCAAGAAGCCGCCGGCCCCGGCTACCGCGCCGCCGGCCCCGGTTACCCCGGCCCCGTTTGCCGCGCCGCCGGCCCCGGTTACCCCGGCCCCGGTTGCCGCGCCGCCGCCAGTTACCCCTGCGGCACAGGCTGCGCCGGCCGAGCCGGTCCAGGGCCACCCGGCGCCACCAAGCTCCCGGGCGCCGCGACCCGGTGCGCCCCGTCCGGGCAACAATCCATTCGCGCCCAGTCAGGGCATGGGCCGCCGACCGGCCGCTCGGGTGGAGCGAGAGGCAGAACCCGGTGATCAGCGGCCGTCTCGACCGCTGACTGGTCGCGACGGCATGCCGCGTCCCAATCCAGCCATGATGCCGAA
>JBOFLH010000424.1:0-6956 GCA_051657765.1 Nocardioides sp. | reverse complement strand
CCCTTGTTGGTGTACACCCCGTTGTTCTGCGCATACTGCCCGGTCAACATCTCCGCCCGCGCCGGACAACACAACGGATGCGGTGAAATACCCTGGCGAAACGTGACCCCGGCATCGCCGATGGCCGCCCGCGTCTTCGGCATCCAGGCCAGATCCGCGGCCGCCTGATCATCGGTCGTGATCAAGACGACGTTCGGCGCTGGCGTCGGCGCGGCCACGTCGACGGCCGCACTGACCGAACTGGCGCTCGGCCCGGAGACCAACCCGGCGACGATGGCCAGCGTCAAGAGCGCCATCACCATCGCAAACCCCGGAGGAACGCGCTTGACCTCGCCCCTCAACGCTTCGCCGCCGGCCATGGCCCGCCTCTCTGTCGTGGTGCTCGTTCGATCAGTTCCAAGACACGTCCCGCACAATCGCTTCGACCGGGCACTAGTTGTCGGTTGATCGGGACAACGTACGCCGACTACGCACTCGACGCACCGCGCGTGAGACGATCTCGGTGACCAATTCCTTGATCGTGCGTTGCGTGATGCTCTGGGTAGCGTACTCGTTCGAGCGAAACACTTCCTTCTTTCCCACCGACACACCGGCTGCATACGAATCGACTCGAACCTCTTCGGTGGCATCGTGGCTCATCGCCGCCGCCTCCCGAAACAGCCGCTCGAAAGACACCGAGGCGTGGTCCAGCGCAGCGCTCACATCCGGATCCTCACCCCCGGCCGCGCTGAGAGAGACCAGCGAGTCCCACACCGGTTGCGCGATCTCTCGCAGGCTTGCCGGCACCCCAAGCTCGGCCCAAGTCGTGGCGTGCCGACGCAGCCCAGGATCGATGAACTCATCCACGGCCCTCGCTCCTGGGCCATCGAGATCGACGGCCAGGTCCCACTGGTCGTTCAGTTTCCTGACCACCTGGCGCCAGTCGCCGAGAAGATCTAGATACTGAATGAACGCACGCTGCTGGCCGCGAGTCTCACGCTCGTTGATCAGCGAACCGTTTACCCACCGAGTCACCGTGAAAGTCTCATAGTGGATTCGCTTACGTTCATCGGTCTGGTTCGCGTAGTAGGTGAGCCTGCTCCCGGCTACCTCGGCTGGGTGCCGGAGCATCGACAGATACCTGGTTTCCCGGCCGGCCTCGGTTGCCGCCGCTCGCCACAATTCCTGGGTCCACACCGATCGAGGGTCCTTCACGACCACGTGAGCGTCGCGCTCGAATCGAGCGAGGAAGGTCGCCAATGCTCGCCGATCATCATCAGTGATGGCGTCCCGCATTCGTTGCAACGCGTTCGGTCTGCCATCGAAGTCGTTGATGCCGGCGCGGGCGGCAATCCGCTTGTGGAACTTCACCGCCCATCGGGACTCGAAGAAGCCCTTGGGATTCGACTCGTTGGCACCCAGATACGGGCCGGGAACCGACAGGCCAAGGTAGTGCAGCAGACCCGACATCGTGCTGGTTCCGCTGCGCCCGGTGCCCGTGATCAGGATGAGTGACTTAGTCGGAGTACTCACGCATCCCCCCGCGGAGCGAACACCGCATCAACGAAACGGGCAGCGGCGAAGCCATCGTCGAGGTCCAGATAGTCCGCGCCGAAAGTCGCATAGGCCGACGCCCAGCGGGCCCGCACCGAGTCCAGGTCCAGTAAGTGATCGACCACCTGGTCGGTGGTGTCGACCAGGGGGCCGGGTGCGGACAGCTCGAAGTCGAACAGCCAGCCACGCGCATCGCGATACCGCTTCAGGTCCGGGACGTGGAAGATCATCGGTTTCTTGGTGAGCGCGAAGTCGAACCGCAAGGACGAGTAGTCGACGACCGCGGCATCCGCGGCAAGATAGAGGTCGGAGACCTCGGGATAGTCGGTCACGTCGATACACCCACCTGGCATCGGGACTCGTTGTTTCGTCCGGGCGTTGAAGGCATGGCCACGAATCAACAGGACGTAGCCGTCGCCAAGCCGGTTCATCGCTCGTCGTAGATTGAAAAAGTCCGGCCAGGAGGCCCGGTTGTCATTCTTCGCAAGGTAGTCACGAAAGGTAGGCGCATAGAGCACGGCGGTTTGATCGTCCCGGATGCCCAGGTCCGTGCGGGTGATTGCGCGAATCTTGTCACCCTCGGCCGAATTCAGTACGTCGTTGCGCGGGTAACCGATCTCCAGCATATGGTCTTCACACACGAAGTCACGAGCCAGCAACGGTGTCGCATAGCTCGCGGGCGACACCACGAAGTCCCAGTCTCGGATGCGGGACAGATAACTGTCGATGCGTGCCTGGGAGAACTGCTGCTTCTGCCAATGTGGCAGACCCATTTGTTTGAACGGGTAGCCGTGGAATGTCTGCACCACGACTTGCCCGGCCGGCTTCTGGTGATACTCCGGCTGGAACATATTGTCGATGTAGTAACTCGCCGAATTGATCAGCTCATACCATTGGGGCGATTGGACAATCACCCCAATGGCGCCGTCGGGAATGGGCACAGAGTGCCCGTGCACGGCCCAATACACCGGAAGGTCGGAGCCTCGACGACGAAGTTCCGCTGCTATGGCCACTCCCGAATCAGTAGCGGACTCACCGAAGTACGAGCGCAGGAGAAGACCACGCGTCAAGGAGCCGCTCGGCCTGCCGGTGCGCAGCCGATTCTGCTGATAGTCACTGCCGTAGGCACCAATCGGTCGTTGTAATGCCACCTGCAACCCAGTCTCCGCGCCACGGACCAGGTGACCTTGGACTCGGTCAGTCAACAACGGGATCGGCAACCGCGCACTCAGCCCACGAGACAGCTCAACCGGCGCCCGCGGCAGCGTGCGGTCATCGGTGGTGAGTCTCGCGAACACCTCATGGGCACCCGCCTTGAGCGCCCAGTCCCCGAATCGGCCCCGGCGAATGGTCAGCGGTAGCGTCGCCACGAAGCGCCCGCGCTCAAACCTGACAGCCGGCCCCGCAGCCTGCGAACCAACTCCACTCGCGACCATGGCAATCGTGCCGTGATCGCAACCCAAGATCCGGCCGGTGACCTGTAGGTTGCCGTCCGGATCGGGCACGATCTCGTCCACCACGACGTCAGCGATGCTGTCTCGGACGAGGAGTTCGCCCGCACGACTGGTCTCTACGATGACCTGAGCTGGAGTCCCAGCGTGCAGCTCCTCGCGCGTGCCCATCTCGCCGGCGGGACCACGTGCTGGCACCAACGGTCGCACCTCCAGGCCGCGACGACGCGAGGCGGCCGAGCCGGCGCCGCCACCCCTCCTGCCGCGCAGCCGGATGCCTACCCCTTTGAGGTGCCAGCGCACGGCCGCCGTCCGATGAGTCCGGGCGTCCTCATCCAGATTCGGCAGGGTGACCGACAACCAATGCCCGCGCAAGCGCGCCGGTTTGAGGTGGCGACCGGTGCTGCCGCTGAGCGCCACCAACCGCACTCCGGACCGGGCGACGACCCGACCCCGCAGAGTCCGGCCAGTCAGCTCGATATCGTCGACAAGACAGCCCGGCTCGATCATTCGCAACTGGATCGTCCGACCCAATTGCCACTCGACCAGCACCCGGCCGGCCGCCCCGGCGAAGGCCGCCGGCACCCAGCCGGCCGCCCCGCGACGCAGTACCGAGGTGACGGGCCGGGTCTCGCACAGCTCACCTACCGTGATCCGCAACAACAGGCGCCAGCTCACCCCGATCGCCGCATCGGTGATCGCTGACCACGGGATCGACACCTGGAATGTGCCCGGCTCGTAGTCGCACCAGTCGTCACCAGTAGGCAGCGGGAAGGTCGTCGGCGCGGCCGACAACGATCGGAATTCATGTTGCTGACCGGTAGTGGTGTTCTCCAGGACCACCGAGATCTGAGCTGGGTGCCGCGCGAGATCGACCTTGCCGAGGTACGCACGTCCGCTGATTTCACAAGTCAGCTCATCGGAGTGGTCGCCCGACCAACGAATATTCTCGATGCTGTGCCACAACGGCAGCTGGCTCGGCCGCAGGACAAAGTGCGACTCGGGCAATTCTGGATCGCCGAAGAACGGCAGCTCCACGAGCACCCCGTCCGGCCGAAGCGTGGCTGGCCACCAACGGAGCTGATCGCCTCGGCGGCGAACGAACTCCTGGGCATCGCGGCGCCGATCAGCCAGCGCCAGACTGACCAATATTCGCCGGCTAGGTGCCGTGCGATTCCACACCTGTGGCCCGGCCTCATTCGCGAACTCGCGAACGACCTCCACCAACTCCGCCCAGTAGGTGTCGTTGTCGGTGCCCGGACTGGCGAGGTACCACTGGAAGTGGGTGTCGAACAGGCTGACCAGCCAATCGTCGTACAGTTCCGCGCCCAGTTCATCACGGAGTACATCCCGGCCGACCCGCCAGGCCGCGATCCGATCGCGCAGGTCACTCAATGATGCGGTCTGCTGGCTGATCGAACTGTGGTCGTCTCGCATCCGGTAGCTGTACACCACGTCCGAGATGACATCGATGGCGCGCGCCCGGACCATCAGCTGGGTGATGATGGGTTGGTCCTCGTAAGCAACGCCCTCCCGGAACCACAGGCCCTGCTGCTCCCAGAAGTCACGCCGAAATACCTTGTCCCAGGTATACAGATTGCGCAGTATCGCCGGAAAGTCACTGAGCTCGATCCCGATTCGCGAGTCGCAGTGGACCGACTCGACCCAGCGCGGCGACCAGCTACCGGCGCTGTTGAAACGATGCGGAGCACCGATTGCGATGTCAGAGCCCGAACGCCGCGCACTACCCACCAAGGCAGCCCAGGCGCCGGCAGGAATGACGTCGTCGGAATCGACAAACGTAAGGTAGCGACCCCGGGACTCTCGGATTCCGGTGTTGCGCGCCGCGCCCAGACCGCCGTTCGGCCTGGCGACCACCCGGACTCGCCGGTCCTTGGCCACGTACGACTCGGCGACCTCCCGCGAGCCGTCGGGTGATCCGTCATCGACCAGGATGACCTCGAAGTCGGTGAAGGACTGCGCTAGCAGACTGTCGAGGCACTCAGCGAGGTAAGCCTCTACGTTGTAGAAGGGCACGATCACACTGAGTTCCGGCCGCCGGACGCCACGCCAGAGCGGCATGCGTGACCGAGCAGCGCCGAGAACTGCGGCGGCGCGCCCTGACCCGGATTCTGCGAGCACCCGTCGAACGGTGGCCAACCCAGCCGAGTTGTTCACGTTGGCTCACTCATTCGGGTGCCTCACCGGCCCGCGCCTGGAAGCGCGCTGCGTATTCGCGCCAAAGCTCTCCGTACGGAACAAGTTCGGCCTCCCAGGGCTTGCCCGCACCTGCGTAGTGAACAATCCCCGGTTCGACAATCTCCTCGATCACAGGCAATGCGTTCCACCTGTTATCAAGTGGCGCCCGCCCAGCACCCGCGTAGGCATTGAGAATATCCTGGTCATTGAATCCGTAAGAACCGGCGAGCGGCAGGTACTCCTCTGCGAAGTTGTCCGCGCGCATCCTAGCCAGGTCAAGTACCAGAACACCCGCGTTGAACATCGTGAAGTCGAATGGGTGAAGTTGCGACATTATCCGGCGCAAGTCCGCGGACTTGTCGGCATCGAGCAAGTTTCCCGACGAACGCCATTGCTCTGCTGCGCCTTGCCGACCGGTCCGGGCCGCCAGCGGAAACCCTCGGAGGTCCGTAGCCGCCAGTTCACAGACGTCCCCGGTCGTAACGGTGTCGATATCAACGTACGTGACTCGGTCAAGCTCACCCAACACCTCCGGCAGCAACAAACGATCCATCGTGGCGACAGTGATGTGCCGGATCATCCGGGAGATCTCGCCGTAGTCCACGTGATCGTATGGCAAGAAGGTGATAGGCAGGTCGGGAAAACTCTCAGCAAACCAACGCTGGTAATCCTCGTCGAGGCCCCGGGAGGTGACCCACAGGCGAACTGGCCCAGCGGCATTTGTCACTAATGACTCCACAGTCACCGGCAGGAGTCGCCTGAAGTTCGCATCAAGGCTCATCGTTACGTCGGTTACCGATGCATCGATGCTGTCATGGGGACCATAGGATCGGCTACCCGATCTAATCTCGGCCACAACGCTGGAGACGTCAAGATGTGGCCGGACCACTCGACTTGGCGCAGCGAATCGCTCTTTTGCTTGAGCCACCAGTGGCTCGGTCAGCTCCCGCCAGACGGCATACACGCGATCGCGATCACTCTTCGCAAGGATCTCTGCCAGCATCGTTGCGATCAGTTGTCGGATGCCATCACGCATCTCGATGAATTCCGGCGCTTCAGGTGCCATACCCATCAGGCCGTCGAAACGCACATCGCCAACGATCCGTGGCCGAAACCGCACCTTCAGACCGAGCGAGGTCGCCGGCAGGTAGGAGTGCAGCCGGCTGGTGACCACGCGGGAAAACCGCTGCTGGTAGCCTTCGAGCAACAACAGCGCCGCTTTGGTGCCTTCCACCAGGCCGGCCTCACGGAACTCGCCACCAGCATGGGTGAGAAACTCCTTCGGCTTCTTGATGCTTTTGACCGATCCCGCCGACAAGTCGACGATCCCGACCACCCCTGGATCGTTTCTATCAACCTCACCGAGATCCTTGAACACCGCATTGACCGTGGTGGTGAGGCAGCCGGTGAAGAAGGCATCGACGCCCGCACTCAACAACAGATAGACGGTCGTCCAGTCGCGACAGCCGACGGGGCCGTGTTTCCGCAGATAATCGATTGCCTCGGTAGTGAGGATGTTGACTCGATTGACGTGGAACGAGACAAAGAGCGGATTCAGATGGGGGTGGTACGGCAAGCCGAATCCCAGCCGGAAGGTTGAATGCATATGCCAGCCAAAAGCGATCATCCAGGTGTGCTCGGGTAGGACATCACCGGCGCTAAAGTCTCGACTGACGGGGAGGAGATGCACGTCGGCGCTACCACCCTCGATCCGGAGCTCGGGCCGAACACGCTGTTGCAGTTCCGCAGCCAAGTCACCGAGCCCATCCGATC
>JBOFLH010000423.1:0-10657 GCA_051657765.1 Nocardioides sp. | reverse complement strand
GATCGAACGTGAAATCATGCAATTGGAGATGGAACGCCTCGTTCTCCAAAAAGAAAAAGACACCGCCAGCATCGACCGTCGCGGCAAACTGGAGAAGCACATGTCGTCGGTGCCAGCACCGACTCGGGCACGAACGACCCGCGGTAGTAGTCGGCTTCGTCGTCACCCAGCAACATCGGATGGGGTGGCTGCTGCATGCCAGGCAGCAGCGGCGCCAACAAGTCGGACTTTTCGTAGATCAGGTCGGCGCGGTTGTTGTCGGCCAGCTCGTATTCGTTGGTCATGGTCAGCGCCCGGGTCGGGCAGGCCTCGATGCATAGTCCGCAAAGGATGCAGCGCAGATAGTTGATCTGATACACCCGCCCATAACGCTCACCTGGACTGAAGCGCTCATCCTCGCTGTTTGAGGCGCCCTCAACATAGATCGCGTCCGCCGGGCAGGCCCAGGCGCACAGCTCACAGCCGATGCACTTCTCCAGCCCATCCGGCCACCGGTTGAGCTGATGCCGGCCATGGAATCGCGGCGCGGTCGGCAACTTCTCGAAGGGATACTGCTCGGTCACCACCCGGCGAAACATCGTCCGGAAGGTAACCCCGAACCCGGCAACGGGATCCCAGTAGTCCTCTTTGATGCTGCCCATCACGCCTCCTCCAACGTCGCCCGACCAGAGTTCGCCCGACCAGAGTCTTCGGGGCCAGAGTCTGCGGGGCCAGCCTTGGCCGGGCCCACCCTAGACGGGTCAGCCTTAACCGGATCCGTTCGGGCCGGATCCGTTTGGGCTAGACCGGGCTGGGTCTGGCCGAACACCAGTGGCCGGGCAGCACCACGAACCGCGCCCCCGGTGGGCATCGGTGGAACCGGATAGCCGCCGGCGAACGGATCCGGGGTGTGCTCCTCAGCGGTTGGGTCGGTGTCCTCACTCGCCGAGCCGAACAGCGACAGAACCAGGAAGATCGCGGCCAGCACGCCGAGCCCGATGATCAACTCGCGGCGCCCCAAGGCGGCGGTGTCCGACATGGTCTTGACAGTGGCCACCGCGACGATCCACAGCAACGAGATCGGTATCAGCCGCTTCCATCCGAACGCCATGAACTGGTCGTAGCGCAATCTAGGCAGCGAACCACGCAACCAGATGAAGATGAAGATGAAGAACATCACCTTGCCGAGGAACCACACGATCGGCCAGTAGCCACTCTCCGCGCCGGGCCAGATGTCGATGATCCCCCACGGAGCGTGCCACCCTCCCAGGAACAGCGTGGTCGCCAATGCGGCGACGGTCGTCATGTTGATGTACTCGGCGAGGAAGAACAACGCGAACTTCAACGAGGAGTACTCGGTGTGAAATCCGCCGACCAACTCACCCTCGGCCTCCGGCAGGTCGAACGGCGCCCGGTTGGTCTCGCCGACCATGGCGATCACGTAGATGACGAAGGACGGCATCAGCAGCAGGCCGAACCACCAATCGGTCTGGGCGGCCACGATCTCGGAGGTAGACATCGACCCGGCGTACAAGAACACTCCCACCAACGCCAGGCCCATCGCGACCTCGTAGGAGATCATCTGAGCGCTGGAACGAAGGCCGCCGAGCAGGGAGTATGTCGATCCGCTGGACCAGCCGCCGAGCACGATGCCATAGATCCCAATGGACGCAATCGCCATGATGAACAGCACCGCGACCGGCATGTCGGTCAGCTGCAACGGCGTGGTCCGGTCGGTGAACGGCACGGAGACCTCGGGCCCCAGTGGGATCACGGCGAAGGTCACGAAGGCCGGAATCGTGGCGATGACCGGTGCGATCAGGAAAATCAGCTTGTCGGCGGCCTTCGGGATGATGTCTTCCTTGAGCGCCAACTTCACGCCATCGGCCAGCGACTGAAGCAAGCCGAACGGACCGTGCACGTTCGGACCGATTCGATGCTGCATCCGGGCCACAACTCGCCGTTCGGCCCAGATGTTGAACAGCGTCAGCAACACCAACAGAGCGAAAATCGACACCGCCTTGACGACGACCAGCCAGAGCGGGTCTTGCCCGAAGGCGCTGAGGTCGTCGGCCGCGGAGATCGCTGGCGCATGCACTGGCCCAATCACTGGCCCAATCACTGGCCCAATCACTGGCCCAATCACTGGCTGGGTCCTCCCGTCACGCTGACGCCACTGCCCGGGCTGGCGAGGTCCGCCAGCACGCCGTTGCCAACTGAGTTCGCCGGCACCCAGACCACCCCGTCGGGCAGGTCGGCGACCTCCACCGGGAGCGTCAGTGACCCGCGATCCCCAGTGATCCGTACCGCGCCGGGCGCGCCGAGTGCGTCGTGTGCCGCCGGATTGATGCGGGCCACCGCCGCCCGCGCGGTGCGCCGCAGGTGCTCGTCGCCGACCTGCATGCTGCCGTTGTCGAGTAGCTGTTTCCAGGTGGCCAAGGTCCACTGCTCCCCAGGCAGCCGGGTGGACCTGGTAGCGGTGACCGCACTGGCCTTGACTGGGCTGGTCTTACCTGGGCTGGTCTTATCTGGGCTGGTCTTACCTGGTCCGCTCTTGACTGGCCGCGAGGAGTCGCTCCCACCATCCCAAGGCCCCAGGGACTTCATGTCGGCGCGGGCCTCGGCGACAGTACGAAAGCCCAGGGGCGCGCCGAGTTCCTCGGCGATGCCAGCCAGAATCCGCAGCTCGGGCAATGAGTTCGGATTGGCCAGAACTGCCTCGAAACTACGAATCCGACCCTCCCAATTCACGAACATGCCGGCCTTGTCGGTGACCGGCGCCACCGGGAACACCACGTCCGCGCTGCGGGTCACCTCGGTCTGGCGAAGCTCAAGGCTGACCACGAACGGCGTCCTGGCTAGCGCCGCGCGGGCGCCGGCCGGATCAGCCAGGTCGGCCAACTCGACCCCGGCGATAACCAGCGCACCGATTTCGTTTCCGGCGGCATTCTCCAGCTCACTGTCCCCCAGCAATGCGATGATCTCGTCGGTGCCGCGACCAACCCGGTCGGGCAACGCCGCCACCCGCCATGACGCCGCGGCGTCCACTCGGGCCGTCGGATCGGCAACCGGTCGGCCACCCGGCAGCAGGTTCGGCAGGCAGCCAGCCTCGACCGCACCTCGGTCACCGGCCCGGCGGGGCACCCACGCAAACCGGCCGCCGGCCCGATCGGCCAAGGCCTTGGCCGCGGCCAGGCCGCCCGGCACCATACCGAGCCGTTCACCGGCCAGCACGATCGTGCCTGCGTCCAGCGGGCTGCCGGCGATGTCGGCGCTGAGCGTGGACAATACCTCGGCTTCATGTCCGGGCACGGCAGCCACGAGCTGAGCGCCGAGCTTCGCCGACCCGCGTGAGGTGTACGGCGCAACGGCTACCACGTTGGTGCCGTTGCGCACCGCTTTATGCAGCCGCAGGAAGATCGCGCCGGCCTCCTCCTCGGGTTCCAGGCCCACCAACACCACAGTGGTGGCCGACTCCAGGTCGTGGTAGGTCACGCCGGCCCGGTTCGCATCTGCTGCCCGGTCCGTCATCGGGCCACGCAGGACGACCTCGTTGGCCAGGAACGCCGCCTCCTCAGCGGTCTGTGGGCGGGCCCGAAAGTCGATGTCGTTGGTGCCCAACGCCACCCGCGCAAACTTGGCGTATGCGTAGGCGTCCTCGGCGGTCAACCGGCCACCAGTCAGCACGGCCCGACGGCGCGCGGCCCGGAGACCACGAGCGGCCGCCGCGAACGCTTCCGGCCAAGACGCCGGGCGCAACTCCCCGGACTCGGCATCCCGGACCAGCGGATAGCTCAGCCGGTCCTCGGCCTGGGCATAGTGGAAGGCGAACCGGTCCTTGTCGGTGAGCCATTCCTCGTTGACCTCGGGGTCGTTACCCGCGAGCCGACGCATTACCTTGCCGCGTCGATGATCGACTCGAATGGCCGATCCACAGGCGTCGTGCTCGGCAATCGACGGGCTGGACACCAGGTCGAACGGCCGGGAGCGAAACCGATAGTCGGCTGAGGTCAACGCGCCGACCGGGCAGATCTGGATGGTGTTGCCGGAGAAGTAGCTCTCAAAAGGCTCCTTCTCGTAAATGCCTACCTGTTGCAGCGCACCTCGTTCGATCAACGCGATGAACGGATCACCGGCGATCTCCTCGGAAAACCGAGTGCAGCGGGCACACAACACGCAACGCTCCCGATCCAACAACACCTGAGCGTTGATGTTGATCGGTTTCGGATAGGTGCGCTTCACGCCGCCGCCCGCCGAGAATCGGGATTCGCCACGACCGTGCGACATGGCCTGATTCTGGAGCGGGCACTCGCCGCCTTTGTCGCACACCGGGCAGTCCAACGGGTGATTGACCAACAGGAATTCCATCACGCCCTGCTGGGCCTTGTCGGCGCCCTCGGAGGAAACCTGAGTTCGCACGTCCATGCCTTCGGTGCAGGTCAGCGTGCAGGAGGCCTGCGGCTTCATCCGCCCCGGTGGCCCCTGCATCTGGCGCAGCGACCCGTCCGGTCCCGGCAGGGCAACCTCAACCAGGCACTGGCGGCAGGCGCCTACTGGCGCAAGCAACGGATGGTCACAGAACCGCGGGATCTCGATCCCGACCTGTTCGGCGGCCCGGATCACCAGGGTGCCCTTGGGCACGCTTACCGAGACACCGTCGATGGTGAGCGTGACGAGATCGGTCTGCTCAAGTTGGGCGGTCATACCCGAACTCCTTGGTCGGCGTCGGCGAAGTCACGATTCCGCGGGCCGAACAGAGTGGCCGCGGCTGGGTCGAAGGGGCACCCGCCGTGCGCCAAGTGCGCCAGATATTCGTCGCGGAAGAACTCGATCGACGAGGTCACCGGGCTGGTCGCGCCGTCGCCCAGCGCACAGAACGAACGGCCCAGGATGTTATCGCACTGATCGAGCAACAACCCCAGGTCGGCCTCCGAGCCGCGTCCGTTCTCAAGATTCGCCAGTGTCTGCACCAGCCACCAGGTGCCCTCGCGACACGGCGTGCACTTGCCACAGGATTCGTGCTTGTAGAACTCGGTCCACCGCAGCGTCGCCCGGACTACACACGTGGTCTGGTCAAATAGCTGGAGCGCCCGGGTGCCCAGCATGGATCTGGGCGGTGGGGCCGTCTCGGCGCCCGGCCAATAGCCAGGCTCTCCCGGCTGGATCGGAGTCGTTGCGCCGACGCCTTCGAAGTCGAGGGGTACATCGAGGTGTTCGGCGGTCAGGATCGGGGTGCTGGAGCCACCGGGCGTCCAGAACTTCAGCTTGCGACCAGCCCGCATTCCACCGGCCAGGTCGATCAGCTCCCGCAAGGTGATGCCGAGCGGAGCTTCGTATTGACCGGGGTTGGCGATGTGCCCGGACAACGAGAAGATGCCGTACCCCTTGGAACGCTCGGTGCCCATCGAGGAAAACCACCCGGCGCCGTGCTCGAGGATGCTCGGTACCGACGCGACGGACTCGACGTTGTTGATGACAGTCGGGCAGGCGTAGAGTCCGGCCACCGCGGGAAAGGGCGGGCGCAGGCGAGGCTGGCCACGCCGGCCCTCGAGCCCCTCCAGCAGCGCGGTCTCCTCACCACAGATGTAGGCGCCGGCACCTGCATGCACCACCACATCTAGGTCGTATCCACTGCCGTGAATGTTCTTGCCAAGGTGACCGGCCGCGTACGCCTCGGCCACGGCCGCCTGCATCCGGCGAATCACGTGCAGAACCTCGCCGCGGATATAGATGAACGCGTGGTTCCCACGAATCGCGAACGACGAGATGATCACGCCCTCGATCAGGGTGTGCGGGCTCGCCAGCATCAGCGGAATGTCCTTGCAGGTGCCGGGCTCGGACTCGTCGGCATTCACCACGAGGTAATGCGGCTTCGGGCTAGCGGCGTCCTTGGCGGGGATGAAACCCCACTTCAAGCCGGTCGGGAAACCTGCCCCGCCTCGGCCGCGGAGGCCGGAGTCCTTGACGGCGGCAATGATATCGGCGGGCGCCATGGTCAACGCCTTGCGCAACGCGGCGTACCCACCTTGCGCTTCGTACGCCGCTAAGGTCCATGATCGGGTCATGTCCCAGTTGCGGGTCAGGACCGGAGTGAGCGTATCGATGGATTCGGTGCTCATGCGCCCGCCTCCGGGGCGGCCCAGCCACGATCTCGCGCGACCTTGAGGCCCGCCAGGGAGGCCGGCCCGGCGGACGGACCGTCGTCGGCCAAACCGTCGGGGAACCCGGCCAGCACTCGCTCGGCCTGACGCCAGGTACAGATCTTGGGACCGCGCGTCGAATGCACCTCGACGCCCGCGCGCAAGTCGTCGACGAGTTGGGTTGCCGACGACGGGGTCTGATTGTCCATGAACTCCCAGTTGACCATCACCACCGGCGCATAGTCACAAGCGGCATTGCACTCGATGTGCTCCAACGAGACCTTCCCGTCAGCGGTCGTCTCGTCATTGCCGAGATCGAGATGCTCCTTGAGCCGCGCGAAGATCTCGTCGCCACCCATGATCGCGCACAGTGTGTTGGTGCACACCCCGACGTGATAGTCGCCGACCGGCCGGCGCTTGTACATCGTGTAGAACGTCGCCACGCCGCTCACCTCGGCCGCGGAAATCTCCAGGATCTCCGCGCAGGCTTCGATGCCCTCGGCCGTGACGTGGCCCTCGGCGCTTTGCACCAGATGCAGCATCGGCAACAACCCGGACCTCTTCTCGGGATAGCGGCCGGCAATCTCACGCAACTCGCCATAGGTCGTGGAGTCGATCACTTGTTCCCTCGCAGTTCGAGCGCACCCACACAGCAGCTGCCCAGATACGAACCGACGCGCCCTCTCGCTTCGGTCACGGTCATCGGTCGACACCTCCCATTACCGGATCCAAGGAGGCGACCGCGACGATCACATCGGCCACCGCGCCGCCTTCACTCATCACGCTGGTTGCCTGCAAGTTGGTAAACGAGGGATCACGGAAGTGGGCGCGAAATGGTCGGGTGCCGCCGTCCGAGACGACGTGCGCGCCCAGTTCGCCCCGCGGCGACTCGATCGGCACATAGGCTTGGCCGGCCGGCACCCGGAAGCCTTCGGTGACCAACTTGAAGTGGTGAATCAGGGCCTCCATCGACTCGCCCATGATGTGGCGAATGTGATCCAGGCTGTTGCCCATGCCGTCGCTGCCGATCGCCAGCTGGCTGGGCCAGGCGATCTTCTTGTCGGCCACCATCACCGGAGCACCCTCCAGAGTGGCGAGCCGGTCCGCACACTGCTCGACGATCTTGATGGACTCCCACATCTCGGCCAGCCGAACCCGGAATCTGCCGTAGGCATCGCAGGTGTCCCACGTTTGCACGTCGAAGTCATAGTCCTGATAGCCGGAATAGGGCTGGGTCTTGCGCAGGTCCCAGGGATAGCCGGCCGCCCGCAACACCGGGCCGGATAACCCAAGGGCAAGGCAACCGGCCAGTTCAAGATGTCCGACATCGACCAGGCGTGCCTTGAAGATCGGGTTGGCGTTGCACAGCGCGGCGTACTCGGGCAGCCGTTTCTTCATTAGCTTGGTGAAGTCGCGGATCTCGTCCAGGGCGCCCGGTGGGAGGTCCTGGGCGACACCGCCGGGGCGAATGAACGCGTGGTTCATCCGCAACCCGGTGATCAGCTCGAAGAGGTCCAGCACCAGTTCACGCTCACGGAAGCCGATCGTCATCACGGTCAACGCGCCGATCTCCATACCGCCGGTGGCGATACACACCAGATGGGACGAGATCCGATTGAGCTCCATCAGCAGAACGCGCATCACCTGCGCCTTCTCCGGGACGTCCTCGGTGATGTCGAGCAGCCGCTCCACGCCGAGTACATAGGTCATCTCGTTGAAGAACGGACTGAGGTAATCCATCCGGGTGCAGAACGTGGTGCCCTGGACCCAGGAGCGGTACTCCATGTTTTTCTCGATGCCGGTGTGCAGGTAGCCGATGCCGCACCGAGCCTCGGTGACGGTCTCGCCGTCGAGTTCGAGAATCAACCTGAGTACGCCGTGCGTGGACGGGTGCTGCGGGCCCATGTTGACCACGATGCGCTCGGCGATCAGATCGTCATCGGTACCAGTCAAGCCGGCCGCGATCTCGTCCCAGTCCTGACCTGACACATTGAAGACGGTCCCCCGAGAGGTCTCGCTGGAGCCGGCATAGATGTCTTCGGTCGCGTTGGTCGAACGTGTCGACGTCATTAGTTGTATGCCCTCCGCTCGTCGGGCGGAGGAACCGTGCCGCCCTTGTATTCGACCGGGATACCACCCAGCGGGTAGTCCTTTCGCTGCGGGTGTCCCGGCCAATCATCGGGCATCAGTATCCGGGTCATGGCCGGGTGTCCGTCGAAGATGATCCCGAACATGTCCCAGGTCTCGCGTTCGTGCCAGTCGTTGGTCGGATAGACCTCCACGATCGACGGAATGTGCGGGTCGGCGTCGGGGCAGCTGACCTCCAGACGGATCCGTCGGTTGTGGGTCATCGAGAGCAGGTGATAGACCGCGTGCAGCTCGGCTCCCGTGTCGTCCGGGTAGTTGACTCCGCTGACTCCCGCGCAGAACTCGAACCGCAAAGCGGGGTCGTCACGTAGCATCCTGGCTACCACTGGCAGGTCCGCGCGGCGGACGTGAAAGGTGACCTCGTTGCGGTGCACCACTACTTGGCTCAGCGCCGCATCGAGGCCCGCTTCGCCGAGGCGGGCCTCCAGCGCATCGGCCACGTCGTCGAAGTAGCCGCCATAGGGACGCTCGGCCGAGGTCGGGTAGACGATTGGAGCGACCAGTCCGCCGTACCCCGACGTGTCGCCGGTGTCCGCAGCGCCGAACATGCCGGTGCGCACACCTACCGCCGAATCGACCCTGGTCGAGGCGTCAGTTGATCCCGCCGAGACGTCACTCGTGACGGATTCGTCGGGGGTCGTGGCAGCCACGGTCCCCGGCGTGTTGCGTTGTGAACTCATCGCAGCAGACCTCGCATCTCGGACGTCGGGAGCGCCTGGAGCGCGGCGGTCTCGATTTCGACGATCTCAGCCTGCCGATGGGCGCCTAGCTTGGTTGCCTTGACCTGATCGTGCAGCTTCAGGATCGCGTCGATCAGCATCTCCGGCCGCGGCGGGCAGCCTGGGAGATACATGTCGACGGGCACCACGTGATCCACGCCCTGAACGATGGCGTAGTTGTTGAACATACCGCCGGAGCTGGCGCATACGCCCATCGCAAGGACCCACTTGGGCTCGGCCATTTGATCGTAGATCTGCCGGAGGACCGGGGCCATTTTCTGACTGACCCGGCCAGCCACGATCATCAGATCCGCCTGCCGCGGACTGGCTCGGAAGACCTCCATGCCGTAGCGAGCGAGGTCGTACTTCGGGCCACCGGTGGTCATCATTTCGATAGCGCAGCAGGCCAGGCCGAACGTGGCCGGCCAGAACGACGCCTTGCGGAAGTAGCCGGCGACACCCTCGACCGTGGTTAGGAGCACGCCGCTGGGCAGCTTCTCCTCAATCCCCATGCTGGGCTCCTTCGTTGGGCACAGTTGCCGGGTCGGCCGTGCGCTCGGGCTGGTAGCGGGTCACGATCACGTTAGTCCCAGTCCAACCCGCCGCGGCGCCAAACGTAGGCGTAGGCGACGAAGACGGTGGCGATGAACAACACCATTTCGATCAAGCCGAACAGCTGAAGCTCTTCGAAGTGGACGGCCCACGGATAGAGGAAGACGATCTCGATGTCGAACACGATGAACAACATTGCGGTGATGTAGTACTTCACCGGGATGCGACCGCCACCCACAGCCTGGGGGGTCGGCTCGATGCCGCACTCGTAGGCGTCGAGCTTGGCCCGGTTGTAGCGCTTTGGGCCGACCAGTGCGCTCATGATCAGCGAGAAGACCGCAAAACCGGTAGCCAGGATGACCAATGCCAACACCGGGGTGTAGAGCTCCATCGCGTTCCTTCCCGACGTCGTGACAAAACCATGGCAAAGCGACTCGCGCCACTGTGTCACGAGCCGGGGCCGAGCCGCACCTCGGGCCGCAGTCTAGAGCGGTTCCTCCCGATGGCGTGGTCGGGCGCTCGGCGGGTTCGGCAGAAACCCCATCCAAGCATCGCCGGGATTGTGAATTTGTTCACGAACCCAGTGAACACCAGTCTAAGGCGACCCACCGCACGCGCGCATCCCGGGGCCGGTGGAACCGTCATGGCCGGGATTTTCGCCGCACCCCGGGCGATGGTGGTAGCCGCGATGAGGGCAGCGCCGGCCACCGTTTGTGGCGTGTCGGCCGCCTTTTGTGACGCCTCGGCGGGATTCGGTGACGTCTCGGCAGAGGGTTGGCCCTGAGAGGAACTAGTCGGGGGGTGCGATGAGGCGTGGGGTAGCTTCGATGATCCGGAGTTTCTGGGTGTCGCTGGCGACGTCGAGGGTGTCCGGGATCGTCGTCCACCCCGGGTCGTCACCGACCCGGTAGCGGCCGGTGTAGGTGACCCACACATGCGGGAACCTGGTCACATGCGCGTCTCGATACTCATAAGTGTTGTCCAACCTCGGGTACGCATGCCCCGGGTTCTTCGTATCCAGATACTCGCCGTCCTCGCCGAACACGAACTGGTACACATCCGGGGTCGCCTCAATCGTGATCCGCTGCCCCAACAACGTCACCGTCTGGGTCTTCGGTG
>JBOFLH010000422.1:0-5740 GCA_051657765.1 Nocardioides sp. | reverse complement strand
TTCCCTGGAGCTCTCGGATCAGGTCGGGCAACTCGCCTGAGGTGTATTCGACGACCAGCCCTACCGGCCCGAAACATTCCTCGGTAAGCCGGCCGCCGAGCGCCGCGGACGGCGCGGCCAGCACGGCGGGCCGGCCGGTCCAGCCGGTCGGTGCCTCGCTTGTCTGCGCCACCACAGTGGCGCCGGCGCTCACCAGCTCGGCTACGCCGGCGTCATACGCGGCCGCGATCTGCTCGGTGAGCAGCCAGCCGACCGGTGCGGCAGTCCTCAGCGCCTCGGCGACCCGCGCGGCGAAGTCGCTGCCGTGGGGCGCGAACAGCAGGCCCGGCTTGGTGCAGAACTGACCCATGCCCAAGGTGTACGACGCCACGAAACCGGCCGCGATCTCCTCGGGTCGGGTCGCCGCGCCGGCGGTGGTGACGATCACCGGGTTCACGGTGCCCATCTCGGCGTACACCGGAATCACCCTTTCTCGCTCGGCCGCCATGCGCCAGATGGCCATGCCGCCACGTTGCGACCCGGTGAACGCCACTGCCGCGATCTCTGAAGCCCGGACCAGGGCCTGCCCGCCGGCGAAGCCGGACACCAGCGCGAACGTGCCAGCGGGCGCCCCGGCCTCGGCGAGAGCGGCAATGGTGACTTCTGCGATCAGCTGGCTGGTTACCGGGTGTGCGGGGTGGGCCTTCGCGATCACCGGGCAGCCCGCGGCCAACGCGGAGGCGGTGTCGTTGCCGACCGGCCCGAACGCGAACGGGAAGTTGCTGGCGCCCAGGACCGCTACCGGCCCGAGTGGTATGCGAAGCCGACGGAGGCCGGGATTCGCCGGGCCAGCTTGGTTTGCGCCGGATCTGCCTCCCGTGGGGAGGTCGATGGTGGCGCCGAGATAGGAACCTTCACTGGCCACGTCGGCGTAGAACCTCAGCTGATTCGCGCACCGGGCGATCTCGCCGCGCAGGCGGACCCCACCCAGCGCGGTCTCGCGATCAGCCGCGTCCACCAGCCGCGTGAGATGTGCGGGATCCTGGAGGGCGTCGGCCACGGCACCCAGCCAGCGGGCGCGCACCGATGGTCCCGTCGCTTCGATCGCGGGGCTGGCCGCCGCAGCCGCGCGCAGAGTTCGGGTCACCTCGTGGGTGGTGGTGACGGCTGCTCTGTCGGCTTCGGTTCCGGTACGCGGGTCGTGGCTGATCTCCCAGGCAAGCGGATCGAGTTGGAGTTCGGCCGACATCACGCCCTCCACACTATGCCGCGTCGTGCTGGATCGGCACGGCATTGGCGCGATGGTGCAGACCGCTGAGCATCGTTTGGCGACGGTCGGTCACGACGAACACCGCCTCGGCCGAGTGCGATGCTACTGCCAGAGCAGGTTGACGGGTGCGGCCACCATGCGCTCGCCAAATGACGCGGTGGTCGTGCCGGCATGCAGGACCATCCCGAGGTGTAGCCGATCTCCCAGGCGGGCGGCAAGGTGCCGGATGCCGGAGAAGTCGCGGGTATGGACCGACTCGGCAGCCTTGACCTCGATGGCGACGATGCGTCCGTCGGACGATTCGAGAACGGCGTCGACCTCGACCCGATCCTTGGTGCGGAAGTGGAACAGACTGGCGCGGGTGGTTGACCAGGTCAATTGGCGCGCTAGCTCGCCGAGCACGAAGTTCTCTAGCAGTGGGCCGACCAGCGAGTCGGCACGGCGAAGTCTTGAACAGGTCAAACCACTGAGGTTGGCGGCCAGACCAGAGTCGACGAACAGAACCTTGCGCATTCTGACGGTTCGACCAGTCGCCGCCGAAGCCCACCCGTCGATCCGTTTGAGCAGAAAGACCTCCTCCAACAACGAGATGTATCGCTCTGTGGTCGTCGCTGGCAAGCCGACCTCGGCGGCGATCCGGTCCACACTCAAGGGTTGGGCCATCGAACCAGCCAGAAGTCGCAGCAGTCGGCGTAACTCGGTGCGGCGCTCGATTTCGGCTAGCTGAGTGACGTCGCGATCGATCAGGTCGTCCACGTAGTTGTCGAAGAATTTGGCGCGCCGCGTTTCGCTGCGAGCGAGCGCCTCCGGAAATCCTCCCCGCAGGCAACGGTCGATGTATCCGTCTCTGGACTCCTCGCCCGCGTGAGTGTCGCGTATCCAGCTCTGTGCCCATTTGTCTGAGTGGGTCGAGTCATCGGCAAAGACCCCGTCGATGAACCGCTCTGGTCGCCGCTCGATCTCTCCTTGCGAGAAGGGCCACAACTCGATCGTCTCCATCCGTCCGACCAAGGCGTCCGGGAGTTTGCGCAGTCCAAGCAGGCGAGCCGACCCGGTGAGCAAGAACTGGCCTGGCCGAGGGTTCTTGTCCACTGCGGCTTTGATGGACAGAATGAGTTCGGGTGACCGCTGAACCTCGTCGATGGCCAGCAGGCCGCTGTGATGGACGAACCTCGTGGGGTCGATGTGTGCTGCGTGCCGCTCGGTCGCCACATCCAGGCGTCGCTCGATCGCATCCGGATACTCGCGTAGTACTGCTCTGACCAGCGTGCTTTTCCCCACCTGTCGCGCGCCGTTGATGGTGATGACACGGGTGTCCCGCAGTGCCTCGTGCACGGCCAACTCGGCGCGACGCGGGACATAGGGCAAGTTCGGCACGGAGCCAGTGTGTCATATTCAGGGGCACTAGTGGCGGATTAGCCGCATTCTTTGTGGGGGATTAGCCGCCCTGTCTGCGGGGGATTAGTCGCATCGGGTCGACCTAGCTCATCGGCGCTAGGGGTCGCCGAGGAGTAGGTTCACCACCGTGATTGCGCCACCGTCGTCGCCCCAGATCTGCACGGCCCAATAGCTGGGTCAGTCGCTGGGGCCGCGCGGTTCGATGGTCGCCGTGCGGGTCCCGCCGCGGCCTCGGGTGACTTTCGCCGGTAGCTCGGCACGGAGCTTGCCGACACAGGGAAGCGAGCTGGGTGAGTGTTGCGTGTGCACACGGCCCGGCTGAGCGAGGGTCGCGAGCGCGGACATCGGGCACGACCGCTGGGCATAGGGCTGGACACAGAGGTTCCAACGCTTCCGGTCCCGTTAGCTGCTCGACGGTGGCCGCCCTGGCGAGCTGGTTGCCCAGATAGAGTCGACGCTCTTCGCCAGCCTCGGTGCCTCGCTGTCCCCCCGCGCCTAGGCGAGCAGGTCCCGCGCGGCAACGTCGAGGTCGACCACATCGGGGACCCTCGACAAACAGGTTGGCGTCGAGGGCGCCCCGCTGGGCGTGCGTATGGGCGTGGGGGTGGGTGCGGGGGGGGGGAGACCCAAGTGCCGAGCAGCATGACGACCGCCGCTACGGCGACCCCGGCCGCACCTACCCCAGCTACGACGTCACCATCGGCGAATGCCGCCCACGACTTTGCTGGGGCGATGGCTCCGACACCGCCATCTCGCGAGGCGTCCGAGGCCGCACGTCGATGGTGTCGGCGGCACGATGCAAGAGCTGTCGGACCCAACTCTCCGCTTCGCCGGGGGCCCGCCAGGCGGCTCCCACCCCGTCCCTGGCTTCCCGGTCGTACGTTTCCCGGTTGTCATCGGTCATCGGAGGCTCCTGATATTCACATCGGCGGCCAAGGCGGCACATTCGCACGGCCGCCAAAGGCGGCACATTCGCACGGCCGCCAAAGGCGGCAAGGGCTCGGGTGGTCCGGCTCTTGACCGTACCGGGCCGCACCCCCAACACGTCGGCGGTTGCTCGTTCGGATTGCCCGCACGGCGTACCTTCGACCAGGACACCAGCGTCCGGGTCAGCGTAGCCTGCACCAGGTCTTCGGCATCGGCGAGCGGATGACCAAGGAGAACCGCGGCGCGCATCAGCGTTCCGCGCCGTGCCGCGACGTACTCCTCGAACTCCACCCGCGCTCCTTCTGCCGGTCCTCCTGGTAAGACCGCCTGGATCTCGGAATCGGTTCCCGGACCGACTGCCCGCCCCGAATGCTCACTCACACCTGCACCTGCACCTGCACCTGCGGCCGACGCACCGCCCGGTGGTGCGGCGGGTCGGGTGCGGTCAGCTCACCAACGGTGTCAGGAAGTCACTGACCCTGGTCTCGTAGGCCGCCGGGTCAACGTTCCAGCTCTCCAGGTGCCCGACACCGTCGGCCTCGACGAGAGTGACATCGTCGTCTCGGCTGGCCAGCTCCCGGCTGGTGTCGATAGGTACGGTCAGATCGGCGTCGCCATGGAAGATCAACGTCGGCACCCTGACCCAGTCGGTGTCATCGTTGTAGTCCACCGTGTCCCAGTCCACCCCGAAGCGCAGTCCGGCGAGTTGCTTGGCCATCCAAGTCAACGATGCTGGGACGGATGGGCCACCGGCCAGTTGGATCTGTTTCGCGCCATGACTCACCGTGGCCGAGAAGTCCAGCAACGGGGAGTCGAGCACCACCGCTCTGACCAGGCCGACATTCTCGGACTTGGTGTCCTCGGCGTTGCGGAGATAGGCCGCCGCGATGGCGCCACCCATGCTCCCGCCGGCCAGCACGATGCCGGTCGCCCCGTTGTCGACGGCATAATCGACCGCGGCCTGGACGTCATGCCATTCAGTCGTACCGAAGCCGTGTTCACCGCTCGGGTCCTTCGGCACGCCGGTGTCATTGCGATAGCGGATCGCCAACGACGGCATGCCAAGGGCGGTGGTGGCTCGCATCATTCGGAACTGCTCGTCCGGTCCGGATCCGCGCCCGTGCACCAGGATGGCCCAGACCGACCCCTCGCCCGGTTGATAGACGCCGGTCATCTCGCCGAGGTCGCTGTCGTAGGTGACCTCCCGCATCGGCGGCAACGGCCCCCGCGGATAGGCGAAGGAGTTGACGGCCGCGGAGGCGCCGATAGCGGGCGGCTTGCCAGTGCTGATCGTGAAGTCACGGGTTACTCGTGGTCCGATGATCACCGGCTCGCCGGTCATCACCCCGAACCCGCCGTCGTACCACAACCCATATGTTCCGCTGCTCCGCAGACCCGCGTTTTCCGCTCCCGAATCGATGACGGTGACCGAGCCCTTCCCGTTGTCGGGGACGAAGCTGTCGTTGATGAGGACGTTCCGTTCCCACTCCCAGGGTGCGCTGGCGTCGAGGGCGTCGGTGTAGATGCGGTTAGCGAAGTACCAGCCACCGGCCAGGTGCACGGTGACAGTGACCAGGAGCACACCGAGCATGGCGCGACGTACCCGTTGCCTGCGTGTCAGGGACATGGGCTAAGCAAACACCACACGCGCCGGTCGGACCAGCGGCTCAGATGTCGAAGAGCGAGTCGAGTGAGATGAGGTCGATATCGGTGCGGATGGCATGTGGGCCGGATGCCTTAGGCCGGGCGGCCGGATCGGCGGCCACCGTCGAGGCGTTCTTGGGGATTGCCGCTGCGGAGTCAGAGGCGGGGCGATCGGTCGGCGGTGAAATGTCGAAGAGTGACGTTGCGGTCAGATCTGGCTGCGGCTGAGGTGGCGACGGCTGGTTCCCGGGTATGTCGAAGAGTGAGCCCGGAGCGACAGGCTCGGGTGCTCCCGGTGAGTGGGCTCCGACCGGCCGGTCGGCGGGTGCTGATGCGGCCGCAGGCGGTCGCTCAGTGAGCACGCCGCTCACCAGGTCGCCCGCCTTAGGTGATGTGTTGGTGGGGTTTGGTGACGTGTCGGCGGGGTTTGGTGACGCGTCGGCGGGGTTTGGTGACGCGTCGGCGGGGTTTGGTGACGCGTCGGCGGAGATTTGTGACGTGTCGGCGGAGAGCGGGGCGGGG
>JBOFLH010000421.1:0-3498 GCA_051657765.1 Nocardioides sp. | reverse complement strand
ACCCAGGTCGTGTGGCCGGTGAGGGTGGTGGTGGCGCGGCCGGCTTTCGCGTCCCATATCCGTGCGGTCTTGTCGCGGGAGGTGGTGGCTAGCTGGGTGCCGTCTGGGCTCCATGCCACGTCACGCACCTGGCTAGTGTGGCCGGTGAGGGTGGCGGTGGTGTTGCTTAGCGGGCGAGCGAGTGCATTCTCTGCTGCTGCCTGGCTGGGGCCGGTTGTGCGGCGTTGCAGCGCAGCGAGGGCGTATAGCTGGGCGGCGGCGGGGTCTGTGTCGAGTGCGGCTCGCGACTGAGCCGCAAGACTGTTGGCGATCGCCTCTGTCCGCTGGAGGGTGGCGGTCCGCCATTGCCACCCGGCGATAGCTGCGGCGACGAGGGCGAGGAGGGTCACCGTGGTCAGAACCTGTAGGCGTCGCCTGGCGTTCTTGGCGCGGACGGTGGCGGCGTGGTCGGACGCGGTGACGTAGTTGTTGATCAGTTCCGGGAGGGGTCTGGACTGGGTGACGGTGTGTGCTCGCTCGAGTTGGGGGCCGCGTAGTAGCAGGTCGGTGTCACGTTGAGCGGGGGTGTCGGCCGAGCGGGTCCATTCCTCTGCTGCTCGGATGGTTGCTTTCAGCCAGGCCCGGTGTTCGTGGTCCTCGTTTAGCCAGCGCCGCAGTCTGGTCCAGTGCGCGACCATCGCGTCGTGAGTCAACTCGACCAGTTGCTGTCCACTCTGTGTCTGCGAAGGCCCGTGCTGTGATCTTGCCGTGACCAGCACCCGGGCTCCGGCGAGCTGATTGACCACCCGGACGACCACCTCGATTGGGCCGGATTCACTTGAGGGACTCTGTGGAACTCTAGTGATGATTTTGGCGAGGTCGTCGATGCTGAGTCTCCGGCGGGTAGCGGGTGTGCCCATGGCGGGGTCGCCGTCCTCAACCAGAGCGGTAAGTACCTGCTGGGCCACGTCGCGATCGACGCCTGGTACGCGGGCGAGTGCTTGGTTGCAGTGGTCGTTGATCGAGGCGGTTAGTCCACCCGTTTGCTCGTGGTGGTCGACGCTGAGTACCGCCTCGATCCCTGACATATCCTCCCTGGTGGCGGCCGAGGCGGCGTGGTTCCAGGTCCTATGCAGTGTCAGGGCAAGTAGCGGGAGTTGAGTGACCGGGATCGTGCCCTGGCGGGGGTCGAGGACCTCGTGGGTGAGCCGCTCGACGAGCGCGGGCTCGACCGTCCAGTCCTGGGCGCGGGCTGGTTCGACGATCACCTCAGCTACTTGGCTCTTCGAGAGTGTGGCAGGCACATCGACTAGCCGGTCGCGTGGCAGTGCCTCCAGGAGCCCTGAGGCCGCCAATTGGGGATAGAAGTCGTCCCTAGCTACAAGCAGGATCCACCCAGTGCACGGCTTGGACGCCGCTGACGCCAGCCGATCCAGCACCGCGGCAGCAGCGTCAGCAGAGGGTCCGGAGGACCGTGCACGCGCGAACAGTTCCTCGAACTGATCGATCACCAGCAGCACAGGCTCGTTCGTGGCCTGGGTGATCTCATCGGTGAGTGTTGGTAGGTGGCTACTCGGCCGCACCACCCGCCCTGGCCTCCAGGCCTCACCTCCGGCTTGGCTACCTGGCAACGGCCGCGTTTCCAGGTCAGGCAGGAGGCCGGCAGTGATCAGTGAGGTCTTCCCACTTCCGGACGGGCCCAGGAGGAGGGTGACACCGCATCTGGCGTCGAGGCCGTCGCGTAGTCGTCCTAGCAGGTTGGTGCGGCCGTGATACCAACCGGCCCGTCCTTCGTCGGCGGTGAATGGCTGCAGCCCCGGGTAGGGGCACTCCTCGCTCGTTTGCAGCTCGTTGCGGAGGGCGCACAGCACCGACGACGGCGTCGCGTAGGCGACGTTCTGCCCTCGGCCCGAGAGGTCCGTCCCGGGAATCGCAGTGACCATGCCGATCACCAGGCCGGCAGCATCAACCAGTGGCGCTCCGCTGAAGCCCTTCGCGATGTCGTTGGCATCACTCAGTTGAAGCAGAACCCGATCCCCGTCACGGATCACACCACCGGTCGACGCGTGGCCGTGATGGCCACCCGCAAACGACTGCTTCGGGAAACCGAATGAATCCAGCCGCCGGCCCGGCGCAGGGACGCTGCTGCGCACCGACAGCGCCACCACTTGCTCTGGGAGTTCGGCATGAAGGAATGCGACATCCTCGTCATCGGGGCCGCGCCACGACTCGACCTCAAGGTCAGCCCACGCCCCGGGGCTCCCGGGCAGTTGCGGGAAGTCGACCCAGACCCGGCCTGACTCACGCGGAACAACATGCCCACATGTCACCACCAAGCCGTTCCCCGCCACGAACCCAGCTCCAGCTATCGGGCCAACCGGGGTTAGGTGAATCCGGGCGACCGACCGCGCAAGATTGTTCATCAAGTCCCGCTCGGCAAGTCGCCCGAGTTCTCGCCGCCCCAGGTCAGTCTCACCTTGAGGTGGCATGCCCCCGCAGCTCGCGCGATCACCACACCAGCCTCAGCCGACAACTCGACACCGAACTCAACCTCAACCTCATGCGGAGCCGCCGCCCGCAACTCCGCCAACACCACCCGCGACATCGACACAACCGGCTGCAACGCCTCCTGCAACGTCACCGACGCCTCGACCAGGCCATCACCCAGGCGCTTGCCGCCCCGACCCGCTGGCTGCGGCCCGTCCTCCACCCCACCCTCAGGAATCGACTCCGCCCGAAACGCGATCCACTCACCGCCACCACCAAGCTGAACCCGCATCAAGTCCGACATCAGAATCCTCCCGAGCACGGCCCGAACTGTCACAAACAGGACACCCTCACTGGCACCCGCCAATACGATTGCCGCGCCGAGACTGGCCGCCGGATACCCTGAACTATCAACAACCGAAATCGCTCAGCGGGAGACGACCGAACCAGAAAAGTGCTCGCTACAACCTATCCCGCGAACCGCCACACCACCCGAAGAACAAGAATCTCACCCGAAGAACAAACCTCCGCCAAGGATTCTCACCGGGTTGGCTACTTCTAGTAGGCGGCGGCGAGTTGTGAGTGCTGCCGATCGTCTGTTCCGTAGCCAGAACATCCCCACCGCCATAACAGGCCCGTGACCTGCGCAAACACCAATCAGCGACACCTCCGCCACCGAACTTCTGACCGTATTCGACACGCCCCCGGTGCTGGTGCCGGCAGATCGTGGCTTCGGTCGAGGGCCGCTGGTGTGGTTAGGCCGGTGGGAGGGTAATGGTGGCCAGGAGTGGTCGGTGGTCGGATGCGGGTGTGTTGCGGCGTTGGGTGGGGTTGTCGGTGATGGACTCGGTGGTGGGGCCGGCGGTGATGACATCACCGTCACCGATGGCGGTGGTGATGATCTTCGAGGCGAGGATGTGGTCGATGAGTTCGCGGCGGCCGCGGTAGATACGGCTGTAGCGCAGTGGTTCTGGGATCCGTGGGGCGAGGTTCCATAGGCGTTGTGTGTCGCCGTTGTCGGGTTGGTCGTAG
>JBOFLH010000420.1:0-5836 GCA_051657765.1 Nocardioides sp. | reverse complement strand
CCGGCCGGGTGGTTGCCCGGCCGGCTACCGTGGCCGAATTTGGGGCCGCGCCGGTTCGTGTGCAACTGCTGGGCCCGATTGAGGTTCAGGTCGGCGAGGTTGAGGCCGGCACGGTCGAGGACGATCGCCGTCGGCGACTGAGCGAAATCGTGGTGATGGCGTCGCTGCATCCCGACGGAGTTCACGAAGCGGTCCTTCGCTCCAGCCTATGGCCGCGCGGGGTCGGCGATGACGTCATCCGAGCGCGACTGGAGGAAGTCCAGGCATGGCTAGGCGTCGGCGCTGACGGCGCCCCGCTCCTCGCGGTGGCTCACGATGGCCGCATTCGACTGTCGGCTCAGGTCGCCAGCGACTATGGCGTGCTCCGGGTGGCCGCCGGCCACCGCGGGCCCGGGGAACTCGGCGAACTGATCGGTGCGCTGCGGATGGCGACCGGCGAAGCGTTCTCCGGAGACGGAAGCCACTACCACTGGATGACCTTCGCCAGGGAGGCGCGGAAGTGTCGATTGCTGTGCGCCTCGGCGGCGCGTCGCGCCGCCGAGCTCGCGACCGCCCAGGGCGACACCCAGCTGGCCGTCGAAGCCTTGGACCTCGGCCTGCTGTTGGTGCCGACAGCGGACGAGTTATGGCGGCGGTTGCTGCGCCTGCGGGCCACCCACAGCCCGTCCATGGTCGATCAGACCATCGACAAGATGTACTCCGCGATGCTTGGCCGTGGAGTCCCGGAAGAACCCGAGACGGCAGCTCTGATCGAACAGTTGCGGCCGGATCGAGAACGTGCAGTCGGGATCTAGCGCTGACCTAGCGCGGGGGACTCCTGGCCCTGAACCCGATGCCGAGAAGTGCCCGGCGGGCAACACCGCCCTACGGGGAGCCACAACAACGGAGGTAATTGGCAGATGGCTGATCTGAATGTCACCTACGCGGAGATGGAAAGCGCCGCGACCAACCTCTCGAACGGCAAAGCCGATATCGAGGGCCGGTTGACCCAGCTGAAAAGCAGCATCGACAACCTGGTGCAGTCGGGGTATGTCACCGGCAAGTCGTCCCCGGCGTTCCAAGCGGCATACGACGAGTTCAACACCGGCGTGTTGAAGACGATCGAAGGTCTTGAGGGCATGTCCCAGTTCCTCAAGGCGGCGGCCCAGGCGATGAGCGACACCGACCAGCAGTTGGCCAGCGCCATCCGAGGCTGATCGATCGCTGTTCGCCCCAGAGCGCGCGGCCTTCCTCCACGTCCCAGGAGAGGAAGGCCGCGTCTTGCCGTCTCAAGAGACCGAATCTACCCAGCCCGACCCGGCAGGTGCCTGTTGCCCGGCAGAAACCGAGCCGCCGAAAACCTCACCCGGGCACTTGCAGACTCATCAAGGCGCCGTTGACGTTGGCCAGCCCACGGCCCACCGGAGCGCCGCCACCGGTCGCGCTCCGCGGCAGTCGAACGCCGATCAGGTCACCATCGGTCACCCCCTGAGGGTGGATCAGCATCCCCGAGCGCCCCTTCAGATCGAGCTGCCAGCCGGTGAAGCCACTGGCTACCTCGCCTGAGTCGCCGCCCAACACCACCGCCTGCCCATGGTCACCACCGCCGCGGACCAGGCTCCGGAGATAGTCCTTGGCCGGAACCTCCTTCAACAGCTCGCCGTCGTCGATCACCAACACCACCGGCCCGCGGCCGGGCTCCATCAGCGGCCGCAACGTCGCCTCGTCCCAGGCGAGGTCGGTGAGCACCCCTCGCACACCGTCGCGATTGGCGAGGGCCCGCAGCCCGGACGGGCGGGGGGCGGCGATCACCAGCTGGGTGCCCCCGCGGAGCAGCGACTCACACACCGTCATTAGCGCCGTCGACCGACCGGACTTCGGTGGTCCGGCGACGATAGCCGCATTGGTGTAGCTGAGGTCGATGCCCTGAGCGGCCAACTCGTCACCGCCGACCCCCAACATGGCCCACAGCGGACGCAGCTCCTGATCGCGTCGCAGGTCCCACGCCTGCTCGAAAGTGACCCGGGTGGGCAAGACGTCAACCCGGAACGGAAGCCGGTCCCGGGCATTCGCGCCGGCGGCGTACTCCGCTCGGGCTTGTGCTCCCCAGCGGCGCAACACCGCGGCCTGCGCCGGCCCGGAAGTGTCTGCGTCGAGGACGGCGAATTGGAGTTCGGTTCCCGATTCGGCGCGGAAACCGCGCCCGTCGGGCACCTCGTCCGGCAAATTGCGCGGATGCAACCCGATGAGGCCGTAGTCGGACTTCTCGGGAACGCGAAGGGCGACCTTGTCCTCGATCAGCGAGTTCAGCCTCGAATTGACCACCGAGCGATCCCCGGCCAGCACCAAGTGAATGCCGACCGACGCCCCCTCGCGGAGCAGAGTCTGCACGTCCTCGTAGGGTGATCCGCCGTTGACCTCGGACAGGGTGCCCATGAATCCTTCCCACCGGTCCACTAATAACAAGATGTATGGCACTCTCTCCTGGCCAGACTCGCCGCCCTGGCCGGACGAGCCGGCGTCAGGCCAGGCGGCCAGGTCGGGGACTGTGCTTGCGCGCAGCTCCCCGAGGTCCGCGAAGCCGCCCTGCCCGAGCATCTCCTGGCGTCGGGCCATCTCCTGACGCAACCGGGCCAGCATTCGCAGTACCCGGTCGGTCTGCGTGCGCTGCACGACGGCGCCGCAATGCGGCAGGTCCACCAGTGGCAACAAGGCCCCGTTGCCGCAGTCCACGGCGTAGAGGTGCACGTCGGCAGGGCTGGCCAGCCGGGCGACCGACCCGGCGAGCGTCCGCAGGCACTGCGATCGGCCGCTGCGCGGCCCGCCGACGATGGCCAGATGGGAGAACGTAGCGAAGTCGACGGCCGCTGTCCGTTGCGCCTGCTCGGACGGCAGGTCTTCCAGACCGTAGGGCAGGCGCGGCACCACCGGGTACGCCGGCGCCGGCCGGTTGTCGATCAGATCGGCCAGCAACACTCGGGTGCTCAGGGCGGGTAGCCACGGGCTGGGTTGGGCAGCGAGCCCACATTCGTTGGCTGCCTGGCCGATCGCTCGGACCAGCGTCTTGAGGTCGGTGAGTTCGGCGTCGCCGGCCAGCTCGGTCCGGGGTCGGCGGGGAATCGGTTGGGGTAGCGCCGAGATCGCGAGTGGTTGCACCCAGGGTAGTGCCGGGGCCGCGGTGGTCGCGCCGGGGCGTCGGCCGCCGACTCGCCCGGACTGGAAGGGCACCAACGAGTTCGCCCCCAACCGAACATAGGCCCGTCCGGGGTGCGCCTTCGAGATGGTCGCCGCTACGGGCGAGTCGATCACGTCGGTGCTTTCGGCGGCGTCGGTAACCCGGAGCGCGATCCGGAGATTCGTGTTCGCCCGGATCTCGGGGGACACCACCCCGCCGGGTCGTTGAGTGGCCAGAATCAGGTGGATACCCAGTGAGCGGCCCCGTTGGGCGACGTTCACCAGGCCGGTGACGAAGTCGGGAAGCTCCCGCGCCATCGAGGCGAACTCGTCGATCACGATCACTAGGCGCGGTAACGCGGCTAAGGGGTTCGGTTCCCGGCGTTTGTCGGCGATGTCCAGGTAGTCCTCGATGTCCTTGGCGTCGGCGGCCGCCAACAGGTGCTCTCGCCGGGTCAGCTCGGCGCCCAAGGACACCAGGGCCCGTTCGACCAGGTGCGCGTCCAGGTCGGTGACCATGCCGACCGTGTGCGGCAGATCGACGCAGTCCTTGAAGGCCGCGCCGCCTTTGTAGTCGACCAGCACGAACGTCATACCGTCGGGCCGGTTGGCGACCGCCAGGGCGGCGACCAGCGACTGGAGCAGTTCGGACTTGCCGGCTCCGGTGGTGCCGGCGACCAGACCGTGTGGACCGTCGCGGCGCAGGTCGATGCCGAACGGGCCGTCCAAGGAGATGCCGATGGTCGCGGTTGTCGAGCGGGGCGAGACAGCCCAGCGTGCCTTGATCGCCTCGGCGTGCACGGGTTCGAGGCTCAGGATGTCGGTCAGTCGGCAGGCCGTCGGCAGTACCGAGTCGGACTCGGCGTCGGAGATGTCGCGGATCGGCGCGACGGCTCTGGCTACCCGGTTGAGCCAGGGTTGGTCGACCAGGTCCGGCACGATCCGGTCGACGATGGTCAGTCGCTGTTGCCGCAGGCTTACGCCCTGCCGGCTGCGTACGACGACCGCGGCCGCCTCCTCGGGCAGCAGCCGCTCGTCGCTGTCGAGGCAGATCGAGTAGATGCCGACAGCGGGGCCCTGCTTCAAGACGGCCACCGCGCCGGGCAGCATGCGCAGTCGCCGGGCGCCGTCGAAGACGACCACGACATCCGGGAATCGGGTGTCGTCCTCGCGCGCCGCTCTCGCCTGCTGGCGGGCCGCCAGCATTGCCGAGAGTTCCGCGATCCGGCGTGCGCAGGTTTCGGCGTCCCCGCCGAGGGTGGCGACCGTGTCCTGCCCGGCCTGGGGTCGGGCATGGGGTAGCCAGCGCAGCCAATCCCAGTCCGCCAGACCGCCCTGATCGGTGAGCACGTAGACCTGGGTGTCGCGTGGCGATTGCAGTACGCCGAGCTGGGCGATCGCCCAGCTGCCGAGACGCCGCTGGACGCCGTCGGTGGCCGCGACACCGATCACGCCTCGCTCTCGTAGGGAGATCGTGACCGGTACGTCGTAGGCGGTCCGGGTGGTCCGGCGCCGATGCTCCGGTTGACTGGGGTCGTCAACGGTGACGTCCGAGGGCAGGTCGCCGACTCCCAGCCGGATCCTCAGGTAGTCCGGGTCGGTGACGCGACGCTCCCACAGCCGTCCGCGTGGTCCGGTGGCGATCAACAGCGACAACGCCGGGTCAGGCGCCTCTTGGCGTCGTTCGCTGCGCTCGTCAATGACGGCCTGCTCGATGTCGGCCTCGACATTGCGCTTCTTCTCCCGATAGTCGGCCAGTGCGCGGCGATAGTCTTGCTGTCCGGCCTTCTTGGTCTGGAAGTAGTTGCCGAGCATCATCAGCGGGGACATCAATCCGAACACCAGATAGCGCCAGGAGTCGGTCACCCACACCATCACCAGGGACAGCGCGAGGGGCGCCAGGGTCACCAGCCATGGGATCGCGTTGCGGCGCTGCGTCGGCGGCGCGGCCGGCAGTCGAAAGTGGGTGAGCCGCTCGGGCGGGAGCAGTCGTGGCGGGCGGTTGTAGTCCAGCCAGCCGGGTTCAGCGCTGTCGTCGACGGCGGCGTCGGCTTGCTCAGTCCGTTCGAGCTCGAGCCGGACGTCGCCGATGGTGAGTTGTGAGCCGACCGGCCAGCCGACCGGGTCCGTACCCACAGGTGCGCGATCCAGCGCCAGCGCCTCAGCTATGTGTGGCACGGTCTCGGCAAGGGTTGACGCGGCATTGACAGTCGCACAGTCGAAAGCGCTCACCTCGACGCTGCTGTCGTGTTTGACGGTGACCAGGGCGGCGACCGGTGGGACCCGGGGATCGGCGATCGCCACCACACAGCTCGCGTCGCTCCCGATGGTTGCCGCGCCGGCCGGCAGTCGGTGGACGGTGCCGGCGCCAGGCCCGGTGACCATGCGCACCTCGACCAGTCCGTCGGGCTCGCCGAGCAGGGAACCGAATCGATCCGCAAGGGTCAGCAGGCTGCCTTCCTTCAAACCGGATTCGGCGAGCGTGGCCGCGGGATCCACGGCGGCACCGTCCAGGAACAGGGACCGGTGTCCAGCTGATTGGCTCAGGGTGCGGTGGCGGCGCTCGGACAGCGACACCACTGGTGTCCGGTCGCCGCCGGCTCCTTCGCACAGCCCTTGGCCCAGCGCGCGGGTGATGGCCGGCACGACCTCGCCCATGGGGGTGGCATCGTCGGCCTCCAGC
>JBOFLH010000419.1:0-1695 GCA_051657765.1 Nocardioides sp. | reverse complement strand
CATCGCCGAGCCGGTCGACTGCGAACCGCGTGCATTCGGCGAGCACCCGCGCCCGATTGGCCAGATACTCATCTCGGCTGGCGACATGGCCGGACTTCTGCGGCACACACAGGACCACGTCTACCTCGTCGGCTGTGGCGTAGCCCATCATCTTCACGTCGGACCCGCACCACAGGTGCTCCCTAGCGAAGTCGCCGGGGGCGGCGAAGTGGTCAACCAGGTCGCGGGCGAAGGTCTCGAAGCGGTTCTCCGGTGCCCAACCCGTGCCGAGGGAGGTGTCGTTGGACAGTCGTACCTGTCGTTCGCGCAGGTCGTCCAGCGAGCGAGGAGCGAACCAGACCGCCCGATCCGGGGCGTCGTCGCCCACCAGAACCGCGCCGGGGCTGGGATTGCTGGTGATGTTCAGCTCGATACTGAGGTGCCCCGCAAGCTCCGGAAGACGTTCGGCGAAAAAGCCACGGACGGTCTCGGTCGCCAACTCATCGACAGGGATCGCTGTGCCGGCGCAGTGCCGGGCGGCGCGGCCATTGACCAGGACCCGGACGGGAGCGAGCATCCGCCCGGCGCCGTAGCTGACCTCGCAGGCCCCGCCGAGTAAGGCGAGCTTGTCGAAGTTGTGGTGCAACACCGCACCGAAGTGCTCCACGCAGTACCGGCTGTAGATCCCGGAGAGCCGTTCTGCCAGGTGGTCGGCGAGGGTGTCCGGGTGGCCCCAGCCCTTCCGCTCGACGATCATCACCTCGGCGGGCGCCGAGGCACCGGAGTCGATGACCACGGTGCAGTTGTCGATCTTGCTTCGCGTGCGGTGCATGCGTTTTACCTCGTTTGACATCGACGAACTGGATCGGCTCCGAAGCGGGCGGGAGCGGACGCGCCCACACCGGGCCGTGTCCATAGCCAACGCCCGCATGGCGATCAGCGGTATCTGCCACTGCGCGTCCACTTACGACCAGCCGGTGACCGCGGCCGCGACGCGCCGTTACGCTCACATGGACCACACCGGCAGATTCCCGCAGGAGTGCGCGATGGCCGAAAGACGCTACCCGCCGAACCGGCTCCTGGCCTGGGAACGGCTCCAGCTCGGCTGGTCCTACGAAGCACTGGCCGACCGGATCCGCGTAGAGATGGTTCGCTGCGAGGAGGGCGATACCGGCCTGACCGCCAACACCGTGCGACGCTGGGAGACGGGCGAGCGATGGCCCGATCCCCGGTTCCGCAAGCACCTCGTCGTGATCCTGGGCAGGCCCGCGAGCGAACTCGGGCTGCTGACCGCAGAGGAACTGGCGGTGCGCCCAGCCGACAATGTGTTAGCCGAGATCAAGAGGCTGGTATCGATGGCCGAGGACGGACCCAGAGCCCGCGGGATGAATCGCGCCGACTTCCTGCATGGTCTGTTGGGAGTCGGATCTTTGCCGCTGCTCACGCGCCTGATCGGCAATGACGATTACGAACACGTTGGCGCTACCACCGACCACCGCAGCACGTCAGACGCCGGCACAGCGGCGGCGTATGCCCGGATCGTGGCTGCCCAGCGGGAGCTCTACTGGACCAGCCCTGCCCGTGACTTGTTCGAGTCCGCTTACGCCCATGCCCAACTCGGGTTCCGGCTGCTGCGAGCAACTGCTGCCGACCAGGCCAGGACGACCCTGTCGGTAGCGCTCGCCGAGTCGGCCATGCTGGCCGGCCGGCTCGCCT
>JBOFLH010000418.1:0-1441 GCA_051657765.1 Nocardioides sp. | reverse complement strand
CGGGGAAGCGACTCGTCCCACAGCCGTTGTCGCTCGCAGCGTTCCTGCTCCGCACGGACACGAGCCCGGGCACATTCGGCCGCCACCTGTTCGGCTCGGACGAGCAGGCGCGGCAACCGGCTGTCCAGAGTCCACCGTTTCCGATCTGCCCACGAGGGCTCGGACCAAGCGCCGGTGACCAGCGTCATCGTCAATCGGCCCGACCAGTCCTTCACCGTGACCGGTCGAGCTCGTTGCCACTCATACTTCAGCTCCATCACATCTTCTTCGGTGACCCGGGTTCGCTTGTCGTTCTCTTCACTGATCGTGACCGCGATCGCTTCACCTGCGATCACGATCTCGACTCCTGGCTCATCACCACGGTGCCGCACCTGATGGCCACGTCGAACACACTCATCCACGAGTGCTTGAACCAGCCGAAGCGCTCGATCCCGACTGGACTCAAAGACCCCCATCAACTCAGGTCGTGCGGCCAAGTGCCCGATCACCTCGCTACCGAGATCCGGCGCCTCAGGGATCGGAACTAGCGGAAGCTCAGGCAGCGACTCCGTAGGTCGATCAACCAGCTCGATCACTAAGTCGCCACGATCGCGGCCCCGAAACGTGACCCGCTTCCCCGCCGGGACCTCTCCCCCAGGAATGGCGGTAAGAGCTCGACGATACGCCGCCCGAAGCCCGGCCGGCGGATCCTCGACCCGCACCAAGCCACCATGCTCCTGAATCTGTTCAAGGAGCTCAGAGCCTGAAATCGTCGGACCCCGGGACGCAGCTTCGCCACGAGACTGGCCACTAGATGACCGCCTCCGCCTCTCTGGGCGAGTATCAGCTGTCGACTCGTCGATCTCCCCAGCAAGGAGCGCGCGGCCGGCCTCGGTAAGGGTCGCCGTCCAACGCTCGCCGCGCCCCGTAACCTTGACCAGGCCACGCGAATGCAGCGACCTTGCCGATATGCGATGCGCATAGTCCGGCCAGCCACGCTCGGGACAGCCCTCACCCACCCACTCCAACACCGCACGCTGCTGCCGACTCAATCTCCTCATACATCCGTAACTACCGCCACCGACAAGCTAGATCAACCCGGCCGCACACGCAGCGACGTGCTCACACACGCGAACCATCTCGACAGTGACACTCACACAACCCGGATCACCGCGGCCTCAAGGTGGTGTGGCCTAGGCTGCCAAGACACCAAGTAGGAGACCTGTTGGGGATCTTTGTTGGCTCCCTGATCCAGATAGCAGTCGCCAACACCGAGCAGAGAATCCCACCGGCGCCCCACAGAGCCGCGACGAGGAGGGCCTACAGCGCGCTGACCAGCGGGAACGGGTGTGCAGTATCCACTCCCCGGAGGCGCAAGAGTGGGCTGGCTGTGTTGCTTCTCAGGGCGGGTTGGGACACTACGGTCATGATCCTTGGCGGCGTACCGATTCCTGCGGACCTG
>JBOFLH010000417.1:0-2047 GCA_051657765.1 Nocardioides sp. | reverse complement strand
CCGGACGCCCGTTCTCGGATCCTCGGCGAGTTGGCGCAGGACTTCAAGTGTTCGAGCGCTCCAGACGCGTACCTGGTCGATCGGTTCGACGAGGTACGGGCCCCACACTGCGCCAGCCGCGACGGAGGTGGTGGCCTGGGGTGGCTCCGCGGTCCAGATGTGGACTCGCATACCGGCATCGGCCAGGCAGATCGCGGTGGTGAGGCCGGACACGCCGGCACCGATCACCAGGGCGTCAGTCTCGGTGTCGTCCAAAGGCATGCGGTCTCCACGATTGACCACGATTAGCAGCAGGCCAACGCAAGTTGCGAGTCGGGAACCGGATCAGCAGCTCGGGCGTCCTACTTGTCAACAGTATGAAGGCCTGGAAGGCTGATTTGTGCATGAAACTGACGAGTGTGGTCTTGACACTGACTGACTGGCTCGCCGCGCGCATCGTGGTACTTGCGGTCCTCTCGTTCGCGTCCATTCCCGCTTGGCGGCCCGGTCGCCGCGGACACCCCTCAGCCTGGGGAGCCACCGGATGGTGGGGACCACAGTTGGTGTTACCTCGCCGGGTTCGGTGAGCAGACTTCGGCCGACGCCGCGATGACTCGCCTGCGCAATCAGACTGACGTCACGACGTCCTTTCCAGGCGACTGCCTCGACCACACTGATGTTCGATGGCGTCAGGCAGATCTGGGAACAGATACGTACGGAGAGGCCGTATGTCGGGCCCGTTGGGCGAGTGGGGACTGCGATTTCTATCGCATTACGGTGGACATGGCCACGATCAACGGGGCTCCTCGGCCAATCGAGCAACGGTCCAAGACCTTTTGCCATGAACTCGGGCACACGGTCGGGGTTCGTCACTACTTCGGCACGGACTTTCCCGGCGGGGACACAGCTCACAGTTGCCTGCGGTCCGGCGAAGTAACTGCTTCGTGGACCAACATCATCCTCTACGGGCCCCATCATCGAAGCCAGCACATCAACATCACGTTCTGATCCGGAGGTCACGTCGTGTCAGTGAGCAAGGCAATTGTTTGTGCATCGGTTGCAGTCGCTTTCGTCGCGGGTGGCTGTGCCGATTCAGAGCGTGGGGCGGCCGAGCGCGTAGCAACCCCTGATTCTGCGACACCCTCGATTTCACCTGCCGCGGTAGATGCCGCCGTCGTGCGAGGCGCGTCAGAATACGATTTTGCGGAGACCAAGTCGGTCACCGAAGTCGCCCGGAGAATGTCGTCTGTGCTGGTCGGGGAGGTCGTTAGCTGGTCAGATGGCCGCTACACGATCGAGTCCGACGGGAAGAGATTCGAAGACATCAGCTACACCGCAGTTCTAGCAATCAAGGTAACCGCCTCGTACGCAAGTTCAAGTCAGCGTTCAGGGGAGACAACCTACGTTGAGGTACCACGTGGCGGTGAAATCAGATTCGATGGAGAGCCCCCCGAGGGAACCGAGCCGGTGGTCACTTCTATTGAAGAACTTGGTGCCGCGGTTCCTTCCGGAACAAAAGTGATCCTTTTGGCCGAGCCTGCACGGTCGGACGAGCAACTCATGGCTGACACGCCCGGCAGTACGGTCCGAGGCGAGGGGACCGGGCTGCCTGCCGATACGGTGCTGCTCAGCCCTTCGGTCCAAGGACTGCTCTTCAAAGACGAGACGGGCGCGTTCGTAAGCGGGCTGGCGGATCGAGAGGGCGATTGGGGATGGCTGCCGAACGATGTGCCAGTCGCCGAGGGCTTCGACCGGCTGCTAGCGGACCTCGAACCGCTGAAGTAGCATCGCCCGGGCAGCGCAGCAGCGCAGCGTGTGCGGAGTCGGTGCCAGCGATCAGGTCTTTCAAGGGAGCAAGGTGAACGCGTTGATGTGGCGTGGACGCACCACCGTGAAGTGGCGCCTATCGACGGTGGCGATCTCGGACAGCCCCAGGCGCTCTGCCATCGCGACGACGGATGCGTCGACCGTTCCCAAGGAAAGGTCGCGATAGCGGGCGACCAACTCGGCGATGCGGATCCAGTCGGAGGTGGCCACCGGTTCCACGGTGAAGGCGCCGGCTGCGAGG
>JBOFLH010000416.1:0-2681 GCA_051657765.1 Nocardioides sp. | reverse complement strand
CCCCGGTTCGGCAGCCTGATGAACCCCTCGCGCACGTGAACGAACTCGGACAGTGGGCCGTTGTGGATCATGGTCTGGAGCGGCTCGTAGACGTTGTTCGTCTGGCTCTCTGCGTAGGCCAGCAGTGCTAGTAGCGACTTACGCCGCATCGAGCCCATAGCCTCACCCGGCTCGTACTCGTAATCCCACTCGCACTCACAGCCATTGTCGGCACAGAGGTACTTCTCGCCACCCTTCGCGAAGCCTGCGAACAGCGACGGGCCGACCGCGTCGCACAGCAGCTCCGCAGCGCCCCAAGGTGACTTCCCGCACTTCTGCGGACCCACGATCACCGAACGGCGGTAGACGAACGGGGCAAGTAGTCGACGCGGATCAACCACCGCGTCGGGCTTCACCCGGTGGTGATTGGCGGAACAGAATAACTGCCAGCCATTCAGCTCAAACGGTTCGCCCTCGTAGACCCCGCCGGGGACCTTGCAGTGCGCCTCTATCCAGTCCGTGCGGAGAATACCCAGCGTATGAAGCGGGTCGAAGTCCAGCGCCAGAGAGTCATCCTGACTGGACAACCTTCAACCGATCCCGCGACGAGCGCCTGGCGGGAGCTTCGGGCTCGCTCCGGATCGCAGCGGCGGCAGCGATACTCCAGCCCATCTCAGCCAGGCCGGCCGTCGTCATGCCGATCTGATCAGCGAAACGATGCAGCGACCCCTTGTCCGCTGCCGACGCCTGATCGCCTTCACAGATCACAAACGTCCGGACATACATCGCGATGGTGTGCAACCGCCACGACTCCGACGGCATCGACCACGCACATGCCTGCGGGGTGCGCCACAAGAACTCCCACAGCGCCCGCTCGCGCTCCGCGACCAGCTCGGTCTCGTCCTCATCGCACACTTGGAAACGACGGTTGTCGTCATGCTCCCACCGAAGAACCCGCCGCCAGGGAAGCGGGAAGTCAGGAACTGGTCCTGAATAGCCCTCGGCCGGCAACGCCGCCAAGACGTACCCGCGCGCATCCGACCGACCCGAATCCGGATTCGGCTTCGGTCCCGAACGGTTACGAGCTCCACCTCTGGGCATTGCATTTCTCCTCAATCCGGCATCGCGCCGAATCCAGAAGCCCATCAGACCTCGCGTCCGATAGGCGGATATATCACCGAGCGAATGCCCGGCAAGTCTGAACTCTCCGCACATCGGAGAGCCCTCCCCCGCGGTCCTGTGAACGGGGGTTCTTCGGGGTCACCCCCCACCCCTCCCGGTTATCTATCTCACATGTGAGATGTGGGGGCATGGTCCGCGTGCTCCGCGGTTGCATGCTGGGTGCTCGGGTCCGTGTGTGATCGCCCGGTCGTTGTCGCAGTGTCCGAGGTCGAAGCCGTTGACCGGGCTGATGCGGTCTCCGCATCGCCAACAGTTGGCCTTGCCTGTCGCTACGTACCGAGCTGTCATGGCTCGCATGCGCTCGTGCTTGGTGTCGTAGCCGCGTTGCTGCCGGGTGCCGCGTTGCTTGTCACGGTGGCGGGTGTGGGTGGGGCAGCGAGTGCTGGTGCTGATGGTGGGGCAGCCAGGCTCGGCACAGACTCGCATCTTCACCCCACTTGACAATGTCATCATTGGTGACATAGAGTTAGTGTCACGAGGTCAGGGAAACAGTCCCAGACCGAAACCCCAAAGGGGACATTATGAACGTCGCTTACGCAAGCAAGACCAGCATCCTTATCTGCGACGCAGATGCAACCGATTGGTCACCGCTGCGAGAAGTCGCCGCGATCCCCTTCACCTACGTCGCAGACCTGGACCGGCTCGGTAACGCGCTGTGCTGTGACGAGGAAGAGCACGAAAATGCGTGTTACAAGTTCGCCTGGGGCAACGCCCTAGAAGCCGCAGGCTGGGACTTTCGGGGCGACTGGGAGTTCGACGGAGTTGACGGGCTCATGATCGAGGTCACCCGATGACCGCCGAGGAGTTGCGCCAAGCTCGGGGCTGGCTCGGCGTAACAGCCGAATGGCTTGCCGAATGGCTCGATGTTTCCCTCCGGTCCGTCCGCCGCTGGGAAGCCGGGACTCATCGGATTCCTGACGGGGTAGCTGAGGCCCTCGGCAGGCTAGAGCAACACCACGACAACCACGTAACGCTAGTCTCCGCGCGCTGGAGGGCTCAGGAAAGCGGCGACTACCCGCCGGGCTGGTGGACGATGGTCGAAGCGCGACGGGCGCGTCAGTCGACAACGTCAGCTTGTATCTGAGCCAACGCAACGGTGAGAAGGCCACCTGCCTCGCCCGCTCTCGGTGAGGATTGTTGATTCCCATGCCACAACGCTTGATCGCAGAAGGACCGGAGCTTCGTCGCTGATTGCGTTGGCGAAGTCTTGGATCGCCTGCTCAAGCGTCTCATGCGGCGTGCTCACGCCGTCGCCCCAGCCTCAGTTGCAGACTGTACGCCACGTCCATGGGCCTTGTCACGCATGCTGACCGTGTCAGCCACGCTGTACTCGGTTCTGCCCTCGGCGGTCTTGCGGGTGCGGACTTGGCCGCGACTGGCCCACGAGCGAAGAGTGGCTGGCATGACTCGACACCTGGCGCGCATCCGATCGGCCGTGAGCCATTCGGCCAGACCGTCATGGATGCCGTCGACCATGATCCGGTAGTCGGTATCGGTCCAGACTTGGGCGCATGCGGTGG
>JBOFLH010000415.1:0-6637 GCA_051657765.1 Nocardioides sp. | reverse complement strand
TATAGCTCAGACGGTTAGAGCGCTTCCCTGATAAGGAAGAGGTCAGAGGTTCAAGTCCTCTTAGGCCCACCACCCGGCCCTCCCGACAGGTGGTGCAGTCCGGCATGAAGAAGCTCCTCGTCCTCGTCGTCGCGCTGGGCGGCGCGTTCGCGCTGTCCCGGCAGTTCAAGGGCAAGCACGCCGAAGACCGGCTCTGGGCCGAGGCCACCGACACGCCGAAGGCCTGAGCCGCCGCTCGGTCTTCCGGATGCCGCCCCCGGTGCGCGTCGTCGCGTCGCGGCCCGGCACGACCCCGTCGGTCGAACGGCATCCTCCCGGGGCCATGGCGCAATTGGTAGCGCACCTGCTTTGCAAGCAGGGGGTTAGGGGTTCGAGTCCCCTTGGCTCCACTCACGTTCCTACAGTTAACAGGCCCGCGGAACTCGACCACCATCGTCGACGTCGTGGTTGGCGAGCTCAAACTGCAGATAATAACTGCAGTTGGCTCATCTGGAGGCGTCTCAGAGCGGCCTGAGAGACATCCGCGCCGCTGTCATCGAAGCCCTGTGCATTTGTCGCTGAGGGGAGGGGCATGACCCAGGCTGTGCTCGACGCATGGCCACAGCTAGTGCCAGAACCGTCGAGTTCGCTCGACAGGAGGCGTCCTCTGCCCCGGGGGACTCCGAGCGGCTGACTGGGCTGCTGACCGCCTACTACCGGCGCGAGGGCAACTATGCCGGTGCTACCTTCTCCGACCTGAACCCGAACGACCCTTACACGTTCTCGGTGAGCGAGCTGCTTGCGGTGACCATGCGGCCTGGCGCCCACCGCTTCGTCGCCCGCAAGGGCTGCGCGGTCCGGGTGATCGAGCCGCACCCCAAGTGCGCCGCAGAGGACGGCGTTGACGCGCCGTCCTCTGCGGCGCCAACTACGTAATCCTCCAGACCTTGTCGTATGCCAACTCTGCAAGGCGATGGGCTCGCTCTTCCACTTCAGAACCCGTCCACTCAGTGGCGCTAAGAACGTCCGAGAAATCGTAGGACTGTGACCGCTTGGCTAGGATCGGCTTCTTCTGGTCGAAGGCCAATGATCCAAGTTCAGCATTGAGTTCTTCATCCACCCACAGGAGGTTCCCGATACTGGCAGTCCATGGCTGAGGATCGGCCTGCGGACCCACGTGCTCGATGTTGCAGCGGGAGTGGTCGATGGCAGTGCCGCTCACCGCGTAGTCGTGGATGGCGCTAAGGGTGTACTGCACCAACCGACGGGCCTCGGGTCGTTCGCTGGAGTATTGTAGGGCCTTGTCGAACTCGCTCAGGAACGTCGCTCGACTTGAGACACCACCGTGCAACTTAGCGACGAGTACGTCAATCGAGGCGTGCACGCCGGCTGCATTGTTCGCTGCGGTGGCAGCCGAGATCTCGCGAGCGTGAAAAGCATACATCATGCTAATTCCACCGGTCGAGCTCACCCCTACAACGGCCGTCGAGATGTAGTGGTACGACTCAATAGCCCTGACCGCCGTCCTTAGCCTTCCAAACTTGATAACGCCATCTCGGTAGGCCTTCATTAGCGCAAGCAGAACAGGGCGTGGCTGGCGTACGCCAAAAATTCCAAGGGCTAAAAGACTCCGCTGCAGCGGAGTCTCGAACTTCTGACATTGCCATCGCTGAGGAGCCGCCAGTCGAGAATAGAGCATGGCGTCCTCGCGTAGACTAATGAGCCAATCGTTGGCCTGATCCTTCTTGAACTGTCGTTTCATCAACCGGAACAGTTTTCGCTCGGCCGTGTAGTCCTTCTGCGACAGCCACCAGTGGAGGATGAACTTATTCGGGTTAGTGCCCGCACCTTGGTCACTAAGTATCTGTCGCATTTCATTCCACTTGAGACGCGCTGTGTCTAGGTCGCCGTTCTCCGCCTTGATCGCCTGCAGTAAGAGATTCTTAAGCAGATCAACCGTTTCCAGGTCCTTTCCGCGAGAATTCAGCGTCTCAAAGATCACATACGCATCGTCGACTGAGTCGAGAACGATCCAGATCACCTGCAAGGCGAGAATCTTGTCCCGAATCTCGCGCAACTTCTGCGCTGCGTCGCTTGCCTCAGGGCCATCAACGTGCTGATCGGAGAGCCCTTCGACCGTCTTGTTGAGCCAGGCGCTAATGTCGTCAAAGGCCTTACGCAGCGAACGCTCCTCGTCATTACCTGCATCCTTATACGAGCGGGGCAACGGCGCTTGAATCTGCGACTTCAAGAAGTCGCCAGCCGCGTCGGAGCGGAGAACGTAATGACTCACACTGTCGTCGTCTTCGCGCTCGATGTACTTCGCCAAGCCGTTCGAGAAAGCGGTTGCTTGCATCTGCTGAAACTTGTCCCGGATGACACAGAGAGCTAGCGTGATGGAGGTCATCCGCTGCTGACCATCAACAATCCCGAACGCGTCGCCGCCGGCTCCGTAGGCCACCATTGGCCCGATGAAGTAGCCCTCGTCATTGTCGAGGACTACGTCTCGCCAGAAGTCATCCAGGTTCTCGCTACTCCAGGAATATGGGCGTTGAAAGCGCGGAATGGAGTAGAAGTCGGACTTCAGGACATCCTTAATGTCTCGCAAGACCGGCTGAAAAGTGATGCTCGCCACTAGGTCTGACCTCTCGAATTTTGTTGCGTGCAGCCAAGGCAGCTCAGATGCCGAGGACTCGGTCAATCGCAGTAGCCGCCTGCGTTGCATTGAGTTGTCCGGCGGTCTGCATGCGTCGGATCTCCTGCAGGCGGTCGACCACGTCGGATTCGGAACGGCTTGCCTGTTGCCGAAAGGCAGACCCAAGGCGCTGAAAGTGGGGTTGCAGGACCAGTGCGCGAACGATGTCCAAAGCTGGATCGACCTGCTTGGCGCCCGGATTGGGCGGCACCATCAGAGGTATGACGTGGTCGGGCGCGGAGGTGGCGTGCTCCAATAAAGGTAGGAGCGAGAGGACCCATGCGTCTCCATCGAATCGCAGGGCGTTTAGGATCTCGGGGTGGTCCGTCGGATCGACGTGGACAATTCCAGGTAGGAGCGGGTGAAGGAAAAGTGTCTCTTCCATTGCTGCCGTACCTGGGTCGGATCCTTTTCGTCCACGGACATTCTGGATGATGAATTGATAACTTCTTTGGTTGGAGAATGACGATTTCACCGACCAGCGATACTTGGAAGCATCCCGTAGGCCAGCCACATCATCCCCATCGGCGTCGTGACCCTGAGGAAGAGTCAGGATGCCGGCCGAGAAGGCCGCCAGCGCGATTCCCCATTCGACCAATGCACCAATTATGAACCGATTGGCACGATTCGAGGGATTGAAGTTCTCCACAGCAACGTGAAGGAGCCATTGGAGCTCCTGACCGAGTTGGGGATCGGCAACGAAGGCCCTCCTTAGTTCTGCGAAACTTGCACTTGAGCCACCAGGAGGTGCGTCGATGTTGGCGGGAACGACGTGAGTGTCGACGATGTCGACTGGCGGGAAGGGGAACTCCAAGTCGATCGGCAGGTTCGGGTCGTCAGACACACTCGCACCCTAGCTACGCGACTCGTCAAATGGGTGGAATCGGCGAAGTGCTAGCGCCCCGGGCTAGGACGATACCGGGTCGTGCTGCGCGAGGATCTCGTTTGGTCGAGGCGGAGCCGCCTCGACCGCAGTCACGATGGCGCGACCGCGTGCCGTCCGGCTGAGGATGGACCTATCGCGCTTGACGTGCTCGCGGAAGACGTGCCAGACGGCGCCCACGTTGACTCCGTTGCCCATCTGCCTGTACGTCGCTGCGGCCGACTGACCGGGGAACACGAAGGAATCGGGGAGTCCTTGAAGGCGAGCGGTCTCTCGCGGCGAGAGCCTGCGTTCGCGCGGACCGACCACCGACGTCTGCGTGATCGCGACGAGCGCCGGCAAGTAGGTGGGCCGCTTGGCGCGAATGCCCGAAGGCCGGAAGTGCATCACGGTGTCCCATAGGGACTTCGTGTCCTGGGCCTGCCACTCCAGCTTGCGACGGCTGGGCGGGAACGTCGACGTGTACACCCTCCATTGGTGCGCCCACGGGATGAGGGCCTCGAAGTGGCGCGCGAACATGTCGTAGTTCTTGTTCAGGTGGCTCTGCTTCCACTCCGGAAGATCCGGGTCTACGGACGGCCGCGTCACCCTGCGCGGCATTCGGATCGTTGGTCGCTCCCAGTGGATCTTCTGCATCTGAGGGAAGTCCAGCCATGCGTCGGCCCAGATCGGATGGCCGGGCAGGTGTCGGTCGTTCATCAGGGGCCGCATGATCTTCACGAACTCGTCCCAGGCGTCGATCCAGTGCGTCTCTGCCTCCGTCAGCTCGCACCCGGGAACGTTGTGCGAGTCGTCGAGCAGGTCCTCCAGGTGCCAGTGCATCCGAGGATCGAACAGTTCGGAAGACCCGTCGACACGTGGGAAGCGGTCGGCCATGGTCGCCACCGGCAGAGGGCCTCCCAGCCTGCTGTCGTGCGCCACGAGGTGCGGCGCACGCGTGGCGGTGATGAAGACACGTTCGCGCACTTGCGGTGCGCCACCGAGATGGGGTGGGAGTAGGTGAGGTGAAAACACCGCTGCCTGATCACTGACGTGGTACCCCTCATCCCGGAGGGTCTCGATGATGACGTCCCACTCATGCTCGTGCTTCGGACCGATGAGGTTGCGCACGTTTTCGAGAAGGACGATGCGAGGCTGGCGGGCCTTGATGATGCTGGCGATGTTGAAGAAGAGGGTTCCTCTCGCCTCGTCCATCCCGCGCTGCGCTCCGGACTTGGAGAACGGTTGGCACGGGAACCCTGCGCAGAGGACGTCGTGCGGGGGAACTTCCATGACGCCGCGGTCGTGGTCGGCGTCGAGCGTGATGTCACCAAACTTGTTCGCGCCGAGGGCAGAGTGCCCCCAGTTCGCTTCGTAGACGTTGCGAGCTTGGGCGTCGATCTCGACGGCGTACACGCACTCGCCTCCCATGGCCTTGAGTGCGGCATGGAAGCCGCCGATGCCAGCGAAGAGGTCTACAAAGCGAAATGCAGAGGTCATAGTTGCCAAGCTTGTCACAGCTCGAGCTGATGTTCGGTAATTAGGTCGGTGTGTCGACTTGCCGTCGTCTGCTCTGCTGTGGTCGACGGTCCCAGGCGTAGGAGTCCCTGCTCCGGCCACTGAAGGATGGTGCGCGCGACGGCAGAGGCGTCCTCTCGAGCGGCGCACTCCCACACTCGTATGACGCGCCAACCCTCAAGCTGCGCGAGTTGGTCCGCTCGTCGGTCGCGCTTGGCGTTGCGCTGCATCTTCTGCGCCCAAAGCTCGGCGTTCGGGCCGGCCCATGGAGTCCTTCGGCCGTGGGCGGGGCAGTCATGCCAGAAACACCCGTCCACGAAGACGGCAACACGGCGACTCGGCATGACGAAGTCGGGAGTGCAGCCCTTCGCCAAGCGGCGATGGAGCCGAAACCGCCCACCCGCGGCATGGACGGCCCGGCGCACGAGGACCTCAGGCTTGGTGCCCTCCTTCCGGCGGCCGGCGAGGTGAGTGCCCGCCTCTGTTGACACCCATCGGCCAGCCACAAGAACTAATCTATGTGGCTTGCGACGGCGCGGCGAGAGTACTGCAACGGAGTACGGCAACGAGCAACGCCGCGGGCACCGTCAGGTGGCCGTCGACGGCCCGCTGCACGCTCAGACGGTTCGTGACGACGGCATGGCGCCGAGTTTGTGAGCAGGAGTTAGGGCTCCGAGCCCCCCTGGCTCCACGGAAGAACTGAGGCTGGCGTCATCCGGCCTTCTCGTCTGCGAGCGTTGGCTTTCGGGGTCGCGGTGCGGGGTCTTGTTTCAAGCACCTCAGTACCAGTGGGGGGAGCGGGAGCGCCACTTGTCGAGTGCCGCGCACGGTGACCCGTACACGTCGTCGATGTAGCCCAGGCCCCAGGCGATCTGGGTCGCCGGGTTGGTGAGCCAGTCGCTCCCGGCGCTCGACATCTTCCAGGCGGGCAGCGACTGCGGGATCCCGTAGGCCCCCGACGACGGGTTCGTGGCACTCCAGCTCCACCCCGACTCCCGCTGCCAGAGCTCGACGATGCAGGGGAACTGGGCGTCGTCCCAACCGAATGACGGCAGCATCGCTCGGGCGACCTCCTGCGCGGCGCGCGGCCCCTTCCCCAACGACGAGCCGGCCGCCTGCAACCCGAGCAGGTCGGCGGCACCGCGTCCGGCCGCGGCATCCCGCAGCGCCGCCTCCCTGCGCAGCGCGACGAGATCCTCCGCCTTCCGCTCCAGCCGGGTCAACCGCGCTGCCAGCTTCTCCTGCTCCGTCGCGAGCCGCGCCGCCTCGGCGCCGGCATCCGCCGCTTGCTTCTCGGCCACGGCCCTCGTGCGCCCCGCCTCCGCCAGGGCGGCGGCGCGGGTGTCCCGGGCGGTGACGAGCCGCCGCTCCTGCTGCGCCGCGGCAGCTGCAGAGGAGGTGGCCGCCTCGAGGCTCTGCCGTACCTCGTTCGCGTTCTGGTCCAGGACGACCGCGAGGTCGGACGTGACGTTCGGCGGAGTGAGGGCCAGCGTGGTGAGGTTGTTCAGGTCGCCGCCCTGCATGTAGATCAGTGCGGCCCAGCCCGACAGTTCCCGGTCCGCCACGTCGCGCGCCCGCCGCGC
>JBOFLH010000414.1:0-7993 GCA_051657765.1 Nocardioides sp. | reverse complement strand
AGCTGGCCAATTGAAATTGCCTTTCGATGACTGACGAAGTCCTTCATCGTGTTGAATAGCTGCGTCTGTCGATCGGGCGAAGCCGCGTACCATTCCGGAGTCAAATTCATCGCAAACGGAATGCCAGCATGTAGGAGATACTCACCACCAACCTCGGACAGGCGCGCGGTTAGATCTTCTGGGCTAAATCCAAGCCAATCAACACCTGCTAGGTCCGGGTGCTGGTGCCAGCGATACAGAGCTGGGCCATACGATCCGTCAGGATTAGTGGCGCGGTTGTGCAAACTCGCCAAGTCAATGCCGAGGCGTTGGCCAAGGACCGGTGTTCCGACCCGCCAGGTCCTGCTATCATCTTTCCGATAGATCTCGCCACCAAGCTCCAATAAGTCGCGGAGCTGTGGCACGAGACGGTGCATCCGCAAGACCAACTCGAAAATCGCGCGAGCGGCATGGTCCGGGTGGACAAACTCGCGGTCAAGCAACTCTCGCCAGTAGACCTGGAAGGGATGCATCAGTTCGAGCGCGAGCAAGTGAATGGGCGAAAGCTGGTACCGCGCATAGTCCGCGGCAACAAAACTCTCAGCGGCGAACCACTCAGTCGGCAGGGTCGTTGAGATGGGCGCCTCCAGAACGGCGACATCTGTCAAGGTGAATCCGCCCGGCTTGCCGGCCGGCACCATCAGTTCGTCGACGGGAACTGGTCCCGACCGCGGCCAAACGGGTTCGGTCCACAGCGAAAGATCCACGTCGTCCAGCCGAGTAGTGGCCGTGGGTCCGATCACACGCACCACGTTGGGCTCGCCCACACCATCTCCGGGCTGCGATCGCACCATGACACTGAAGCCGCGTACCCCCATGATGTTCTCTTCTGGTTCCAGGTGCCCGTCACGAATAAACGTCAATTTGAGCTCCGCGTACTTGCTGTCGAGACCCCGCGCGCGCAACTCGGCGCGTACCAAGTCGGCGAACTGCCTGCGGAGCTTCAGCGCTCGAGCGGCGAGCTGTTCTGCTGGCACCTGGAGATCGAAACGTCGAAGCTCCAGCGCAGACTTTCCAGCGCCCGGGGCGGGTTCGGTGAAGATCCATGGGTCCGCACCGCGGATCGCCTGCACCATTGCCCCGGCACCGCCTTGAACTTCACACATACTGGCTCCGGTGAAGTCGACGTTGACAAGGGTCACAGACCCCATCCGGGGTCGTTCGAACTGGGCCGCTGCAGCGGTGACGTCGAACCAAACCGCCTGTTCAAGGTTCGTTTCTGCCAGTACGGCACTCGTCAGATTGACTTTCTTGAAATACGACTTCCGAAGGTCGACGCCGGTCAGGTCGGCACCGGATAGATCCATGCCCGACAGGATCAGGCCCGATAGCGGCAGGTTGCTCAGGTCGGCGCCCCTCAAGTGGAATTCCGGATGCGCATCGACCAGCGTCAACAGTGCATCAGCCAGCTCGCCTGGTTGAAGTGTCCGACCAACCAGAGCTTCTCGGAATCCAGGGCCGAGGGTCGACCTGGATCGCCCAGCGACAGTATCGGTGACAACGAAGTCGCTCAGGTCGAGCTGGGCAATCGTGCTGTCGGATCTGGACTGACCGGAGCCGATCTCACCCACCTCCAACATCCCCGCCCCACCATCACCCACCGACTCCACCACACCACCCGACTCACCCTTGTCCGGCCCGGAATAGACGTCGAGAACCTCGACCGCGGCCTTGGCCACCACCGGGCGAGGCGCCGGCCGCAACAGCTCCCGCAAGGCGGGCTCGTCGACCTCCACACCGCGATGCTCAACGACCAGGTCCAAGCCGGAGGAGTCCTGACGCAGGTGATCCACCACCCGGGTCAGGTCATAGGAGCCACCGTTGCCTCGCAGCCACGACACCATCTCATCGGTCAACACGAGCCGACGAAGACCACCGACAACGGTGATCGAGCGCTCCGCGAGCGCCCAGACCAAACCCCACGGCTCATTGCCCACCAGCACCCGATCCACCGGCACGCGGGTTCCCGATACCTCCACCCCCGCTACCCGCACGCCATCGCCAAACACCAACTCGAAACTCGACGACGCCCACTCATGGGGATAGCGCAGCCCGTACCACACCCTCGTCAGGTCCGGGCGCATCGCATACCTGGCAACCCAGGCCATCAAGTCACTCGACACCCGAAGCACACGCTCGGTCCCGCTCCGCTCCAACAACCATTCCAGGACCGCCGGAACCAACCCCCACGGATCCCGCGGGGTAGTCCGCGGCATGGCGCGCCGCAACACCCGCGGCTCGAGCGTGCGGGGTCGCATCAGCACGCCAGTCAAGTCAACACCAGGAAGGTCGACCACGTCCCCGAACACCACCCGCAAGTCCGAGAAACGTCCCCACAGGCCTCGCACCGCGTCGTACACCGGCCACACATCCGGCTGATCGCCCCACCACGAGGCAAACTCCGCGGTCAGCGCCAACACCCGTTCGTCAACCGCTAACGTCAACTCACCCGACCCAAACCCGGTCACCACCGCCTGCAGCATCGCCTGCACCAGCCCCCACGGGTCCCGCGGCGACGTCGACGCCAACGGAATCTGCACACCCGAAACGTCCACACCACTCACCACCACACCGTCGAACAACACATGCACTCCGTATGCCGACCGGGCGAGCCGCTCGCGCACGAGCAACACCCCGCCCGGATCGAGCCACTCCAACTCACCCAATACCTCCGAGTCCATGGTCAGCGTCGGCCCATACAGACCATCAGCGACTCGCTCGCTCAATAGGGCAACCCAGCCCTCCACATCCGACGCGGCGAGGGCGGCGTGGGCGGCCAGGCGAACTTCACCCGACGTGCCGCCATGGTGTTCGGCCTGATGTTTGGCCCGCGCGACCTCGGTCGCGTTAAACAGCGCCGCCACCTCACCGGCAAGCGCATTCTTTCGCCGAATCAACTCATCAACCAGGAACTCCGGATCCACCTGGGACGGTCCACTGTCGGCGGCGGCGAAGAACGCCGGGTAGGCATCGAGGGTCGCCTGCAGCACCCGCGCGGTGGTCGGGTCAAGCTCGCCGCCAATACCTCGATATCGGTGACCGGCGGCCGTCGCATCCGCCTGGGCACTCAGCGCCGCAGCCAACCAGTCCGAGCCCGGTCCCACCAGCGCCACCCCCCAGCGGGCGAGTTCGTCCGCCTGATGCGCCCTGGCGATTGCCGCCGGACGCACCAGGCGACGCATGACATCGTCCGGAATTTGCTGCAACCTGGCCACAACCCTGGTCATCGCCTGGCGAATCTCGGTCCACTCGGCGTCGGAGCGCTGAGTGACTTCTCGCCAGACCCGCCGATAGAGGTCCGCGGGCGCGCTGAACGGGTTCAAGGTGCCGGGCCGGTCCAGGATCTGGGTCAACTTAGCCTGGAACCACGTCGTCATTCCGTTCCCGAAACCAACCCGAACCAGTCCGCTATCGTCAGCGTCGGCCGTCGATCGGCGGAAGTTGGCCGGCGTGCTGTGATACTCGTCAAACTGGTAGCTGAGTACGACGTACTCTGCCACCTGCTGCAATTCGTCGAGGCTCAGTGTCCTGACGTCCAAGCCGGCCGGCCAAGGATCTTGGACGTCGACAAGGCGCTGAATGACCCCGCGGGGGCCACCGCTACCGACCTGGAACAGATAAGCCTCGGCCGCTCGCACGTCCACCTGTGCGGCAACCCGGGACACGGCGACCTCCCACAAGGCGGCCGTCGGCTGCCGCGGTTTGAATACCCACAGATCCTCCGCCTTGTCCCGGAACACCAGCTGATCGGTCAACCCGGTCGGCCGCTTGTCGACCGGCACCAGATCCAGCCACTTGACTGGGAAGGGCAGGCCCAGTGGCTCGCCCGCGTTATCGCCCACCACGTCACCATCACCCACGCTGTCGCCGATCGACTCGGCCATGCCCAGGTCGCTCTTGTCCGGCCCCACGTATGGGTCGGTGTCAACAGAGGAGACCACATCGGCGGAAGCCTCAGCAAGAGCGGTCGCCAGCAGCTGCGCCAACGATTCGACCGGGTCAACCGGCCGGTCTTCACTACCAGCGATGGCGCCCTCATCAGGCAGCCCCGAGCGGTCGAAGAGAACGGAGTTGGTCACGATGGTCAGGGCCCGCTTCACTGCCGCCGCGTCCTTGACGCCGAGCTCCGGCGCGGCGGCGGCCGGGTCGTAGCCGGAGGTCGCCCACACCGCCAGGACTTCGAGTTGCCGACCGGTCAATGCCGCGGCGGCGATCCGCGAATTGGCCGCGATCACGGCATACGTCCGTTGCTTGTCGATCGGCCAGGCCGGATCGCCGAGGACGGGGGTGTCCGTCAATGTCGCGACCAATTGTCGCAATTGAGCGGCGGTCATGTTCTCGTCCACTAGCCGGGCTACCGTGGTCAACTGCCGTACCACGGACTTGGCGTCCACGGACCTAGCGTCAGGTTGGGCGTCGGGTTGGGCGTCGGGTTGGGCGACCGCAAGCGCTCGCGCTGTCGTGCCGTCGTGCAGACCGTGGTTCACGTACGTCGTCAACAACTGCTTCTGGTGATTGCTCAATGTCAAGCCGTTGAACGGAGCGACGTCCAGCACTCCCGCGACAGGTTGCGCGTCCGGTGTCGTCGTGGGCCGGCTAGGCCCGGTATCTTCGATGATGGAGTGGTGATCCGAGGATTGATCGTCTGAGGCCACATTGTCGAGCTCGCCTTTCTTTTCACCTCCTTCCGTGGCGAGCATCGACGTGGCATCCGAGCGGGTGTGGTCACCGCTCGCTTCCGAGCGGGTGTCGTCACCGCTCGGGGAGGGGACGCCCGGGGTGGAACGGGCGTCCGTGGTCATGGGAACGTGGCCCGAGCCGGACGCGCCAGCGTCGCTCGGCTCGGGAAGGAGGTCGAAGAAGCCTTCGGGGGTGTCGAAGGTGAGGTTGTTCCATTCCACCAGGCCGTTGCTGCGGTCGACGCCGTTGACGTCGTATTTGGTGACCTGGAGGTAGGCGCCGACCAGGCGGCGCAGCTGGTCAAGGGCGGCGCGACGCTGGGCAGCGGTGTAGGTCGGCGTGGGCTTGCCCGGGGTCGCCTTGGGGGGTCGCAGGATCTCGACCAGGCCGTTGAGTTGTCGGAGGACGGCGCGCCGCTGGTCGTTCCAGAGGGTCTTCCAGGCCGCTGTTGTTTCGAGGACAGCAGAACGCCCGTTTTGCCGCACCGACAGTCCGCGGCCGGAGGCGAGAACTTCGCGACCGTCACCCCAGGAGAAGCCCGCCGGCTTCTTCTTCCCGGGAGGGATCGGCGGATGCCAGTGATAGCCGTAGGAGTCGTCGGTGAGCTGGTCCGGCTCGGCGACCAGCGGTGTGTGCCACTGACGGTTGAGGGTTCCTAGGGAGACCGCCGCGATGACCTGGCCGTCAGCGCGGGTGTAGTCGTGCCCCATGGTGAGCAGACCGACGCCCCACCGTCCAGACGGACCCAGGCTGCGAGAGATACTCGTGGCCCCCTCAAAGCGCTCGGCCAGCAACGGCCCGACGCCCGGCACGGCATGCATCTCCTCGACGATGAGGTCGGTCTCCTCGCGGGCCTCCTGGTAGCTGTCGAAGTCGCGCCGACTGTGTCGGAACCACTTCTCCCGGAACGGCTCCATGGCCCAGATCGCCCACAACTGGACGCCGGTGTAGCCGTACTGCAGACCCAGATCAACGAGACGTTGCGCGATCTGGCGCGCCTGCTCCGGCGTCTCGGGGATGCCCAGTGGCTGGTCTGCCAGCTCGTAGGGAAAGGCCGGCAATGTATCGGGGGCGAGCCGTGGCCCCTGCCGGGGGTCGGTGTCGAGCGCCGTCTGCAATGCTTCGGGACGCAGCTCCGTGGGCACCGGATCGTCAACCAGTGCACCTCGGACCAGCAAGCTCTCCAGGGTTGCTTGGTGGGCGTAGAACCGATCCAGCTCGGCCTTGGTCTTGTGTAGTTCGTCGAGTTGCCCGTCGGTTTCCGGGGTCTCGTCGGCTCTGGCTTCGACGGCGGCGATGGCCTGCTCGACCAGTGGTGCGTATTGATCGGCTTTGGCCTGATTGGGGTTGGGGAGGATGTATGGCTGGACTGGCAGCAGGTGCGGCGGCAGCTGCGGAGTCGGCGCCTCCACTTCATCGAGGATCTGGTCTCGCCAGGTGGCCCATTGCAGCGCTTCTTGACTACCTGGAGGCGCCTGCGACAGGGCTTGAGCGGCGAGGGCCAGCTCGCCCAATGTCTTGGACATCTGGACGATCGGGTGCGGCGGAGGCTGGTAGGGCTCAGCCACCGGAAGTGGCTGCCCCACCTCCTCCGGAGCCAACCACCATTGGTGCAAGGTCGCCTGCCGGCGCTCATGGGCCGCGATCGCCCGCAGATAGTCGTCACGCTGCTGCCCGAGCCGCGCCAAGGTTGTCTCGGCGGATTGCCACGACTGCCCGCTCGACACGGCATGCTCGATGCGCGCCTCGACCGACGGCAAGCCGGTGGCCGCCTGGTTGAAGTCCGAGGTGTTGTAGACGTATGGGTGAGTTGAGAACCAGTCGGGCAACTGGTCGAGGTCCACCTCGTCGTGCAACGCGCGCAGGTGATCGAGCGCTCGGACGACGTCCGACTGCAGGGTGGTCAGGTCTGGGGTGGCTGAGGACGAATTGGCCATCGGCGATGCGTTAGTGGCTTCGAGAAGGGCTCGCTCAGCCCGTGCGACGGACTCCAAAGCTCGATGGGTCTCGATGATCGGACTACTGGCCAGCGATTGGCCGGCGGGGTCACCTAGCTCGGCAAGACGACCAATCAGCTCGTCTCGAACCTGACCCAGTGTGTCCAGCGGGCCGCCGCCCGAATACTCCCAGGTGTCACCCGGGCTTACCACCACACGCCGGATCACCTCATCGACATGAGTGAGACGTTCAAGCGCGCCAGCGGAGTCCAATTCAGCCACGGCCGGGAGCATGGTCGCAAAAGTCGGGAATCCCTGCAGCCTGATTCCGGTCGGCAGCTCCTCGGGCGCGCCCGGCACGCCACCATCACCGGGCCGCTCCTGGGCTGCTCCTCCATCAGTGGGCTTTCCCCCACCAACTGATTGGGCAAGCGAGGTTTCCTGGTCCGCGTCTCCGTGGCCGGACTCGCCGCCAAGAACCTTCGCCGAGTCGCCCTCGCCACGTGGCCCGCTGCTTGGGGCATCGGGTGACTTCGACTGAGCGTTGGGAATCTCGAAGGCTTTGGGCCCGTCTTGAAGCCGCACGAGCGCCCCGGGCGGTTCGGTATCGAATGGTCCAGACGGCTGTGGGTCGAGGTTCGTGCCAGGTGCCTCGCCCGTGGTTGGTGGATCGCCGGCGCCCGATGGGCCGCCTTCCGGGGCCTTCTGCCACAGCCGCGGATCGGCCGGGTCGGTGATCTCCGGCGAAGATCCAGGCGTTCCGCCAGCCAGGTTCAAGGGCTGCGGATCGGGTCGATCCAGCTCCGCGAATGTCACTTCGTCCGGCTGCGCCGCGGACTTCATCGAGCTGCTTTGGTGGGCGGCGGCCTGGGGCAACGGGCCGCTACCAGCCGCATTGGCGGGTGTTCCCGGGCTGGTCGAACCGTCGGTGCTGCCTGACGTCGATGTCCACGGGCTGCGCGAGCCCTGCGCGTTGAGGCCAGTGTCAGCCCACTCCGGCGGGATGGCGAAGTCCGCGGGTTGTGGAATCTGGTTCGCCAAGGTGAAGTGGGTTTCCCAGATGGAGTCGATTTCCTTGGTCACATTCCGCAGGGCCTGTTCGGCGTCAGCGGGCCAGGGCACGAAACTCTTGGGGTCACGATGCATATCCAGCGGTATGTCGGTCGAACTCGCCACCGGTGCCGCCTGGGGCACCTTAGGCGCCTCGAATGTGCCGTCCTCGATCTGCCTGATCGCGACCTCAAACTCATGCCGCTTCGCGAGCAACGCATCCACCATGTGCTGCCGAGTCGCGACCGGCGCACCCAACGACGACTTCAACTGCTCAATCTGAGCCG
>JBOFLH010000413.1:0-1572 GCA_051657765.1 Nocardioides sp. | reverse complement strand
AGTTCGAATGGTGCGGCGGAAGATGAGCGTTTGCCGCTAAGGGCACTGTGCATGAATGCCGTCTCGTACCACGCAGAGTGGCCGGCCTCTTGGATATCCCCAAACCATAGTGAGTGTTCACGGCCAGCGTACCCATACTGCGTTCTCGGTATTTGCAGCATGATGCTGCCCCAAGCGTCGAGACTGAATGCGGGTTCATCCCATCCATTCCATGAAGCCGATTTAGTCAAGCAGTCTGTGACGATCAATTTCGCTTGGCCCAGTTCGATCGACCAGCCGAGGTTGCGAGGGGGGTGGCCGGTGTCGGCGAGTGTCAATGTGGCCACGGGAGCGGCGAGCATGATGCCCTCTCGGAGAGCGCTCGTGATTCGCACGTAAATGTCCTTGGCCACGGCAACCCGTTCTTTGCGTCTCGTCGCCTCGGACGCGGCGATTGATGCCCTGCGTCCATTCTCCGCCCGATTTCGGACTTCGATTTGGTTGGCAGCCTGTAAGGCGGCAAGGCCTCCAGTTGGAGGAGTTGATAGCTGCCTATTAAGGCGCTCAAGCAAGTTCCCCGGAGTTGGCCGGGCCTCCGGCGCCTTGAACAAGCATTCCTGGAGAACTGTTGCCAGGGCAGTCGGCACTCCGTTCATTGTCGGGACCTCGTCATGAAGATGTTGGTCGCGGTAGTCCTCCATCGTGGGTCCGGAAAATGGCAAATACCCTTGGAGTATCTCAAATCCCATAACTCCTAGTGCGTAGATATCGGCAGCGTTGGTGGCGCGTTCAGTACGCCAGCGCTCTGGTGCTGCATAGGGTGCTGTCAACGCCCACTTGAGAGTATCCGGCGCCGTCGATGACTCGGCATAGCGAGAAATCCCAAAATCTGCCAGACACCAGGTGTTGTTCAGGAGCAGTATGTTCTCCGGCTTAAGGTCGCGATGCACGACCCCCCTCTCATTGAGATCGATGAGAGCGGTAGCAATATCGAGCAACACCGACGACGCGTCCTCGAAGGCGAGCACTTCGCTCGACTCGTCAAGGTACGTACGAAGGGACTTATCGGCGCGAGGCATGACTAGGACCCAATGATCCCCGTGGTCTCCCGAGTCGATGATTGGAACAACGTTGCGAGCTTCACTAAGCTCGACGAAGAGAAGTTCGCGATCAGCGCCGGGTGCTTTGGGCACGAACTTTGCTACGGCAGCCGGGCTGTGCTGGTCGCCTATCAGTTCGTAAACCTGACCAAAGCCCCCCTCGGCTAGTTGATCGCCTACAGTCCAGATCGCTGACGATAGAACGAGCTCGACGCCCTTCACAGGCAGCTCCTCTCGTTGGGGATGTCTTCGGAGGCCGGGCTCTACCGTAGCGACTGTCCGAGGGTGACTAGGTGGGGCGCAGCGCGCGCACGGACGAGAGCGGACTCTGGGGAAGACTCAGGGCATGTATTCCTAAGGTAACTTTCCGGTCTCGCTGACTGACTCTGCCTCCGGCGAGTTCACGGTCATGGCCGGTACTGCGGTGGCCGTCGATGCGCTTGGTGACGGCGGATTCTCCGTGCCCGATCCGGTTCGGCCAGCCGTCTCAGTT
>JBOFLH010000412.1:0-17186 GCA_051657765.1 Nocardioides sp. | reverse complement strand
TGACCACCGCGTCCGAGAAGTTTCCCGACGTCGACTTGGTGACCGAATCCATTCCGGTCGCCGCCGGGCGCGCACTGGCCGATGCCTCGCTCACCGCCTCCCTAGTTGCGGTCGGTTCCCGGGGTCGTGGGGCGTTCCCTGGGCTAATGTTGGGATCGGTCAGCCAATACGTGCTCGGGCGTGCACATTGTCCGGTGGCGATCGTTCGATAGTCGTCGCGCCACCCAGGATGACCTGCCGCCCGGGTCCTCCTCGGTCGCCTACCTGGCGATCTAGGGCGGATCTAGGGCAGGTTGACGAAACCGTGGCGGCTCTTCCACAGAAAGTACTTTTCGAAGGCCAGTTTGAACGCGTGCGCCTGCGGGCCTGGAATCAACAGTCCGTGCTTACGCGGCGGAAGCATCTTGTCAGCAAGGATCACCACGCCGTTGTTGCCGGCGTCCAATACGCACACGGCAGCGATGTCACCGAACGCCTTGTGCGCGATCGGCTGCTCGCCGCGAATCTGGGCAGCGATGTTGCGAGCGGCGATGTGCGCTTGCTGCTCGGTGGGAAAGCCGGTCTTGGGCACGCCGACCGGTACCGCGGTGGTCCACGGGACGTCGACGGCTGCGGCGACGCCGACCGCGTAGATGTCGTCGTACGCCTGACTTTGATACGTGTCTCGCACGCGCACGAAGCCGCGGTCGTCGCCCAACCGGTCGGTGCCCGAAACGACCGGTTGTCCCCGAAATGCGGGAACGACCATTGCCCAGGAGAAGTCGAGGACTCGACCGTCGGCCAGCACCAGACGGCCGTCGTCGACCGATTCCATGGCCACGCCGGTCACGGTGTCGATTCCGGCACGCTTGGTGTACATGCCGAGAAGCTTCTCGCCGTGCGGCAGACCTCCGATGCCGAAGTGCCCCAGGAAAGGCTCTGCGGTGACGTAGGTCACCTTGACCTGCTTGTGCAGACCGGCCCTCTTGAGTTGATAGGCGACATTGAACAGGAATTCGTATGCGGCGCCGAAGCAGCCCGCGCCCTGGGTGGCGCCGACGACGACGTCGCCCGGGGAGTCCAAGAACGTGGTCCATGCCTTGCCGGCCGCGAAGGCCTCCGGAACCGTGGTGATGGTCGAGGCGTGAGCGTCGGACCCGATTCCCGGTACGGTCTCGAGGTCGTTGCGGTAGCCGGTCGCCACCACCAAGTAGTCGTAAGCCAGGATCGATCCCGATGCCGTGGTGACCGTCTTCGCCCGTGGATCGATCCTGACAGCCGCCTCTTTCAGGAAGTCGATGTCGCGTGCGTGCAAGGTCGGGGTCACCGGGAAGCCAAGGTCCGCCAAGGTCCGCTTGCCGAACGGCACCCAGATCAGCGATGGGGTGAAGACGAAGTGGTCGTCCGGGGAGAGGACGGTGACCGCGACGTCGGCTCCCAGCTCGTTTTTGACCGCGAGCGCCGCGGTGAGCCCGCCGAAGTTGGCACCGAGCACGAGAACGTGAGATTGCATGACCTCACTGTCTCGGCCCGGCGCGCCTCCTGGGGAGGGCACAACGGACCGCTCGGCTCACCAAAGGTCCCGGCCCGGGCGGTAACTTGGCCCTGGTCGGCGCCCGTGCGCAGGGCGTTGGCTGGCCCTGTGACCGCGAACAGCCCTGGCCAGTCCTCCCCGAGCCGTACCTGCCCCGACCACGACACGCTGGTTGCCATGGTAGACCTGGCGTGCCGGGCGCCTTCGGTGCACAACACCCAACCGTGGCGGTGGGTGTTGGCCGGGCCGGCGCTCCAACTGCACGCGGACGCCACGAGGCGACTGGTCTATGCCGACACGTCCGGCCGCGACCTTGTGGTGAGCTGCGGGAGCGCACTGCATATGTTCGCGGTCGCGGCAGCCGGGTTCGGCTGGCACACCACCATGCACCGGTCTGGCCATGCCCACGGGATGCTTGCCTCGATCGAGTTTGCCGCTGCACCGGTCGTCCCCGACGCGACGACAATGGCGGAGGCGATCAGCCGGCGCCGCACCGATCGCCGGCGGGTGTCCTCGTGGCCGGTCCCCACGTCCACCCTGGACCGCCTTGGAGCTGTCGCCCATGATCACGGCGTGTTGACGCACGCGATCGCCGACAGCGGGGGGCGTCAGCACATCAGAGAGCTACTGCTCCGCGCCCAGAGTGTGCAACACCGCAACGATCGCTACCTCGACGAACTCCTGGGCTGGACCGAAGGAGGTACCGACGGCATACCGCGGTCCAGTCTGGTCGTGCGCGAGACCAACGTGCCAACCCGGCCAGCCCAGACCACCGCCGTCCCGACCCGCTTCCCCGGTGGCTCGCTGGTGGATGCCAATGCCGAGGATGAGGCCTCCGAAGAGTCCTGGCTGATCCTGGCCACGTCGTCGGACGATGCCTTGGCCTGGCTGCGAACCGGTGAAGCGCTGGCCGCGATCTGGCTCCGGACCACCCTGGACGGCTTGTCCTTGGTTCCGTTCAGCCAACCGATCGAGGTTGACGACACCCGCCTACGGCTGCAGCGCGAAGTCCTCGATGACGCCTGCTGTCCGCAGTTGCTGATCCGGCTAGGCTGGCCACCAGCCGGGCGGGCGGCCGTCGCGTTGTCACCGCGCCGGCCAGTCGAGACGGTGGTGCAGCTCTGAGCGGACGGATCGGCACCCGACCGGATCGGTCCTGAGGATAGGCCAGCGGCGCTTCTCAACGCAGCTGAATCATCGGGTTAGGGTCTCCTCATGACCGGACCCGCGCTCGACTATCTCGGCCCCGGCACGCCGAGTGCGGGTGGCGCCACGGCGCGCGAAGCATTCGCGGCACACTTCGGGTACCGGCCCGATGTGGTCGCCCGGGCGCCCGGGCGCGTCAACCTCATGGGAGAACACACCGACTACAACAGAGGATTGTGTTTGCCGATCGCGCTGCCGCACGCCACCTATGCCGCATTAGGTCGTCGACCGGACCAGGTGATCCGGATCAAGAGCAACCGAGTCGAGCAGGCCTGGAGCTCCACGCTGGACGAACTCGGGCCGGACCAGCCTCGCGGCTGGTGGTCCTACGTTTGCGGCGTGCTGTGGGCGATGCGGAACCCAGCGGCGGGCCAGTCCCGCGACATCGCGCCGCCCGAAATTCCCGGCACAGACATCTTCGTGCACAGCACAGTGCCGTTGGGTGCCGGGCTGTCCAGCTCGGCGGCCTTGGAAGCCGCCGTGGCCGTCGCACTCTGGTCGATGGTGAGCCCCCACCAGGTCGACCGAACGTGGTTGGCCGAGGTCTGTGTCCGTGCGGAGACCGAGATTGCCCGGGCGCCGACCGGCGGCATGGACCAAGCTGCGGCCCTGCTCTCGACGCCCGGCCGCGCACTGCTGATCGACTTCGACAATTCCTCGACCACTGATGTCGACTTGCCGTTGGCGGATCACGGTCTGGCGTTGGTCGTCATCGATTCGGGCGTCTCCCATGCCCTCGTCGACGGCAGTTACGGGTCACGCCGCGCGGAATGTGCGGCGGCCGCGAAGGCGCTGAGCCTCACCTCGCTACGGCAAGCCACGACTGCTGATCTGGTTCGACTCGACGATGTGGTCCTGCGGCGCCGAGCCCGCCACGTGGTGACCGAGATCGCCCGAGTCGATGCCGCAGTCGCTGCGATCACCGCTGGCGACTACCACGAATTGGGCCGCGTCTTCGCGGCGTCCCATACGTCGTTACGCGATGACTTCGAGGTCTCCTGCGCCGAAGTCGACGCCATTGTGGACTCCGTCACGGCGGCTGGGGCGCTGGGCGCGCGAATGACCGGCGGCGGCTTCGGCGGCTCGGCGGTGGCAATCGTTGACGATACGCGCGCCGAGGTGGCCCTGGCGGCCGTCACCGCGTTCTATGCCGCGAAGCGCTGGGCGCCACCACGCTTTCTCAAAGTTACGCCATCCCCGCCGGCCGCTCTGGTGTAGGTCCTAGTCAACCGAGGTCCTCGGGTGGGGCCGCAGTCCACTCTCACGTAGTTCCAGATCAGCCAATCTGGCGATCACCGGCCCATCGCGGCCACGCCATGCGCCGGCCGGGTCGTCGCTGATCCGGGCGAGCACGTGCAGTGGCTGATTCGCCATGGCTCGCAGCGCAAACAGGTCGACGTCAGCACTGGAGTCGACGAACTTTCGGCCCGCGGTAGCAGCCCGGACGAATCGCCATCGAAGATAGAGATAGCCGCCGCCGACGATAAGTATCGGAATGCACGCGGTGATCAGGCCGAGCCAGAACGCGAGCTCGTCGACCGCTTGCACTTGAGCGCGGCCCGCCTCCGCCAGGTTGTCCGAAGCGTCGGCCGCCTTGCCGAACGGCGCCGATGCCCGGTCGCCAACTACCGGAACCTGATCCATCGCGCCACCCGCCGCCTCCATCTGCTTGGCCAAGGCCGTAGCCGAGCGGTCGGTCAGCTGGCCGACCGCGCCCAACTTGAGGGTGACGGCATGGATGACGTACGCCATCTTGATCCACAGCGTCACCCAGCCCACCAACATCAGGTCACCGATGATCTGCCGGCTCCGACGAAGCGGCAGGTCTGCATAGAACTTCATGCCGACATCCGACCAGACTCACGGCCAGCTGGGAAGCGGAGTGAGTCGGACCCGGTCAGGCCCCTAGAATTCCGGACATGCCTGATGAATTGCCGACCGGCGGAACGGTGCGCCCGATCACCCGCTGGGGTACGCCGGTCATGCACCGACCGCAGCAACTGGTGACGTCCTACGACGAGAAGCTACAAGCCTTGGCTGCGGATATGGCTGCCACCATGTACGCCGCCAACGGAGTCGGGCTGGCGGCATGCCAGGTCGATGTGGATCTTGCGATGTTCGTCTTCGACTGCCCTGATCATGACGGACGCCGAGTTGTGGGTGTGGTGTGCAATCCCACCCTGATCCTGCCGGAAGGCGATGAGCGACATTTGGCGGTCGACGAAGAGGGTTGTCTGTCGTTCCCGGGCGCATTCGTGGACTGTGCTCGCCCGGATCATGCCGAGGTGGTGGGCACTTCCCTGGACGGCGTTCCGGTGCGCTACGTCGGTAGCGGATTGTTGGCCCGTTGTCTGCAACACGAGACCGACCACACCCTGGGCACTGTGTTCGGCGACCGGATCAGTGACCGTCACCGCAAGAAGCTCGCCAAGGAGCACGACCGGCTGGCCGACGACTATCCTGCCGACTGGCCGACCGGAATAATCGCCGGTGCTAGTTGATGCCGGTGTCGCACGACGTAACATGCGATCGCGGCTGCCGCGCCGACGTTGAGGGAGTCGATGCCGGCGCGGATGTCGATGATCGCTCGGTGGTCCGCGACGGCTTCCCATCGGGTTGAGAGGCCATTGCCCTCGGAGCCCAGGACCAACGCCACCTTGTCGAGATGACCGACCGCGACTTCCAACGGCCGAGCGTCCGCTCCCAGGGTGAGTGCGACCGTGCTGAAGCCGCGCGAGCTCAATTCAGGCAGCGCCTGGTACCAGTCCGGGACCCGGGCCCACGGCACCGCGAAGACGGCCCCCATCGCCACCTTGATCGAACGACGATAGAGCGGGTCGGCGCAGCGTGGCGACAGCAGCACGGCATCGAACTCCAACGCGGCCGCGGTCCGAAAGATCGCACCGACATTCGTGTGGTCCACGACGTCCTCCAGAACCACCACGGTCCGGGCATTGCGGAGGACATCATCGATGTCACGCGCCGGTGGCCGCTGGACCGACGCCAGCGCGCCTCGATGGACATGGAACCCGGTAACCTGCTCCGCCAACTCCGCCGACACCACGTAGCATGGCGCGTCCGTCGCGGCCAGCACATCGGCCAGACCATCCAGCCATCGCTCAGCCATCAGGAACGATCTCGGACTCAAGCCGGCTTCGATCGCTCGGCGTACGACCTTCTCACCTTCCGCGACGAACAATCCGTGCTCGGCCTCGAGGCTCGTACGCAACTGGACCTCACGCAGGTCGCGGTAGTCGGTCAACCGTGGGTCCAGCCGATCGGTGACGGTGATGAGGTCAGCCATCGGAATACCGATCCGGATAGGCCACCGCGACAACAGCGCCGATCACAATGATGGCCGGCGGCTTCACCAGCTTCCTGGTGAGATCCGCGGGCAGCTCGACCAGGGTGGAGAGCGCCAGTCGCTGTTGCGGCATCGTGCCATCGACGATCACGGCCACCGGAGTGCCCGGGTCTCTGCCGCCCTCGATCAGCGCCGCCGCGATGGCCGGCGCATTCTCCACGCCCATCAGAACGACAATCGTGCCCGTGAGTCGTGCCAGGGCCGGCCAGGCAACTAAGGAATCAGGATGTCCTGGGGGCAGGTGCCCGGACACCACGGTGAACTCGTGAGCCACTCCCCGGTGTGTCACCGGGATACCCACGGTGGCGGGCACCGAGATCGCCGAGGTCAGCCCAGGGACCACACTGACCGGCACGCCGGCTTCGACACACGCCAGCCATTCCTCGAAGCCCCGCCCGAACACGAACCCGTCGCCGCCCTTGAGGCGTACCACCCGCCGGCCGGCGGCGGCTCGTTCGACCAGGATCCGGTTGATTTGGTCCTGAGTGGCGGATCGCCCTCGGGGTAGCTTGGCGACATCGATCAGCTCCACGTGAGCGGCTAGCTCGTCGAGAAGCTCCCGGGGCGCCAGTCGATCGGCGACCACGACATCTGCGGCGGCCAACTCATGCCGGGCGGCTACCGTTGCCAGCTCCGGCTCACCGGGTCCGCCGCCGACCAGGATCACCCCGGGTCCGCGTTCCTGTGCCGCGTTCGCGTCAATGGCGCCGTTCCGCAGACCGGCCATGATCTGGTCACGCAACGCCGCCGACTTCCGCGGCTTCCGGTTGCTCAGCACGGCAACTGTCACGCCGCCGTGTCTGCCGACGGCCGGTGTCCAGGCAGTGGCCTGACGCGCGTTGTCCGCGCGGACGCAGAACACCCGGCGGGCTTCTGCGGCGGCGGCAACTTGTGCGTTGACCTCGGCTACGTCGGTTGCCGCGATGGCGTACCACGTGTCGTCCAGATCGGTGTCGACGAACGGGCGCCGACACCAGGTGAACTCCGTCGCCATGGCCTCAAGTGCCGGTGTGGCGACTGGTGAGACGACCACGACCTCGGCGCCGGCGGCAATCAGCGCCGGCACGCGTCGCTGGGCAACCTGGCCGGCACCGACCACCACGACTCGCCGGCCGGCGAGTCGGAGCCCCGCCGGGTACGGCGCGAAGTCACGTTCGTCCTTAGCCATGATCGATGCCCGCCGACTCGAACGTCGCCATCTCGGTGAGCACGGCGGCCGCTGACCGCACCAGCGGATAGGCCAACACCGCGCCGGTTCCCTCGCCGAGCCGTAGGTCCAAGTCGAGCAACGGTTGCAACTTCAGCCGCTCCAATGCGATCCGATGCCCCAGGTCGGCAGAGCGATGCCCAGCCAAGCAATAGGACAGGGCGTGCGGGGCCAGCGCATCAGCAATCAGCGCCGCCGCGCCGGCAATCACCCCGTCCAAGATGACCGGGACCGACCGGGCCGCCGCGGCAAGGAGCAAACCGGCCAGTGCCGCGTGTTCAAGTCCGCCCACCGCGCCGGCGACCACCAGCGGGCCAGCATCGGCTGGCAGGCGCGCCACCGCGGCTTCGACCACCCGCCGCTTGCGTGCGAAGGTGCGATCGTCCGCTCCGGAGCCGCGCCCGGTGACCCGCTCGGCGCCGGCCCCGCAGAAGGCCGCGATCAAGCACGCGGACGGCGTCGTATTGCCGATGCCCATGTCGCCGGTGAGCAGGATGTCGTGGCCGTTGTCGATGAGTGCCATCGCGACGTCGATCCCAGCGAGCACGGCTTGCTCGACCTCAGCGTCGGTAAGCGCACTGCCTCGGCTGAGGTCCGCGGTCCCGCGCCGCACCTTGCGATCCCACACCGCGGCGTCGGCCCGCACGTCACCGGCAACGCCGACGTCCACCACCACCACTTCAGCGCCGATGCCGCGCGCCAGCACGTTAACAGCCGCGCCCCCGACCCGGAAGTTCTCCACCATAGCTGCGGTGACCGTCACCGGCCATGGGGTTACCCCTTGGGCATGCACACCGTGATCGCCGGCGAATACCGCGACCACCGGGCGGCTCGGCACCGGGGGCGGGCACTGGCCGGAAACGCCCGCCAAGACCACGGATACGTCTTCGAGCCTGCCGAGCGCGCCGAATGGCTTGGTTAGCTGGCGATGGCGACGCGCGGCCGCCACCATCGGCGCCGAGTCGAGGGGCCGGATCCGGCTAAGCACGTCGACAATTGAAGGATCCACGCTCCCATTCTTCCGTAGCCGCGGCCACCGAAGCTCCCAGTCTTGAAAGCGTGGAGCCTTCGCGCCCCGAGCGCCGGCTCTCTAGCCGCGTCGACAGGGCGGGCGATTGCCTGTTACCGGCTCACGATGGTGGGTTACCGGTACCGTGATCGCCATGGCAGCAACCGTTCCTGACGTGCGATGGTGAGCAACACGACCGCGCCTCCCGCGGAGTTCGACCGGTCCTATGTCGTCGAGGTGATCGACTTGCCGGATGACGACGAGGGTGCTGTGGTCGCCACCTTGCTCAGCCGAGCGGCCGAAGAACCCAACGGGCACGCGGTTCTGCACGTTCACGGCTTCGCCGACTACTTCTTTCACACCGAATATGCCGAGTGGTGGACATCGCGTGGTTATACGTTCTACGCCATCGATCTGCGCAAGTACGGTCGCTCCCTGCTGGAGCATCAGAGCCCGGGCTACGTGGATCAGCTCGACCACCACTTTCCGGAGCTTGATCGAGCCTGGCAACGGATCATCGAGCGTGACCGCAAACGCTCGGTGGTGCTCTCCGGGCACTCGACCGGTGGGTTGATTGCCCTGCTGTGGGCGCAGTCGCGCCGGCCGCTGGAACTAACCGGAGTCGTTGCGAATTCACCGTGGCTCGATATGCATGGGTCCTTTTGGACGCGGACTGTAGCCACCACCGTGGTCAGAGGCGTTGGTGCCCGTCAACCCAAACGGGAAATCTCCCGTAACGTATCGGGCCTCTACGTGCGCAGCCTGCATCGCGACTACGACGGCGAGTGGGACTTCAACCTGGCCTGGAAACCGCTGAAGTCCTTCCCGGTGTACGCCGGCTGGTTACGGGCGGTCCGCAGCGGTCATGCCCGATTCCAGCGAGGGGTCGGCCTTTCCCAGCCGGCTCTGGTGTTGTCATCCCACCGGTCTACTCGACCCACCGAACCGACCGAGGACGTGCACCGGACCGACATCGTCCTCGACGTGGAGCAGATCCGCCGATGGGTGCCGGCCGTGGGCCGGCACGTGACCAGCATCGCCGTCGAGGACGCTCGACACGACGTCTTCCTGTCGCTACCCGACGTCCGCGGGCGTGCTTACGACCTCCTCGATCGATGGTGTACGGCCTACCTCGACTCACGCTCGTGACTCCGGTCGATCACTAGGTCGATCACTAGGTCGATCACTAGGTCGATCGCTACCTCAGGACGAACGCGACGAGGGCGACCAGCCCCACCCCGAGAATGGCGACCCGAAGGGCCACGTCGGGGAGGAGACGCCCGTACTTGGCACCGACTTGGGCACCCAACACCGAGCCGACGGCGATGATCCCGGCCACCGACCAGTCGACCTCCGCAACCACCACAAAGACCGCACCGGCTACCCCGTTGACGACGGCGGCCAGCACGTTCTTGGTCCCGTTGAGTCGTTGCAGGGTGTCGGGTACACCCAGGCCCATCACGGCCATCAGCAGCACGCCCTGGGCGGCACCGAAGTAGCCGCCGTAGATAGCGGTGCCCAAAATACCCGGCCAGACCCACCGAGCGCCGGTTTCCGGCAGCCCCCCGGTCCGGTGGTGACGGGCGGCCACCCGCGCTCCGATGGGCCTGCCGAACGCGACCAGGACAAGGCCCAGACCGATCAACGCCGGAACGATGGCGGCGAAGGCACGCTGCGGCAGGGCGAGCAATAGCCCGGCGCCGAGAACCCCGCCGACCACCGAGGCACCGGCCAGGCTGACGATTCGGCGTCCTTGGCCCGCGAGCTCCCGGCGATACCCAACGGCCGCGGACACCGAACCCGGCACCAGGCCGACCGTGTTCGACACGTTGGCTACCACGGGCGGGAATCCCAGGGCGACCAAGGTCGAGAACGTGACCAGGGTGCCTGACCCAACCACCGCGTTGATCACACCTGCGCCCAGTCCGGCGGCGAAGATCAACGCCACATCGCCAGGGCTCACGGCTGGTCCGCAGACCCGGTTTCCTCCCCCGCCGAGGCAATGGTGTCGACATGCCGGCCGGCTTGCGAGAAGGTGCTAGCTTCGGCGATTGCCTCACGCACGGCGTGGGTTGTGCCGAGCTCCGGGTCGGACGGCAAGTCGGTCGCCTCGAGGCGCTCGGTGTTGCCCGGGTCCACCCCATAGCGAGCTCCCGGGGCCTTGCCTTTGGTTGGCTCTCGCGGCACTCCCCCGCCGGGCACCGGCGGGCTCGGCGCCAGGCCAGACACCGGCGCTCTCGGCGCCAGGCCAGATATCGTCGAACCGAGCCCCTCCAAGGCCCGGCCGATCTCGCTGGGCACGATCCAGACTTTGTTCGCATCACCCTCAGCGATCTTCGGCATCATCTGTAGATACTGATAAGCCAGGAGCGACTGATCCGGCTCACCGTCGTGAATGGCCTGAAAGACGGTCTGGATCGCTTGACCTTCACCTTGCGCCCGGAGGATCTGAGCCTCACGTTCGGCCTCCGCGCGCAGTATCTGAGACTCCCGGTCGCCCTCGGCGGACAAGATCGCGGCCTGCTTGTTGCCTTCGGCCGTCAGGATGGCCGACTGCCGCTGACCCTCGGCGGTCAAGATCGCGGCGCGCTTGTCGCGGTCAGCGCGCATCTGCTTCTCCATGGAGTCCTTGATCGACGGCGGCGGGTCGATGCCCTTGATCTCCACCCGGTTAACCCGGATGCCCCACTTGCCGGTGGCTTCGTCGAGCACGCCGCGTAGTCCGTTGTTGATCTCCTCGCGGCTGGTCAATGTCTGCTCCAGATCCATGCCGCCGACGATGTTTCGCAACGTGGTCATGGTGAGCTGTTCGACCGCTTGAATGTAGTTGGCGATCTCATAGGTTGCCGCCACCGGGTCGGTGACCTGGAAGTAGATGACCGTATCGATGGATACCACCAGGTTGTCTTCGGTGATCACCGGCTGGGGCGGAAAGCTGACCACCTGCTCGCGCAGATCGATCTGGTATCGGACCCGGTCGATAAACGGCACCACCACATTCAAACCGGCAGGAAGGGTCTCCTTGTACTTGCCGAAGCGTTCCACGACGCCGGCCCTCGCCTGCGGAATGATCCGCACCGTCTTGGCGAGCAGCACCACCACAAATAGCGCCACCAAAAAGAGCAACGTCGCAACGTAAGGCATGAATTCCCCTAGGACTCGACACTCGGAACGGGGAGCACTACAGCGGTAGCACCCCTGATTTGCAGCACTTCGACGGTCTCACCGGGACCGATGGAGACGGATTCGTCGTATGCCAGGGCAGTCCAGATCTCGCCCGCCAGTTTGATTCGTCCGAGCTGGTGCGGGCTGATCGTCTCAGTGACCAGGCCGTGCTGTCCGATCAGCTTGCCGTGGCCCTGAGTAAGAGTTGGCCCCTGGCGCAATCGACGCACGGCGGTCGGTCGCACCAAGCCGAGCATGGCCACTGAGGACGCCGCGGCCAGCAGCACCTGAACGGACCCCGGTAGCCCTAACAGCGCGCTCACCATGCCTGCCGCGCAACCGATCGCCAACATGATCAGGATCAAGTCTAGACTGACCAACTCCGCGACACCCAGCACGATGGCCAGGGCCAGCCACGCCTGCCAGAGGTGGTTCTGCAGCCAGTCCATGGTCGGAGCCTATCTGGCTCGAGGCTAGGTCCCCACCGTCCTGCCCAGGTGGGCCCCTCAGGCGTAGCCCAGCTTCCGGCGGCCGGCCCGCCGACGAGCGGCATAGCGGCCCTCCAGCACGGTGAGGTCGAACGCCATCCCGAAGGTCGCCGCCAATGTCGCGGCGGTCACCGTAGTCTCGATCGGGCCGGCGGCCACGATACGCCCGTCCCGAATCAGCAACGCATGGGTGAAACCCGGCGGGATCTCCTCGACATGGTGTGAGACCAGCACCATGGCCGGCGAATCGGCGTCCAACGCCAGCGCCGACAAGGTCGCGACCAGATCCTCGCGGCCACCGAGGTCAAGGCCGGCCGCAGGTTCGTCCAGCAACACCAGCTCCGGGTCGGTCATGAGTGCCCGGGCTACCTGCACCCGCTTGCGCTCGCCCTCGCTGAGGGTCCCGAAACTCCGATCCGCGAGGTGCTTGGCGCCAACCTCGGTCAACAGTCGATCTGCCCGTTCATGATCAAGTGGGTCGTATTCCTCGCGCCAGCGACCCAGCACTCCGTAAGCTGCGGACACCACAACATCCAACACGCTCTCGCCGCGCGGGATTCGTTCCGCAAGTGCGGCACTGGTGAGCCCGATCCGCGGTCGCAGCTCGAACACGTCCACCGCGCCTAGCGTCTGATTCAGCACCCGAGCAGACCCGGCAGTGGGATGGATCATCGCGCCGGCCACCTGCAACAAAGTGGTCTTTCCGGCACCGTTCGGGCCGAGGACCACCCATCGATCGGCGGCCTGGACGGTCCACGAAACGGAGTCCAGCAACGTGGCCCGGCCACGTCGCACACAAACGTCGGCGAACTCCAAAACTGCGGCCATACCGATCAGCCTAGCCCCGGGCGATCCGGGTTCTCGGACCGCCCGGGATCACCGTGCCACCCACCCGAGCGATACCCTTCACGGTGCCATGCCCTACCCAGACTTGACCGCGGACAGATCGGCTCCTCGGACCCTGCTGCTCACGCTCACCGGCAAGGATCGGCCCGGGGTGACCTCGGCGATCCTGTCCACCGTCGCGACCGCCGGAGTGGAAGTCCTCGACGTCGAACAGATCGTGTTGCGCGGCCGATTGATTCTCGGCGTACTCATCACCGCGCCCGGTGAGTGGAAACGGTTGCGGTCCAAGGTCGAGGCCCGGGCTGAGGCGCTGGGCATGAGCATCGAAGTGGTCCAGGGGGTCGGCGACAACAAGTCGCGGGCCGCCGGCCGCTCACATGTCACAGTGATCGGTACACCGCTCCGGGCCAGCGCGATGGCGGCTATCACTGGACGAATCGCCGATAGCGGCGGCAACATCGATCGCATCGAGCGGATGGCGCGCTACCCAGTGACCGCGATCGACCTTCACGTCTCGGGCACCAATCCGGAGAGACTTCGCGCGGCGCTCGCACTGGAGGCCGCGCAGCAGGGCATTGATGTCGCGGTCCAGCCGGCCAACCTACTTCGACGCGGCATGCGCTTGATTGTGATGGATGTGGACTCCACCCTCATTCAAGGCGAGGTCATCGAAATGCTCGCCGCGCATGCGGGCTGCGAAGCTGAGGTCCACGCCATTACCGAGCAAGCGATGAGAGGCGAACTGGACTTCGAGCGATCGCTTCGGATGCGGGTCGAATTGTTGGCCGGCGTGCCGGTTTCGGCTATCGACCAGGTTTACCGAGAGATCACGATCACTCCCGGAGCGCGGACGATGGTCCGCACCCTCAATCGGCTCGGTTATCGATTCGCGATCGTCTCCGGCGGATTCAGTCAGATCACCGATCGACTGGCCGAAGAGCTCGATATCCACTTCGCCCGGGCCAATACCCTCGAGGTGGTCGACGGTCGGCTGAGCGGGCAGATTGTCGGCCCCGTTGTCGACCGTGCCGGCAAGGCCGAGGCGTTGAAGGAGTTCGCGCGCCAGATCGGACTTCCGCTCGCTTCGGTTATCGCTATCGGCGATGGCGCCAACGATCTGGACATGCTCAGTGTGGCCGGGCTCGGGGTCGCGTACAACGCCAAACCGATGGTTCGCGAAGCGGCGGACACCTCAGTCAGCGTGCCGTACCTCGATGCGATCGTCTACCTGCTCGGCATTTCGCGCGAAGAGGTCGAGGCGGCCGACGCAGCGCACGGCATCGCCACCCCGGCTCCACCGATCTAACACGGCCGATCTAAGCTCCACCGATCTAACGGGGCCGAACTAACGGGGCCTCCGCGGCGCGCAACGACCCTCAGGCCCGGCCTACGTGGAACCCGATCAGGCGACCAGCACCCGGACCGAGCGCCGACCAGGGTCCGGCAACCTCCAGCACCGCGGCCGCGGAGGTCGAGAAGCCGGCGATCATCGCCTCCTCCGCGGCTCGGTCACCGTCCCCGTCGGCCAGGATCTGGGCCAGATAGGCCATGGCCGGATTGTGTCCGAGCAACAGCACCGTGGGGTACGCCGCAGGGGTCTCCCGAATTTCGTCGATCAGAGTGTCGGTATCGCCGGCATAGACCACATCGTCGAACTCCGGGGCTACCGCCCACCCCGCGGTGCTCGCCAGCGCCGCCCAGGTCTGTCGAGTCCGGGTGGCGGTCGACACGAGTGCTCGGTCGGGCACCACGCCGCACCCCGCGAGCCAGGAGCCCAGGGTGTGCGCGTCCTGGATGCCCGCGGAGGTGAGTCTTCGATCGTGATCGGAACTGGCGAACGCCTCGGCTCGAGCGTGCCTAGTGAGCACCAACCGACGCATCGCCCCGGTCTCGAGGTTCGATGTCAACGGTCGCACGGGAACACTCTGGCATTGCGGTCAGCTAAATGCACAGCCGGGATTAGACCGGACGCAGATCGCCGCCAACCGGCCCACCGCCGGTCGATGTCCGCCTCAGGCACCGAGTGCGTGGAACCCACCGTCGACATGGACGATCTCGCCGGAGGTGGCTGGAAACAGGTCGGAGAGCAGGGCGCACACGGCGAGTGCGGTCGGCCGATGGTCGCCGTTGTCCCAGCCAAGTGGCGCGCGGTTCGCCCATATCTCTTCGAGATCTTCGAATCCCGGAATCGCCTTGGCGGCCAGTGTCTTGAGCGGCCCCGCGGAGACCAGGTTGACCCGAATGCCGTGGGGGCCGAGGTCGCGCGCCAGGTAGCGAGAGCACGATTCCAGCCCGGCCTTGGCGACACCCATCCAGTCGTATGCCGGCCAGGCGACGGTGGCGTCGAAGGTCAATCCAACAATGGATCCGCCCGCACTCATCAGTGGCGCACACGCAGCGGACAGCGACTTCAGCGAGAACGTCGACACCTGGAGCGCCTGGGCCACGTCCGGCCAGGTCCCGGACAGGAACTTCCCGCCGAGGAGGGTGTCCGGGTTGCCGTAGGCGATCGAGTGCACGACGCCGTCGAGACCGTCGACATGCTCGCGCACCGCACGAGCCAAGCCGTCGAGGTGTTCGTCGTTTGTCACGTCCAACTCCAGCACCGGCGGCTCCACCGGCAACCGCTTTGCGATGCGACGGGTGATGCCCAGCGCGCGGCCGAAGTTGGAGATGAGTACGGTGGCGCCCTGTTCCTGCGCCGCCTTGGCCGTTGCGAACCCGATCGATGAATCCATGGTGACGCCGGCGACCAGGATCCGCTTGCCGTCGAGGATGCCCATGCCAATCTCCTACCTGTTGTGCCGTGGCCGGTGCGGCGCACGGCCGTTGTGTTCGAACGTTGACTGCCGGACCGAAGAGCGCGCTGTCAGCATGCTTCGATCAGTGGCCCATGCCGAGGCCACCGTCCACCGGGATCACCGCGCCGGTAACATAGCTCGCGGCCGGTCCGGCCAGCCAGAGCACGGTTGCCGCGATCTCCGTGGGTACGGCATATCGGCCGAGTGGAATCTGCGCCCGGATCGCCTGCTTTTGGTCATTGCTCAGCACATCGGTCATGTCCGTCTCTACGAATCCGGGTGCGACGACATTGGCCGTGATCGATCGTGAGCCCACCTCGCGCGCTACCGATCGAGCCATTCCGATCAGACCAGCCTTCGACGCCGCGTAATTCACCTGGCCGGCCGATCCCATCAGGCCGACCACCGAGGAAATGAAGATGATCCGGCCCCGACGCAGCCGCAGCATTGACTTGGTGGCGCGTTTGGCCAGGCGGAACGAGGCGGTGAGGTTGGTGTCGAGGACATCGGCCCAATCCGACTCCGCCATGCGCAGCATCAGGCCGTCCTTGGTAATCCCCGCGTTCGCGACCAGTACCTCGATCGGGCCATGAGCCTGCTCGGCAGCAGTGAACGCGGCCTCGACCGCGGCCGGATCGGTCACGTCACAGCGCAGATCCAACGCGCCCGGTGGAGCGCCCCCGTTGCGGGTCGTCACCGCCACCCGATCCCCCGCCGCCACGAAGGCGTTCGCGATGGCCCAGCCAATGCCGCGGTTGCCGCCGGTGATCAGCACGGAGCGTGGCGTCGGGTCAGCCGGCTCCGCTATCGAGCCTGCGTGGTCGGTCGAGCTGGTCGATGGTGCCTCGTCTTTCACCTGGCAGACGTTATCGTTTGGGTCTGGCGACCAGGTGCCGTGGGGTCATTCGTCCTCCAGCCGGAAGCCGACCTTCATGCCGACTTGGAAGTGTTCGACATTGCCGTCTTTGACCTGTCCTCGCACCTGGGTCACCTCGAACCAGTCCAGATGGCGCAGCGTCTTGCCAGCCCGTTCGAGGCCGTTGCGCACGGCCTGATCAATGCCGTCCGGTGAGGTGCCGACGATTTCGGTGACGCGATAGGTTCGATTCGACATGGTTCCTCCGAAGTGAGTTGAGTACCGCATACTGGGTGACCGAGTGCCGATGTTAGTCGCGCGGGGTGCGCGGCGTACGATCGGCCCGTGAGCCGTCGGGTGTTCCGCCGTACCCTTGGCAGGCGGCGGGGTGCGCGCACCAGCGCGGATGTCGTTCGGATCACCACCGCCGGTGCCAACCCGGCCGACGGGCTTCGGTCACGGCAACGCCGCTACCTGATCGCCAAGCTAACGGCCACCGCGTGCTTGGTCGGCGGGGTGCTGATCGGCGAAGGCTGGTTGCGCTGGGTGCTGGTAGCTGCCGCCGTCTTGCTGCCGTTTCCAGCAGTGATCCTCGCGACCGCCTCGGAGACAAAGGCGGATCAGTTCACCATCGAAACGCCGCGCGCCAATCCGCCGACGCTCCCCCGGGTATCGGAAAGCCCCTAGTACCGCAATCCCGCCGAAAAACCCGGACCGACACCGGTGACAGG
>JBOFLH010000411.1:0-5617 GCA_051657765.1 Nocardioides sp. | reverse complement strand
ACGTGAACAGCGAGCGGCTCTTTGCGTTGTCGCGGTGGATGGTGCAGATGAGTTCCTTCTTGCCGCGATCGGCTGCGTCTTGCTCCAGAAGTTCGACCAGTGTGCGACCCAGGCCGGCTCGGCGATGGTTGCCCGGCGTTACCAGTACCAGCTTGAGGTTGATGGTGGCCTTGAGGGCGTCGGGGTCGTCTGTGAAGTAGTGGCGGATGTTCTCGGTTGTTCTCTCTCCGTCGAACAAGACTGCCGCGGCAACCAGGCGGCCGCCGTCAAGGGCACCCATCGTCGTGTGTTTCGGGTTGGACAGGCACTCTCCGAGGATCTCGTCGCCGTTGGCCCGCATCCAGGTGTGTGGCCTGAGGTCGTGGAGTACTTCTTCTTCCAGTCGCAGCAACTCGGGGAGATCACCCGCGGCGAGTCGTCGTACTTCGTATCCTCGTGCTTCGAGCATGCCTTTGACGTAGGCGTAGTAGCCGGCGTGCATGGGGACCTGGCGATCGATGAGGTAGTCGTGCCACACCCGGATCAGGTCGTGGATGTTGGCAAACGAGTCCTTCTCACGCGCGAGGGCGGTCTCGAGGATTCCCTTGTCGCCGATTGCCTTGAAGAAGCGGTTTCGGAACAGGTCGTCGGCAACCGCGAGGTCGAGCGTGCCATCAGCGATCAACAGATGAAGCGTCTCGAAGAACGTCAGGTAGTTGGAGACCGCCGGACGATCGCCGGGCACGATCTCCTCACCGAGAAGGAGTTTGGCCCAAATCGCCTGGATGTTGTCGTTGTCGGCAAAGCTGCTCTGCAGGTCACGCACGAACTCGGCCTGGGCCAGCCGCTTGGTCAGGCGCACCTCGTAGAGGACCATGAACGCACCGAGGATGCCACCGATCGCGACGGTGACCACGAAGACCTTCGGCCACAAGATATTGATCGCTGCCAGACCCAGACCGAACATCACGGCGGCAGCAGCGATGACCGTGTGGTCCTGTCGGAGCACGCGCAGCCTCACGCCGCAACAGTAGTGGAGGGCCACCGGACAGGTGTACGACGGACCTACCGCCGCCCCGCCTGCTCGACCAATCGGCCGATAGCCGATGCTCTCGACTCAGCTGATTAAGCCGAGCCGCGTGCTCAGCACGGTCAACTCGGCCTCTCGATCAAGAACTTTGGCGGCCCCGTTGAGGGACTTCAGCACGGTGATCTTGCCGATCGAGTCGATGAAGACGACAGCGCTGCTGGCCTCCAGAGCCTCAGATGTAAGGCGAGTCGGGATCGCCCCGAGCAGTGAGGCGATGTTGAAGAAGATCCAACTTGAGGGACTCGACGCCGACCTGTGGGGAAACGCCCACGACCTTTGACCGACCCGAACCAGCGGCGTCCCATGGGTCGAGTCAGCGAGCTGGCCATCGGCGTTCCACCACAGGCCCAGATCCGCACCGACCTCCCTCAGATGCCGACGCGCCTGGTCGTCCTCAACCCTCGACAGCAGCGGCATACCAGCGAGCGGGGACTGCGAGTTGTAGGCCCATGGCAGCGACACCGCATCAGCACGCAAGGAGTCGTGGGGTGCGGATTCAACTCTGGCGACGGCCGTCCAGGCGGTCGCCGGACCGGTCGGGTCACCGCTCGCCGTACTGTCGCGGGTCGGGCGCCAACCGCTCACGATCTCGATGGCCGACCCCGGGGGGAGGTTGCCGTTGGTGACGAAGTCCCAGGGGGCCTCGTCGAGACCGAGTCCAAAGGTGTTGGCGACACGCAGGGCCATCTGCCGGTGAAAGTTCGCCGGCTCGGCGACGTCTGTGGTGAGCGGGAACGACGTGCGGTAACCCCGGCCCATGAAACTCGCGGCCGCATTGGCCCAATCATCCTCCTCGACCGGCGTCCGCAGCCCGTCGATCCACACATGCTCGATCACCCGTCGCCCGCCCCGCCTCTGGCAAGGGCGCCGCGCCGGAACGCCGCGGACCGGGCTTCGTAACTGGCGAATTCATCGAAGCTCGGTGCACCCGGGGACAGCAGAACCGCATCAGACTGGTCTGCGTTCCCCCTCGCCCAGGTCACCGCGGTGTCGAAGTCGGGCGCCAACCGCCCATCGATACCCGCGCCGGCCAGCTCGGCCTGGAGACGCTTCCCGGCCGGCCCGACCATCACCACATGAACGACGCCACCACGGCGTTGCGTCTTCAGATACTCCACCAGCGGCGCAAACGAAACCCCCCGGTCCGCTCCCCCGGCAATCAGCACTACCCGCAAGTCCGTAAGAGTCTGCAGTGCCGCGACAACAGCCTCGGGTGCCGTCGCCAGACTGTCGTCGATCCACAGACGCTGGTCAGCAGAGGGAACGCGTTCCAGACGATGCTCCAGCGGCGTCAGGTGCTCCAGAGATTCCAGCATCCGCGTCTTCACAACGTTGTCCGGCGCACGGAAGCTCACGACCGCGGCAAGAGCGACCGCGATGTTGTTCAGGTTGTGGTCGCCTTTCAGGGGGATCCGCGACTGATCAACGTTGCCGAAACCGTCCCATCGGACTCCGTCGTCTGCTACCCAGATGCCGAAGTGTCCGGGCGTGACAACATTCGTCGTCGGACCAACGCGACTCGTCACTGCCTCGCGAAGGTGATCATTGTCATCCGGTACGACGACGGCACGAGCGCCGTGAGCGACGAGGTTCAGCTTGTCGTGGACGTACTGCTCGTAGCTGCCGTGCCACGGCAAATGCTCCGGGAACAACGAGGTGACGACCGCGACCACCGGCGAGACATCGACGTCCGCGGCCTGGTAGCTCGACACCTCAGCCACCGCCACCGCAGCCTCGTCCGGGTCGTCTGCGGTCACCGGCGTGCCGATGTTCCCCACCAGGGCCGCGCTCACCCCGGCCGTATCAAGGACGTGTCGAACCACCGTTGACGTGGTGCTCTTGCCTTTCGTCCCCGTCACCGCGATCACGCGATCGCGGTTCTCTCGGAGCCAGATCGCCGTCAACGACGTGAACTCCACCCCCGCCCGGACCAGGCGTACATAGTCGGGGTTGGTCTTGGCGATACCGGGCGACTTCACGACGACATCAGCCGCCTGGAGTCGCTCCATCGCTTCGTCCCCTACGACCACACGGCCACTCAGGTCGTCCGGAGCACCGGCGTCGCCGGTTACCGCGATCTGAGCGGCAATTCCGGCCCCCTCCAACGCTTCCAGGGCAGCGCGCCCCTCACGGCCCGCTCCCCACACGACAACCGACTTCCCGCGGAGAGCCTCAAACCTCACGAGCTGCCGCTTCAAGCAACGGATTCAGGAAGTGTTCACCCTCACGGAACGCAAAGACATCTTCGGCTTCGCGATCAGTAGCCCGATACGCGCTCACCTCCGGGCGTGACAAGAACGGGTGCTCGCGCCAGTCCGGGTGTTCACGCAGCAGCTCGAGCGCGACGCGGCACTCATCGGGCTCGCCGACACACTCGAACGGCTTCAGATGGCCCTCTCCCCCCAGCAGTTCCAAAAATCCCGGCAACTGAGCGCTGTCAGCGAACATGTCCCGGCCACCGAAAATCCGCAGCAGGGCATCCTTGGTAAGGAACGGGGCCAGGCACAAGAACACGAACCGACACTTCGGGCAATCGGCACACCAGCTAGTCCGGTCCGCCTCACGCAGCTTGAACGCCCGGTTACAGCTCGTGAACACGCCGTGATACGCCGTGTGCTGGGCGAACCGTCGGGCGATCCGGAGTTCGGAAAGCGGACGAAGCAGTGAGACATACCCGGGCGCCTCCGCGGGGAGGCTGGCCCGCAAGAGGCGCTCGAACTCGATGCTCTTGGACCACTGGTGATTGATCTGTCGTCCATGCCACTCCACGTTGCCGTACGACGAACTCGCCTCGTTGCTAAACACCACGGTGTCGAAGTCAAGCGCCGCCGCACAGATCACCGCCAGAAGAGAGTTCACCGCAGTCACCGGCACATGACCATTGGGAGCACCAGCACGGTTCAACTCGAACAGCGCCGGATCAAGACGCCGACGCACCGTGTTCAACCTCAGACCCGCAACCTTCGCGGTCGCCTCGATCGGCCCATAGCTGTTCACCGAAAACAGTTCGACCTCCACGCCACTCGACCGCAGCGCCTCGATAGACACGATCGAGTCCTTACCGCCTCCGACAGCAACTAGGGCCCGCCTTACATCACGATCTCCTGCGCCCCGCCGATCACCGGTCCACAGCCGATCAGCAGTCGCCTCGGGAGCGAGGATCTCCGAGTCGAAGACCTCGGGGAGGTTATTGACGTAGGCAAACTCACCGAGCCCATGAACAGTCACCTTCCGGAGAAACTCGCGCTCGACCGAGGTCAGCCCACCCGTCACCGCGATCGACGCCGGCGCAAAGGCCTTGAAATAGCTCAACGATGCAGCCAGCGACAAGAGACGAAGCAGACCATCCAGGACCCGCGGAGCAACACGATCGAGAGCCGCCGGGAACTCGACCACCTCGGCAAACTGATGACGAGCAGCTGCCCCGTCACTCGCGTAGCGAAGAACCACCGTCCGCCCGTCGACCTCAGGCGGAAGGCACTCCAGCCCGCGGACAGCGACGCCCGGCCCGGCCAGTTCAGTCACCACGCGCCCAAGTCTATGCGAGTAGCCCCCGACGCTCCCAGCACCGTCAAGGGCGCCTTCCCTGTTCGGTCACCCCAGGATCGAGTGCCCTCGATACATCCCCGGGGCGAGCGTGATGGGTGGCCTGTGTGTCGGTGAGGAGGGTGGTGATGCTGATTCCGAGTGCGTTGGCGATTGCGTCGAGTTCGGTGATGGTGAATGGTGAGAGGCTTTGGAGGTGGCGTTGCAGTGTGGGGAGGGCGATGCCGGTGGTGTCGGCGAGCCACACGATGCTGACGCCGTGCCGCGTGAGGGCGTCTTGGACTCGTTGGGCGATGGCGTCGGTGTAGTCGGTCATGGTGTGTGGTGTTGGAGGTGGCGGGAGGCTTCGAGTGCTGCGTGTACTGCGGTGAGCACCTTCATGGTGCTGTCGGCCAAACGGAGCCAGTCGTCGCTTTTCATGATCTCCGGGAGGGCATCTGCCCCGGTGAGGTAGACCGGGTAGAGCACGGTGTGCCCGTCGAGGGTGACGTGGAGGTTCTGCGCGACCTCGATGGGCCAGGCATCGTCGGGCCGGGCGAGCCAGGAGACGAACTCGGTGCTGTCGTCTTCGAGACGGCGGTGGATGTCGTGGACCCAGGCGGGGGGCTGGGGTTCTCGTGCGAGTTCGGTGACTGGTGTTGTGACGGGGGCGTAGTGGTAGTCGATGGGTAGCTTGGCGTGTTCGGTTCGGTGCAGGCACGAGTCCGGGCAGGGGGTCTTGCTGTGGGTGGTCATCTGGTCTCTTCCGCAGAGGGGGTTGGGTGCGTGGTCAGTTCGAGGCAATAGCTCGGCGGAGATTCGTTCAAGGGCGCGACCTGTGGACTTGGCGGCGGGTGGGTGTGAATCCTGAGAACTTCGGATCCGGTGCTTGTCGGCGCCTTTGGCTGCTGCCTACCGTGGCGTCATGCGCTCGGGAGCGACCACCGGAAACACCGCACTCGTGGCCGTGCTGTCAGAGGTCGGTTGGTCGTCCTACGAGTTGGCCAAGCGGGTCAACCGAGT
>JBOFLH010000410.1:0-2184 GCA_051657765.1 Nocardioides sp. | reverse complement strand
GGAAGCTGAACCAGAAGATCTGGTTGACGACGATGTGCACGAACTCGCGCAGCAGCGCCCGTCCCATCCCGATGTGGTGCCCGTTTTGGTGGTCGACGAGTTTGAGCCCGACCACTTGCTTGCCGACGCTCTGGCCGGTGCGGCCTTGGCGGATCACGCGGTTCCAGAACGGAACGGCGAACAGTGCGATGAGGCCGACCAGCACGGTCCACATCGCGGCTACGTGGGCCGCGGCGACCATAGGGCTGACCTCGTCGGTGCCCTGGGTGACGCTGCCGCTGCTCGCCGAAGGAAGCACCCTGGAGATGACGCTTCCGGCGACAATGGGCACGAACCCGACAAGGTTGACCAGCAGGTCGACAAGGAGGGCGGGCACCCGCTGGCCGAAGGTGGCGACCGATCCGGCATGGTGCGCTGGGCTGCGAGGTAGTTCAGGTCGCGGGTCGTAGGCCCAGGTGAGCGGCGGTGCCACGAGGTTCGGTGGTGGATTCGTCATGGTTCAACTCGTCTTCGGTTGGTGGGCGGATACGGATGCAAGGGGGACGCGGCGGGTCTTGTCGGGGTCGCCCAGCAAGCGACGGTGCTCGAGCGGGAACCGTCGGACGGGTGCGCAACTCGCCAGTTCCTATTTCGGCAGGTTCTCGTGTAGTGCGGCCTCAATGCTCACCATCAACAGTTTCCGATCCGACTATCGGACTGCCAACGTCGCCCCAGCGCCAAGAAGGGGACGCTTTCTGCGGCGAGTCACCGACGTGAAATGCAGTAAGTCGGGCGCCCGCGTCGGTGAACCGTTGGATCAGCTCCGCTAATGTGAGTGGTCGCGAACTGCTAGCATCGACCATCGTTTCGTCCAACGAAACAAGCGTTCCAGTGGCGTCCTCGACCGAGTTTTCATCCCATATGGCGCGACCAACGAACGTCAGATTGCAATCAGCCTCGGTGAAGTCCACGCCGCGCAGGTTTGCCCCGTCGAGATCAGTACGGAAAAGATAGGCACGAGACAGGTTGGCGCCGCTTAAATCGGCTTCGCATAGGGCGGTCTTGATGAGTTGCGCCGCACGCAAGCGTGCGCCGATCAACGTGGAATGAGCCATGTCGGACTTGCTGAGCAAGGCGCCGGACAAGTCCGCGCCGGACAGGTCGGCGCGGAACAGAGCCGAGTAGAACAGATTCGCACCCCGCAGGTCGGCACCGCGCAGGTTGGCTCGTACGAGGCCGGCCCCGCCGAGGTCGAGGCCAGCGAGTTGGGCCCCCGCCAGGTCCAGCTCTTCGGTGTCTAGTTTCTGACCTTGCTTGCCGTCAGTGTCTTGCCATAGAACATGCGCGGCGACTTGGGCAAGGGCACTATCGCTAGCCATCGACAGAACCTTCAATCCAGGAGTTGACAGTCATCACGGCCACCAGAGCACCCGGAGTGGTAGTTCGCCGCGCGCTTTCGCCGCCTCGATCGCATTGCGTAGCCGCGCGGCGTCGGACGGTGAGAGGTGGCGAGTGTCGAGCATGATATTCTCGTGGGCTGCATGCATTTCTTTCCAAATGGTTCTCACTGCTGCGTCGGGTTTAAATCGACCTCGTTCGCTGTGGAAGCCTTTGACATCCCACGCGTTGCCGTCGGCATCGATGAACTCGGCACCTTCATGAGGGGACCGTCGCAATCCATGGACGTCGCCGCGTTCCTCTAAACCGAGGCCGACCTCGGCCTCGGCGATAGTGCCAGCATCGATTTTTCCACCTTCGGCGGGGTCGCGGGCAAGGTCGTCAATGCGTTGCTGCCGGGCCGGGTCGACGTCCGAAGGTTGGACGGTTTTGTCTGGTTGCGCCGGGCCCGGGTTGCCGTGCTCCAAAGCGTGGTGATCGAGAGGTGGGTGCGAATCAACGGCGTCGCCCGTTCCGCCCCCTACGGGACCGGGGCTGGGATGGCTATGGCCCTGGGCTGTGGGTTCGTGTCGCATCACGTGGTCGTCGAGGACGGTGCGTGGTTCGGGGCCGGCGGTGGCGGGGCGTAGGGCGTTGAGGCGGTCGCGGAGGTTGTCGCCGATCGAAGTGAGGCTGTCGAGGCGGGTGGTGAGGGTGCTGTTGAGGCGGAGACGGGCTGCTGTAGCGGCGGTGCGGATGTCGATACCGGTGTCGCCGGCGTGGTCCAGGAGTTTGGCGAATCTGGTGGCGGCGGCGCCGCGGACGCCG
>JBOFLH010000409.1:0-5896 GCA_051657765.1 Nocardioides sp. | reverse complement strand
CACCACCAGCTGCGCGTCGGCGCCTCGGCCCTCCTGCCGCACGGTCTGAATCGACACGCCCTGCTCGGCGAACGCTGAGGCTATCGCGGCCAGCACGCCGGCTTTGTCATCGACGTCGATCGCCACGTGATATCTGGTGACGGTCTCCCCCATCGGCAATACCTTGCGGTCGGCGTACGCCGACTCGCCCGGGCCGCGGGCACCCGCCAACCGGTGGCGACCGACCGTCACCAGGTCGCCGAGGATCGCGCTTGCGGTCGGCTGGCCACCGGCGCCCGGCCCGTAGAACATCAGCTGACCGGCCGCCTCCGCCTCCACGAACACCGCGTTGAACGCGCCGTGCACGGACGCCAAGGGATGGCTCCGCGGAATCATCGCCGGGTGAACTCGCACCGACACCGCATCCGCACCATCCCCGCGCTGGCGGAGTTCGCAGATAGCGAGGAGCTTGACCACCGAGCCCATCCGGCGCGCCGACTTGATGTCAGCCGAGGACACCTCGGCTATGCCCTCACGATGCACATCCGCCGCGCTGACGCGGGTATGGAATGCCAACGACGCCAAGATGGCCGCCTTGGCGGCGGCGTCGAAGCCCTCGACGTCAGCGGTCGGATCGGCCTCGGCATAGCCCAGCTCCTGGGCCTGCCGCAGCGTTTCCTGGTAGCCGGCTCCCTGGGTGTCCATCTTGTCCAAGATGAAGTTGGTGGTGCCGTTGACGATGCCCAGCACCCGGGTCACCACGTCGCCCGCCAACGACTCACGCAGCGGGCGCAGGATGGGAATCGCGGCCGCTACGGCCGCCTCGAAGTAGAGGTCCGCGCCCGCCTCGTCCGCGACCCGGAAAAGTGTCGGGCCGTCTTCGGCCAACAGCGCCTTGTTGCCGGTCACCACCGCGGCCCCCCGACCGAGCGCGGTCAGAATCAACGAGCGGGCCGGCTCGATACCGCCGATCAGCTCGATCACCACGTCGACGTCATCGCGGGAGACCAGCGCTTGGGCGTCGGTGGTCAGCAAGCCCGCCGGCACCTCGACCTCGCGAGGCGCGTCGATCCGGCGTACCGCGATCCCGACGAGTTCCACCGAAGCGCCGATGCGTGCGCGCAGGTCGTCGCCGTGCTCAGTGAGCAGCCGCACCACCTGTGAGCCCACCGAACCACAGCCCAGCAGCGCCACCCGCAGCGGCGGCACCGCCGATTGCGCCGGGCTGCTTTGGGTTGAATCGGTCATGGCTGGCTCACATCCGTCGCCAGGAGGTCGGTCTCGGTTTCCCGGCGGATCACCGCACGCGCGGCGCCATCGGCGACCGCGATCACCGGCGGCCGCAACGCATGGTTGTAGTTCGACGCCATCGAGCGACAGTAAGCGCCCGTGCCCGGCACCGCCAACAAATCGCCCGGACCGACGTCGCCTGGCAAGAACTCGTCCTTGACCACGATGTCGCCGGCCTCGCAGTGTTTGCCGACGACCCGGACCAGCACCGCGGGAGCGGGCGAGGCTCTGGAGGCCAGAGTGCACGAGTAGTCCGCGTCGTACAACGCGGTGCGAATGTTGTCGCTCATCCCGCCGTCGACGCTGACATAGGTGCGAACCGAACCGCCGTCCAATTCGACCCGCTTGACCGTGCCGACTTCATAGACCGTGCACATCGACGGGCCGACGATCGCCCGGCCCGGCTCGATGGACAGCGCCGGTTCGGCGACTCCCAGCGCCCGGCACTCGTGTTGGACGATCTTGGTCATCTCCGTGGCCAGCTGCCCCGGGTCGGCCGGGTCGTCGGCCGAAGTGTAGGCGATACCGTACCCGCCGCCGAGATCCATTTCCGGCATGGCCACCCCGAGCTCGCCACAGACTCGGGCATGCAGCGCCAACACCCGCCGAGCGGCCACTTCGAAGCCGGAGGAGTCGAAGATCTGGCTGCCGATATGGGAGTGCAGTCCGCGCAGCTCCAGGCCCGGGGTGTCCAGCACCCGGCGTACCGCGCGCAGCGCGTCACCGCTGGTGATCGAAAACCCGAACTTCTGATCCTCGTGGGCCGTCGCGATGTATTCATGGGTGTGCGCCTCGACACCAGCGGTGACCCGCACCATCACCCGCACCACCGCGGTGCCACCCGAGACGATGTCGGCCAATCGCTCGATCTCGTGAAAGGAATCGACGACGATCCGGCCCACGCCGACCTCGACCGCGTGTCGCAGCTCGGCTTCGGACTTGTTGTTGCCGTGATAACCGATCCTGGCCGGATCGAAACCGGCGCGCAAGGCAACCGCGAGTTCCCCGCCGGAACACACGTCGAGCGAGAGTCCCTCCTCGGCGATCCAGCGGGCCACCGTCGTGCACAGGAAGGCCTTCCCGGCATAGAACACCTCGTATGCCGCGAAGGCGTCTCGGAACGCCCGCGCGCGGGCCCGAAAGTCGGCCTCGTCGAGCACGTAGGCCGGCGACCCGTGTTCGGCAACCAAGGTGCGCACGCCCACCCCACCCACGGTGAGCTGGCCGTCGGTCTTGTGCGTGGTCCGCGACCACAGAGCCGGGTCCAGCTTGTTGACGTCGTCCGGCTCCCGCAACCAGGCCGGTCCCTTGAGGGCGCCGTCGGCGTGTGCCCAACCCGCTTCGTGTGCCCGCACGGCTACATCCGCTCCGGCGCGGAGACCCCAAGCAGCCCGAGGCCGGTGTCGAACACCTGCCGGGTCGCCGCGACCAGCATGAGTCGGGCCCGATGGACCGGCGCGGCCTGTTCGTCGCCGCGCGGCAGCACCCGACATTGGTCGTAGAAGCGATGAAACGCACCGGCTGTGTCTTCCAGGTAACGGGCCACCCGGTGCGGTTCACGCAAGGTAGCCGCCGCGCCGACGACGCTCGGGAACTCGGCGAGCGACCGCAACAGTTCGCCTTCCTTGGGGTGCGAGAGCAGGCCGGGATCGAAGTCCGGGTCTGCGCCGAGGTCGAAACCGAGCTCGGCGCCGTTGCGCAAAATGGCCGCCGTTCGCGCCGCGACGTACTGGACGTAGTAGACCGGGTTGTCGCTGGACGCCTTGGTCCACAGATCAAGGTCGATGTCGATGCTGGTGTCGTTGGTGTAACGGGTCAGGGCATAGCGGGCAGCGTCCCGGCCGAGCGCATCGACCAGATCGTCCATCGTGATGATGGTGCCGGCCCGTTTCGACATGCGGAGAACTTCGCCATTGCTGACCAGGTTGACCATTTGGCCGATCAGGATCTCCAGGTTGTCACCGGGCTTGTCGCCGAAGGCGGCACACATGGCCATCATCCGGCCGATGTAGCCGTGGTGATCGGCCCCCAACATGATCAGGCACCGGTCGAAACCCCGCTCGCGCTTGTCCAGATAGTAGGCCAGGTCCCCGGAGATGTAGGCCGCCTGACCGTCGGACTTAACCACGACGCGGTCCTTGTCGTCGCCGTACTGCTCGGTGCGCAACCAGGTCGCGCCATCAGCTTCGTAGATGTTGCCGAGCTCGCGGAGGCGGCTGATCGCCTTGTCGACCGCACCGGACTGGTGCAGGTCGTTCTCATGGAAGTAGACGTCGAAGTCCACCCCGAACTCGTGCAACTTCTGTTTGATCTCGGCGAACATCAAGCCGACGCCCTGGGCCCGGAACACCTCCTGGGCCTCGGCATCGGGCAGGCTCAACGCTTCGGGGTGGGCGGCATCCACCTGCGCCGCGATGTCGGCGATGTATTGGCCGCCGTACCCGTCCTCGGGCACGTCGCGACCGTGCGCGGCCGCCAGCAGGGACCGCGCGAACCGGTCGATCTGCGCGCCGTGGTCGTTGAAGTAGTACTCCCGGGTGACCTCCGCGCCGCACCGGCTGAGGATGCGACCCAGCGCATCACCCACGGCCGCCCAACGAGTTCCGCCCAGGTGCAGGGGCCCAGTGGGATTGGCGGAGACGAACTCCAGATTGACACGTTCGCCCGCCAGCAGGCGGGAGGAACCGTAGGCCGCGCCGGCGGCCACAATCTCGGCGGCCAGCGCGCCTTGCGCCCCCGCCTCGACGGTGATGTTCAAGAAGCCGGGCCCCGCGATATCGACGGCCGCCACGCCGGGTTCCGCACGCACCTTCTCGGCGACCAGCTCCGCGAGCGAGCGGGGGGTGGTGCCCGCCTTCTTGGCCAGCTGAAGGGCCACATTGGTGGCGTAGTCACCATGGGCCTTGTCGCGGGGCCGCTCGATGGTCACCGCACCCGGCAGTCCTTCCGGAAGGGTCAGCGAACCCTCGTCGACCAGCGAGCGCACGGCGGCGCCTATTGCCTCGGACAGTTGCTCGGGAGTCACTAACCAAGCCTATCCGCGCGCCGACCCACCCCTCGAATCGTTATCCCGCCACTGGACGGTGCCGGCCGAACCGTGACCGAACAGGGGGCAGGCACAGGCCGAGCGCTGGGCCGGCTTCGGGCCGGCTTCGGGCCGGTTTCGCCCTGGGCGCGCGACGGCGGTAAGGTCAACTCCGCACTACGACAGCCAATCACGCCCGACCATCAGGCAAACCCATCAGGCCCAGCAGTTGCTGAGCCCCCGTAGCTCAGGGGATAGAGCACCGCCCTCCGGAGGCGGGAGCGCAGGTTCGAATCCTGCCGGGGGTACCACGCCGAAACGGGCTCTGACCAGCGGAAACAGGTCCTAGCTCTAGCCCTCGCTACGTCCGGCCAGGTCCGGTAAAACACGGCCACATACGGCTCGCTGTCCCACAGGCGTCCCACGCTGGTGGCCCGCGATCACCAGTAGATCGCGACAAACTCGACCTCCAGCAGATGTGCCGGTTCTTCCTCCTCCGGTTCTGCTTTGGTCTGATTCGCAAGGTCCAGTTCAACTGTCGTCCGCGCGAGCGACTGGTGAGTTTCGCGGAGTTGTCGAACAAACTCCCGGTCGACCAGTTCGTCCCCGGCTACCGAGCGGACGACCTCGTCGAAGACAGTGCGCACGACACCGATATCATTGAGATCTTCGACACTCACGACACGTCGGGCGGCGTTGCCGGCAACGGACTCGAGTGCCGTCTCATCGATCGGGTGGCCGATATGCAAGCCAAGCTGCCTGCCGAACGGGATGAGCCCTTTCGCACACAGGATATCCGGCACCGACACCCACTGGTGACCGTCATCGACGGTGCTGGTGGGATTGAAGAGCCGGGCCAGCCCCCGCAATTGGTCCCCGAGCCCGGGGATAAGGCGATCGAATAGGTTCGCGAGCTTGACCGGAGACCAGGAAGTCCGCATGCCGGGTTTGGCCAGCCGCACATAGGCCGAGTACGACGAGCCGTCAAAGAGCACTCGCCGTACGTCCTTCCAGTACAACGGAAGCTCGGTCACCCCGACTAGGGTCACATCCTCGGCCTCAGAGTCAAGCGGGCTCCCTGGCGCGATCAGAGTCGCGTCGACAACCCAACGCACGTCGTTGATCACGACATGGCGATGACTGGTGACGCAAGCCGCGATGGGTACCAGGTCCACTAGGAGACGTCGTAGAAGCTCGGAGATCATTTCTGCGTCAGCTAGGGCGGACTCAGCGACTCCAAACTTCGCTGAACGTCCTTTGAGAAGGTCGAGCATTGACGTGACAGCGGCAGTGATCTGGTAGGACTGCTCCGCGCTGAGGTTGATGCGGAGCTCGACGACATCTCCTCGATTTAGGTCGCAGACGCGCACCGCGCGTCGTTGCTTTGCGAGCTTGGTGATGCGGCCGGCGAGTTCGGCACTCGTCGTGGCGGGCTTCGGACGTGTCTGTTGTTCCTGATCCTCGATGGATAGCCTGAGGTCGGTGTCGCCGATGCGTAGGCCGCGGAAGGTGCCCTGCACGACAGCTCGACGTACGACCTCTTGCGCCGTGGTCTGCGACGAGGAGAGCCGAGATGTCAGGCCGGCGCTTGGTGTGGCTGAT
>JBOFLH010000408.1:0-1947 GCA_051657765.1 Nocardioides sp. | reverse complement strand
AACACGCTGTTGCAGTTCCGCAGCCAAGTCACCGAGCCCATCCGATCCGGTGAACCTAGCCTCCTGGAATCGGACCAGATTGCCCAGCATCGCTAGGGTCTGGACGTAGTCGCCGACGTTCGCCGACGCCCGCTCGAATTCGGGTTGATGATAGTCAAGGACACCAATCGCAATCGCGTTCTGAGGAGCAGCCTCAATCGAGGCTGGATGGGTCCACCGCACGAGGTTCCGCAGGCACGCGGCGTCCGCCTCTTCGAGGTCTCGACGGCCACGCAACGGCTCGACCATGTCACGAGCCAGGTCGGTATGCCCAGTCGACACCAGTCGGCCCGCAACACCCAGAAGCGTCGCCGGTTGGTGGTCCTTGAGAAGGCCCGCCACCTCCAGCGCGGCTTCGGTCGCCTCTGGCGTCCGGACGGACAAGGCCGAGGTAATTGCTTCGAGAGGGACCAAGTGCGCGAGCTTGACCCGATCGATCCCGTCGAAGTAGGCCCACGCCCGATCGAACTCAGCCATCGCATGAAGAATCTGACCGAACCCAATCGCACGCATCGTGTGACCTTCGGGAACTTGTTGCATGCCCTGGATGAAGGCGCGTGCCAGATGACGGGTCACAGCAGCCTTGCTGAGCTCCCGGACAACATCGGTCTGCGCGACATCCAGAGGAACACCAGTGGCGACCAATCTGATGAACCGAGCCGCGACGCGGTCCTGGTCGATCTTGGCGAGAACCTCACGAGTCTCAGCGGGATTGAACCCCGCCTGATCGGGATCGTCAATTGCCTCACGCCCGAGCACCAGACGCACCAATCGGGCGTAGGTGCGCGCCGGCATCTGTTTGACGCTGGGATTCGCCGTTGCGCCACCGTCTGTACGACCAGTACCGGCTTGGTCAGCCGACGAGTCCGAGCCGGCCGGCGGAGCAGATGGAGCCGTGCGACGGGTCACCCGGTGCGAGGCGACGCCCCAGGGCAGTTTGGGTAAGGGCATGCGGAGAAATCTAACGTTGATCGGCCCCAACTCCTGAATCGCGCCACTAGCCGACCACGGCCTGGCGGACCACACGGCCAGAGCCCAAACAGGTGACGCGCCCAACCGGCGCCACTCGCTAGCCAGAGCCTCGTCGGACCAAGTGAACCTTCGCTCGCATCTCCACCTCGAACTCATCGTGAGTGGCGACGAATTCGTCGACCGCCGCGCGACAGCCTGCCCAGGTGAAGTAGTCGTCGATCACGATGCGCCCGCCCTCGACGATCCGCGGCCCGAACTCAACCAAGCACGTCATCGTCGACTCGTACCAGTCGCCATCGATGTGTGCCAACGCGATGGGTTCGTCGCCAGCGATCGTGTCTTGAAACAACCCGGGAACGAGCTCCACGCAATTGTGATCGACCGGGACCCCGTGAGCTGAGAAAGAATTCTTCACCTCGCTCAGCAGATCGTCACGGTAGCCGTAGTACTGGCCGTCCCCTCCGGGGCCAGCGCTTTCACCCGCCAGAATCGCCGCGTACCTAGCCGCGACCGCGGCCCCGTCCAGCGCCGTCGGCGGCGGAATAACTCCGAAGACGTCATACACCTTCATCGGGCGCGCGGGATCCTTGGCCAACGCCATGGCAATGGCCGAACCGCCACGCGCGGTGCCTGCTTCGACGATGATGCCCGGACGAACGGCGGCTTCGGCTTCGAGCACACACTGAACCAACGAGTGAAGTTGTGGTGTCGTCAAAAACGTCAGGTGCTCCCGACGAAGCCGGTCGACGGCGTCGGTCAACGCCGCGGGGATCACTTGCGCAGGAAAGACGTTCAAGGTGAAAGATCGTAAGGCGGTCAGCTCGGCTGACTGTTTGGCGAGCGTCGCATCGCGTTGCTTGATTCGCGCTCGCAATCTCCGCACGGATTGTCGCGCCTTTCTCAGACGCACCTGGACCTCGGCAGGAGATTGGCCCA
>JBOFLH010000407.1:0-4779 GCA_051657765.1 Nocardioides sp. | reverse complement strand
GAGCCCGGTCGGTGTCATCACCCCGACCGGGCTCCCCACGAGGGCGCAGGGTGGCGCCATCCGTCGAGATGCCCCCGGCAGAACCGCGTCGGCTCGGAGAAGTGCCGCGGTCGGACGTGCCATATCGTCGAGGCAACGCGGCCACCATCACCACGTGACGGTGTTTCAGGCCGACTTCCGATGGACGTCAAGTACGAAGTCCTCGTCTTCATGGTGGATCATGCTGACCAGCTCGGCCCGCTGTGTGAGGGCTTGGTGAACGTTGAAACCATCGTAGCCATAGCAACGGTCGCTCGCGCGGTGGTGGACAGCGACGAGGTCACCGTCAGGCTCGAGACGTTTCACGAGCCCTGCGATGGCCTTGCGGAGGTCATCTTCGGCGAAGTAGTAGAGAATCTCGCTGAGCACGATGAGGTCGTAGGTAGCATCGGGAAGGTTCTCGGGGACAGCGGCTCGTTCCACACGTACGTGGGAAAGGTGCCGAACGACCGTCTGCGCTTGAGCGACCGCCGCCGGGGAGAAGTCGACCGCCAGGAGTCGGTCGCAGCGAGGCGCCAGCAGGCGAGTCAGCTCGCCGATCGAACAGCCTGGCTCGTATGCGCTGCGATAGCGCTCACGGGGCAAAGACGCGACGGTGATCGCGTATTTTCGTCGCTCGTACCACGCGGTTGCGAGATTCCAGGGATCAGCGCTCTGTGCGTAGAGGTTGTCGAAGTGACCTTGCGAGAGCGTGGCGTCTGGAGGGGTGGCGTCACCTGCGCGGCGGGACATGTCGGACACTACCTCCGTGCCGGGTCGGGTTTGGAGGTAGATGATGACAGACACGAGGAGTGGCTCGGAGTCGCGCCTGTTGGCGGTACACGCGCATCCGGATGACGAGTCGATAACGACAGGTGGCCTTCTGGCCCGATGCTCACGATCTGGCGTCAGTACTCGCCTGGTGACCTGTACCGACGGCCGGTACGGGCCAGTGAACCCCGACCTCGGGCTGAAGCTGCTACCGGACGCTCTGGCTGACCTCCGGGCATCCGAGCTGGCAGCGGCCGCCGATGTGCTCGGCATCGGAAGGGTCGACCGGCTCGGATACCACGATTCGGGGATGCTGGGTTCGCCGCACAACCAGGCACCGGCTGCGTTTTGGTCCCAGCCGATCGACGTGCTCGTCGGTCAGCTCGTCGGTGTCCTGCGGGCGTTTCGACCGCACGTGGTGATCAGTTACGACCCGTTCGGATGCACTGGTCATTCCGACCATATTCACGCCCACCGGGTCACCATGCTCGGCGTGGCGGCAGCGGGCGAGTCGCACGTATTCGCGGAGTTGGGGCCTGCTTGGGAGATCGGTCGGGTCTTCTATCCGGTGTTTCCGCGCTCGGCCTTGGACCGGTTCGTCAAGGAGGATCTGCGTGCAGGTCTCCCGCACCCCTTCGACGGTCGCGACGCGACGACGGTCAACTATGTCCGTCCGGATGCGACAGTCACACACGTCGTCGACATCGCTGCGGTTCACGACGTGAAAACAGCAGCGCTGCACAGCCATCGCACGCAGGTTGGCCCACACTACCCAAAACTGTACCGAGCGGCATTGGCACGCCGCGACTACGAGCACTTTCGGCTCGCGTACAGTCACAGTGGTCGGGATTGGCCGCCGGCCCTCGCGGAAGTCTTCGAACCGGTGGACCCATGACCGGTGGCGATGCCGAACCGCGGGTTGTCCTCGTTGTGCCGTCAGCCCAGCGTACCGGCGGTGGCGACGTCTGGCTTGAGCAGGTCCTGCCCCACCTCGGAGCCGTTCTTGATCAGCCCACTATCGTCTTTGAGTCGGATGGCCACCTGGTGCGGCACGCGCAGGCGAGCGGTTGGGCGACCGAGGTTCTTCCGGCCGCAGAAGCCGCGGGTGGATCTCCGACCCACTTGGTGGCGCCACTCGCCGATGTGCTGACTCGGCACGCACCGGATGTCACGGTGTTCTGGTCGCCACGTGCACAGATCTACGGCGCTGAGGCCCACGTCATTGCCGGTCGGCCCGGGCGGGCGGCTTGGGTGCAGCACGTCATGCCTAGTACTTTCTGGCTGCACCGGGAAGCCTCATCGCAACCGACCGACGTCGTGATGTGTGTGTCCCATGCGGTGCAGCAGCGCCAACGTGAGCTGTACCCTGAGCGATCGACGCGCGTGGTTCATCCCGGCGTCGGTGAGTCACCGTCGCGAACCTCGAGGGCCGGTGGCTCCGGCAGCCGAGCACGGATCGGGGTGGTTGGCCGGATCGAACCATGGAAGGGCCAAGACCTCGCGGTCAGAATGCTGCGAGTCCTGGAGGGTCGTGGCACGACCGCAGAGCTGTGGCTGATCGGGCAACGGCGGTCACCGACCTGGCCCGAGTATGGCGGGGAGGTTGAGGCGCTTGCCGATGAGCTCGGGGTGACCGATCGTACGAGGTTCACCGACCACCGCGAGGACGTACCCGCTTTGCTCGCCGAACTTGACCTGCTGATCTGTGCGTCCCGCGAGGAGGGATTTGGCCTGGCCATCGTCGAGGCGATGGCGGTGGGTGTTCCGGTGGTGGTGACCCGATGTGGCGGACCGGTCGACATCGTCGAGCAGGGTGTGAATGGGTTGATCGTGCCGCCAGAGGATCCTGATGCCATGGCCGACGCGGTCGACCAGCTCATCCGTGACAGAGCCCTCGCCGAGCGCCTTGCGGGAGCTGCCGAGCGGACCTGGCGTAGTCGGTTCACTGCACAGCAGTCAGCCAGCTCACTTTTGTCTTTGATCGACGAACTTGCCGACCTGTCACGAAGCTGAACGGCCGCTCCGTGCTCAACTCGTCACTTGGCGGCGGTCCCGTGGTCGGTGATTGCTTGGAGGCCCTCCAGAGCGTTCTGTTGGGCTGCGTGTGGGCAGTGCCCGAGATCGATGAGCCACGTAGGGTCCGGCAGAAAGAGGCGGTGCTGCCGGTCCCCGCTGACGGCCCACAAGAACTCTCCGACTTGAGCGACGGTTCCGCCGAGGTCGGCGTGGTAATGCCACCACAGGGTCCAGTCAATGTCGGTCTCGATAACCTTGTTCGACCCGTGGCGGCGTAAGTAGTAGCCGAGGTTGCGTTGGTTCTCGACCATTGCCTTGGGTGGTTTGGAGTGCCATACGTGCAGCGCCCAGAGATCGGGGCGGGCAAGGCATTTGGCGCCGGCCTTGGCTGCGCGGGCGCCGAACTCCATGTCCTGGTAGCCGTAGCCGTTCATGGTCTCGTCGAAGCCGCCGACCTGCCAGTACAGATCGACCGGCCAGGCGGAGTTCAGCGGCAGGGCCCACTCCGGGCGCAGCGGCAGCTCTTGGTCCGGATCGAGCCGCGTGAGGCCTGCGCGTAACTCCGGTCCGGTGAAGGTCCCGCCAAGGCGCTCGGGTTGGGTCTGCGGGACCTGGGCCCGCAGACCATCGATGTCGCGCGCGACGAGTGCGGTCTGGATCGCGTCGGCTTCGAGGGGTGGAAGCCATTCGACGAGGCCAAGCAGGACCCGGCTCGGGTGCTGTGCGTGAACGTCGGCGAAACGGTCCATCGCGGTGGGCTGGAGAACCAGATCGCTGTCCAGCATCACCAGGAGTTGTGTGCCCGGGTCCAGGTTCGCCGCGCCGATGTTGCGGGCGCGTCCCGTTCGGACGCCCTGGTTCGGTCCGCAGCCGACCCAACTCAGTCGGTCGCACCAGATCGGGCCGCGTGCGCGGGCCTCGACCAGATCGCGGGTCCCATCGGTGGACCCGTCATCGGCGACCACTAGGTGGAAGTCTGTGTTGGTCTGCTGTTCTAGGGAGGTGAGGAGTAGGGCGAGGTTGCCCCGGCGGTTGTGGACCGGGACGACTGCGCCGATCACGGGTCTGACCGCACCGGATTGTGCTGCCTTCGCCACTGCACCCGCGGCTCGAGCATCGTCGGCTCGACCCGGTCCTTGTGGCGGGATGCCTGATCCAGGAGGGCGTCGATCGCGTCTTCACCAAGGAGGTGTGGACGAAGACCGAGCTCTTCGAGGCGAGTATGAACGGCGCGGTAGTAGTGCTCCTCGGCCTCAACGCGGGGGTTCGGCAGATGCTCGACCTTGGCGGGTAGTCCCCGTTTCCTTGCGACCTGGGCGACCTTGCCGGCAATGTCAGTGATGGTGAACTGTTCGGTGATCTGGTTAAACACCCGGTACTCGCCTGCAGCTGGCGGATTGAGGATGGCCAGTTCGATGCATCGCATCGTATCGCGGATATCTATATAGCCACGGGTCTGTCCGCCCTTGCCGTACATGCTGATCGCTTGCCCCAGAGCCGCCTGGACGCAGAACCGGTTCAGGGCAGTGCCGTAGATGTGATCGTAGTCGTAGCGCGTGGGCAACTCCGGGTCGAGCAACGTCTGGTCGGTGACCGTTCCGTAGACGATGCCCTGGTTTAGGTCGGTCGCGCGGACACCCCAGACTCGGCAGCAGAACATGACGTTATGGGAGTCGTGAACTTTTGACAAATGGTAGAAGGAGTTGGGCTGCTTCGGGAACGGAAGAACGTCGGTGCGGCCTTTGTGGGTGACTTCGAGGAACCCCTCCTCGATGTCGATGTTCGGCGTCCCGTACTCGCCCATTGTGCCCAGCTTCACCAGGTGCGCCTCAGGTGTGAACCGCCCTGAGTCTCCCGGAGGGTTGGTTGTTACGCGACGTCCGGGATGGCCGTCACGGTTGTAGCCTGCCGTTGATGGTGTTCGAACTCAATCGGGGGCAGGTGTCCGATCGAGGAGTGCAGGCGGGTGGTGTT
>JBOFLH010000406.1:0-2906 GCA_051657765.1 Nocardioides sp. | reverse complement strand
CTAACGACGTGCTTCCGTGGTGTCGATCTCCGCTTCACTTCGCTAGTTTTGTAGCTCGGTCTCCGGGGGGAACCGTCATTTTGATAGGCGCCCGGCAAGTATGCTGTGTGCTCGCTCTGCCAAGGGAGAATCCACACGTATGCCGCGACCAGTCACTCTCAGCCGTCGGGACCGCCACTACGCTAGCCGGTTCAGCTACGGAATCAACCGCAAGCTGGCCAAGCAGATCAAGAAGGCCGGTGGGGGCGCCGCCTGGTTCGAACAACAGCTAAGGCCCAAGAAGATTAAGGACCGCAAGGCCGACGGCATGCGTGACTGGTATCCGGTGCTCGAGCTCACCCCTGACCAACTCCTCAAAGGCGAGAAGTTTAGTGCCTTTCGTGACCTGGGCCGGTGGACGATACATCGCCGCGTGCACAGCAAGCACCAGCTTCATGAACTCATGGTGGAATTCTGGTCCAATCTGTTGCACGTGCCCATCCAGAGCAACGACGCGGGTCTGCATCGTGAGGCCTATGACCGGATGATCCGCAAGTACGCGCTGAAGCGCTTCGACAAGATGTTGTATGCCGCTGTCACTCACCCAGCCATGGGCTTGTTCCTGGACAACGCAACATCGACCAAGGACGCCCCCAACGAGAACCTCGGGCGCGAGGTGCTAGAACTGCACACCGTCGGCGTCGGCAACTACAGCGAGCGTGATGTGAAGAACTCGGCACGGTTGCTGACCGGCTATCAAGTCGTCTTCTACCCAAGCGTGGATCGACGCTACAACCCAGAGGTTCACTACGTCGGCAAGATCAAGGTGATGGACTTCGTCCACGCCAACCGCAACCCCAACGGTCGTCCGGCCACCAAGGCATACCTGAAATACCTAGCGCACCATCCAGCGACCGCTCGGCGGATCGCCCGCCGGCTCTGCGTTCGCTTCGTGAGCGACGAGCCGTCCCGTGACCTGGTGCGTACCGTGGCCCGCGCCTATACCCGACACAACACCAAGATCAAACCCACACTCCGGGCGCTGGTGCAGCACCCAGAGTTCATGAAGTCCAAGCGCAGCAAGGTACGCACCCCGATGGACGATTGTATGGCTACCATTCGCGCGCTGGCGCCGAAGGTAGACCGGCCGACCGGTGACGGTTCGTTCGCTAATGTTGTGCTGTACGCCACCGAATCCAACGGCATGGGACCGTATGACTGGGCCGGGCCGGATGGATACCCCGAGACCAACCCGACGTGGAGCACGCCCGGGCGTGTACTCAACGCAATGAGCATGCACCGTTCGTTGGCGGCCGGCTCTTACCGCGCCGGCGTAACTTACAAGGAGCACACCTACTGGCTACCGGCGGTGCTGCCGAAGAAGTTCAAGAAGGTGATCAACTACGCCAGCAAGAAGCTGCACGGCCGCAAAGCAAAGAAGGCCGTGCGCAAGGCAGTCGCTATCCGAACCGGCATACCGCTCAAGACCATGGTCACCGCCGACCAGATGACCGAGGCAGTGGTGCAGAAGATCCTGGCGACCTTGCTCGACTCCCCCGCCCAGATGATTCGCTGAGGAGCGACCATGACCATCGAAACGCTGACGCCCACTGAGCCGGCGGACGATCTTCAGACCTGTGGCTGTCCGGACTTCACCTTGTCCCGGCGCCGCCTGTTAGGAACGGTGGCGGCCAGCACCGGCGCGCTCGCCGCCAGCACCATGTTCGGCGACGCCTATCGTCAGGTCGCCTACGGGGCGCCTGGGGGCAGTGTGGTGGTGGTGCTGTCGCTGCGGGGCGGCGCCGATGGCTTGTCGCTGATCGTCCCCAGAGGCGCCGATCACGATGTCCTCAAGAAGGCTCGTCCCGATCTGGTGATTCCCGCCGACCGACTCGTCGGCGGTGACACTCGTTTCGGATTGCACCCAGGTTTTGCTCCCTTACTGCCCATGTGGAGTGCAGGGGCCTTCGGTGCGGTGCACGGCGTGGCTCTGCCTAACCCGAACCGGAGCCACTTCGAAGCCACTTTCGAGATGGAGGATGCCGATCCGGGTTCCACCGAGCGCCGCGGTTGGATCAATCGGATGATTCCCGCCGACGCGTTACCCGAACAACACCTCCAGTTCGGCACCTCGCTGATTCCGGTCCAACTGGCCGGCGACTCACCGTCACTGGCGATCGGCTCGGTTGGCAGCCTCAACCTGCCAACGTTGTACGGCGATCAACGGCCCAACCGTGCGCTCAAGAAAGTGTGGAAAGGGAAGGGGGAACTGAACAAGAGCGTCCGACGGGCGATCGCGGTGACGAAGCGGCAGCGGAAGCTGGCCGGCACCGACATCGAAAAGATCGCCCAGACCTATCCGGAAGGTGGCCTGCGGTACGTGTTGGCCAACACCGCGGCCACCACCAAGGCCGATATCGGCGCGCGAGTCATCACGATCGACTATGGCAACTGGGATACCCACGAAGCGCAGGGCACCCCTAGTGACAAGAACGGTCTGATGAACCTCCAGGTCGACCACCTAGCTCGATCCCTAGCCCGCTTCTTTGAGGATCTCGGCCCCGATGCCGGCAAGGTTACTGTGATCACGATGACCGAATTCGGTCGTCGGGTGGCCCAGAACGGTACCGGCGCCGGCGCCGGTACCGATCACGGCTATGGGTCCGCGATGTTACTGCTGGGCGCCGGCGTCAACGGCGGCAAGGTCAGCGGCGTATGGCAGGGCCTCAGCTCTCTCGAAGATGGCGACGTCCGCAAGTACAACGACTATCGCAGCGTGGTGTGGGAAGTCATGCAGGCTCGGCTCCGGGAGGCCTCGGGGCGGCAGTCGGCGATCTTCCCCGGCCTCAGCTACAAGCCGACTGGCGCCATGAGGTAAGCCCGCGGGCAAAGTCGTCGGCCACAGAGTCCTAGTGGGGGGTGGGGGG
>JBOFLH010000405.1:0-2061 GCA_051657765.1 Nocardioides sp. | reverse complement strand
GAGGACGACCACTTCCGCCCGCAGCGCCCAGTCCTCACTCCCCCGCGACCGGAAGCGCCGAGCCGCCTTGCGCGCAACTGCGCCAGCAGCGACCGGATCACGACGTTGGAGCACTCGTGCTCTGGCGAGCTCGGCTTCGGCCTGGGACTGCCTAAGGCCCTGCTCAGCGAAAGCCTGAGCCGCATCTTCTAGTGATCTAGCCGCCTGATCTTGCAGGCCACATGCTGAGAGAACCTCCGCTCGATCCGTCTGATTCACTGCCCGCCGTGGCACGGAGGTCGGGTCAAGAACAGGTGCAGCGTCATTCATGAACCGCAGCGCGGCCGCGTAATTTCCTCGGAGGAACTCGACATAGCCAAGGTTATGAGCAGCCGACGCGCGATCAACGTCATTGCCTGCAAGATCGCCGGCACGTCGAAAATCATCGACAGCAATGCGGAGGTTCCGAGACTGAATGCACATGTAGCCACGATTTATTAGTAACCCAGCTAGCGCGCCAGCGTCGGCTTGCAGCAGCGGCTCGGCTACGGCGAATTGCTCCATGGCTCCGCCCCAGTCTCCAGACCGCATTGCCAAGAGACCGAGCCGGGAGTGAATATGTCCGCGAACCTTCTCCGATACACCCTCCAAAGCCCGAGCTTCATAGCAGAGCGCTAGTCCGTGACTAAGGCCACTTGTCTCTGCCTCGACCATCGCCACCTGCAACAGTGCCTCGGCCTGTGTGTCCGGGTCAGGATTGCGGCGCAACGCGAGAAGGCTGAGTCGACGACCTTGCGCGAAACGGCCGCTGGCGATTTCGTCGAAACCACGCGACTGAAGTTCAGATGCAGACAGCACCTACCAATCATCGCGCACGGACTACCGCGTAGCAGCCTTAGGGAGCAGGTTTACTCACCGTAGCGACGGCTTGCTCGACTCTCTTGACCCGGCCTGCGAGGTCATCGCCATGTTCTGCTTGCTCATCGATCAATGCGGCGGCGACACGGCCCGCCAGCACCGGAGCCGCGAACGAGGTGCCGCTCCAAAGCGCGAACCCTCCACTACGACGTGACGGATCCACACCAGTAGTGAAGTTGTCGGGATCGAGTTCCTCGCGCAAGCCCCACGGAGAGTCGGTTCTGGCTATCGGTAGCAATCCGCCTTCGAACGCCGGGAGTGTGCTCATGATCACTGCGCCTCGCTCGTAGTGAGTCACCCAGTCTCCGGTGTTACTGAAGGAGGCTACCGAGGTCTGGTTGGGATTGAGCGCACCGACCGCGCACATGGGCGCGAACACACCCTTGGCATTGACCTTCCCCGCAGCTGCGGCTGGGAAGTACTCTCTCGCTGTTGCCGAATTGCCCGCCGAGCACACCACTGAGACCCCTGATCGCGCCAGCAACTCGATGGCCCGCCGGATCACTCCTACCGACAGCGCGTCGTCGCTGGTTTCGTGGTAGTAGCCCATCGAGAGGTTGAGAACATCGATGCGCTGACCCCCGGGCTCTCCGGCGGCGTACCGACGCGAAAGCTCGGCAATCGCAACAAGTGCCTCGGCGACATCGCTCTCAAGAATGAAACCGCTCGAGTGCACGGCCCGCCATGCCAGGATATCGGCGTCCGGACATAACTGGTGGATCAGTCCGCAGATGAAAGTGCCGTGACCCGAGGCCATGTCGATCCTGCCTTGAAGTGGCGCCTCATGATCGCCGCCCACTTCAGGATCAGCCGGAGGAACCGCCGCGAAACCGATCGGCTTGTTGTCTAGGCGCTTCTCGCAATCGACAACGTGAACCTGATTGCCTGATCTGTCAAGGTAGGAGAACCAAGGATGGTCGCCGCAGCCGGTGTCGAGTACTCCGACGACGGGCCGGTCGCCGATGCCCAGTGCCTTCCATTCGTCGCCGGTACGTCGCGACGGGCGCGGCCCGGCGTACGCAACCGGCTGGCGACCATCGCTCCCAAGCCCGGCATAGCTTGCACCCGGGCTAGGCGACCAACGGGGGCTAGGCGACCAATGCGGACCGGCCGTCCACACGTGTTCCAGCCCGACACCTTGAAGTGCGTCGAGGCCCGAGCGAG
>JBOFLH010000404.1:0-4657 GCA_051657765.1 Nocardioides sp. | reverse complement strand
ACGGTGGTCTGGTCGTCGCGACCGGCCCGCCGCAGGAGGTGCTGACGCCCGAGGTGCTGGAACCGGTCTACCGAGTCGTGGTGACCCCGGTCGACGCGGGCGGGATCCGCCAGCTGCTCCTCTCGCTCCCCCGGGCCTCGACGGAGTCAGGAGCGCCCCACCAGGTCCTGGCGTCACCACACCACGGCTGAACCGTCGATTGCACACGACGGCAAGGTGGCGTTGTGGCGTAACTCGACACCACGTCCGCCGCACTGCCGCCACGTCCTCGGCGCGGGCACGTGACCTGCCGGAGGACGTGTTGCGCGCGGCTGCGGAGGCCAGCCTCGTGATCCACGCCGATGGTTGGGTCGACATCACGCTGCTCGATGAGCCGGACGGGCTGGCTCACTCAGGATGCCGCTTCCTCGGGACTACGCGCTGGACATACATCCGGCAAGAGCGTCTCGAGCCTCCCTCATGGGCATACGTAGCCACTTGGGGTCACCCAAGGCCACACGGTCGCCAGGCGCAACGGGAGCCCGGACTAGCGCAGCCAGGAGGGCTTCGCCTGCAGCGCGGCCAAGCGGAGGCGGGACGCTGTTGCCGATCTGGCGGTGCCCGTGCCAGTTGGTCGTGTGAAACCTGAACCAGTCGGGGTAGCCGTGGAGTCGAGCCGCTTCCCGCACAGTAACTACCCGGTTCTTGACCGGGTGAATCGGCCTGGGCGACGTATGGGAGCCACGATCCGACCCAGTTCCTGCTCTCAAGGTGTGGGCCACCGCGCCAGGGTCAAGGCGGTACAGGCGGCTGCTCTTTTCGACGGCTCCCTGACTTGTCCTTGCGAACCGCTGCACGGTCCGTTCGTGATGGGCCGTGCGACGAGACCCGGTAATCAATCCAGGCGCCCAACTCCGAGGATGGCTGTAGTCGTCACGGTCCCGGCGCAGTCCCGCAAGAGTGGCGGCATAGCGACCGATCTCGGCCACCCGAACGGGTCGCTCCCCCTCGGCCCAAGCGGCCTCATCGTTGTCAAGAAGGGCTCGGTAAAGTGCCGGATCAGGCAACCCCATGAGTGCGTCCGCGACCTTGGGACTGCTGCTCGATGGCCGCAACTGCGGCGGACCCTGGTCGCCGAGTGCCCCAAGGACGAGTACTCGCCGGCGAGTCTGAGGCACACCGAAATCTTGTGCGTCAACCCAACTCTCCGCCCCAGACAGGCTGTAACCGGCTTCCTCGAGCAAACTGAGCGCCGCACCTCGGACGTCGTCGAACGTCGACTCGAGCAACCCGGCGACGTTCTCTAGGCAGAAGACGCTGGGTCGGATCTCGGTCACGAGGCGTACGAAGTGCAGCAACTGGTCGTTACGCGCGTCGTTAGGATCGCGTATTCCTCCCACAGAGAATCCTTGACACGGCGGCCCTCCCACGACAGCGTCCACGGTGCCCAAGAACCGCGACCCAGGATGGTGGAGTGCCCACCCCCTGGCAGCCCTGGATAGGAGTTGGCGACCGGTAACCATCGACAGGTCGTCGCACACGATCTCGCAGCGCGGGAAGTTGTAGCGGTGCACGAGGGCGTGCACCGGATCGAGTTCCGCTGCAACCAGCACGTCGAACCCAGCCTGCTCCATGCCCAAACTGAGGCCCCCTGCACCTGCGTACAGATCGATCACGGTCGGCCGGGTTCGGTGCTCTGTCACGGGAGGACGATCGCACACTTCCTGACCTCCTTCGCGAGACACTACGACAGCGCCACAGTACGGCCACCCTGTGGCAGCCCGACACATGGTGGTGCAGGATGGCGCTATGACTACGGGCGGGGACGACCTTCGGGTTGATGCAGGTGCCGAGAAGCGCTTCTTCATTGAGATGCTCGTCAAGGACATCGAACTCCTGCCGGCCCTGGTCGACCTGGTGGACAACAGCGTCGATGGCGCGCGCGCTCTCAAGCCTCAGGGCGCAAGCCTGGCCGAGCACTGGGTGCACATCACCGTCGATGCCGAGAAGTGCCGTATCGAAGACAACTCCGGCGGGATCGAGTTGGGCCTTGCCAGAGCGTACGCGTTCCGGTTCGGCCGGTCGGCCAACTTCAAGGGCACGAAGCGCTCGGTCGGACAGTTCGGGATCGGGATGAAGCGTGCCATGTTCAAAATCGGTGGCCACTTCTGCGTCGAGTCCACATTTGCGGGAAACGACGGAAGCGACCATCTACTTGCGTCACAGTTCATGCTCGACGTCGATGTCGATGAGTGGGCCCGTGACCCGGAGTGGATTTTCACGCTGACCGACGCTCGCAGCGACTACCAACTCGGCCCAACCGAGTTCGGTGGGACGACCATCGAGATCACGAATCTGCATCCCAGCGTCAGCGACGACTTCGCATCACCCTTGACGATGAAGAACCTCGCAAACGAGCTTCGGGTGCGACATCAGGAGGCCATCCAAGCCGGGTTGGAGATCAAGCTCAACGCCGAGACGCTGGCGCCGACCCGGCTGGTGCTGCAGTCATCCGATCTGATCAAGCCCATTCACCGGAAGATGACCATCACGGTCGATGGGGGCGAAGTCGAGGCAGTCGTCATGGCTGGAACCGTACGTCCGGCGGGAGGACGGGGCTCCGAGGAGCCGCTCGACGATGGCGATGCGGAGAACTTCCCTGAGCCGGGGGAGGCGGGCTGGTATCTGTTTTGCAACGACCGCCTGCTCGTCAGCGCTGACCGGACCTCCCTCACCGGGTGGGGCGACCCGGCAGCGGCGTACCACCCGCAGTACCGCCTCTTCCGTGGCTACGCGTATCTGAACGCCGACGACGCCTCACTTCTCCCGTGGAATACCACCAAAACGGCCGTCGACCGTGACTCGCTGGTGTTCCGCCGTGTCCAGTCGGAAATGAAGACCGCCTTGAAAGAGGTGCAAGCCGCTATCAATCGACTCAAAACCGACCGCGAGCGACGCCAAGAGGAAGAGACGGAACCCACGGATCTCGATGCGGCGTTCGCGTCGGCGGAAGAGGTCTCCCTCAGGGACCTGAAGCCGTCGGAGAAGCTCGTCGTGCCGCCGACGCCAAGCCGGCCGAGACCCTCCAAGAGCCAAGAACGGCGCATCACGTACGCAGTCGCCAAGGACGCCTACGCGGAGGTGTACGAGGACCTAGGCGCCTCGAGCGCAGCCGAGGTCGGCAGGTTGACCTTCGAGTACTACGTCGCTAGCGAACTGAACCCCTGATGGCACTCCAGTACGAGCTTCGCCCTACGAAGGCTGTCCAGCGGCGCATGATCGTCCATGCGCTGACCCGCCTCTCCTTCGTCGAGAGGTTGGACCAGTACCAGTACATCGGGTTCGGTGCTCTCGAATTCATCGACTTCGATCTCGTCCACCGAACACTCGGTATCACCGCGATGACCAGCATCGAACGCGACACGATGGCGCGAGAGCGATACGAATTCAACGCACCGTTCGACGGCGTCAAGGTAGCCATGGGCGACGCGCACGACGTCCTCCCCACCATCGACTGGTCACGCCTGACCATCGCGTGGCTGGACTACACAGAACAACTGACCCGCGGGATCGTCACCGACGTCGATGTCGTGGCTCGGTCGATGCGGCCGGGAAGCGTACTTATCGTCACAGTGAACGCCGAGCCAGCCAGACCACGGACTACGCGGGCGGAAAAGCTCGAGCAACAACTTGGCGAGTTCGTCCCTCAAGGCACGACTGATGAGACTCTCGGCGGGTGGGGCCTGGCCACGACGCAGCGGGGTGTACTACAGGCCGTTGCGGATCGAGCGGCGAGGGACGCGCACGGAGGTCACGTTCGGCAGCTCTTCAACTTTCACTACGCCGACAGATCACGCATGTTGACGTGGGGCGGGATCGTGACGTCTGTTGGGGTGTCACGCGTGATCGAGACCTGCCGATTCGAAGACCTCGATTTCGTCAGAACTGGCGAGAATGCCTGTCGCCTAGCGGTCCCGGTGGTCACTGCGAGGGAAGCCGCGCACGTCGAGCGTCAACTACCTCGCGGCGCAACCAGGCCGACGGTACCGGGGATGCCGAGCCAGCAAGTCGACGACTACGTCAGCATCTATCGCTGGCATCGCGCTGACTCTGGAAGCCGGTGAACGAGTCGATCCAGCCTTCCGAGATTCGCCTTCCTCCCCTGGGCCGCTCGAGCCTGGATCATGAGGACGAACCCAACGACGAGTCGGCGCCTTCAGCAGGACCGACCGACCCAGCCTCGACGACACCGGCCCACTTGGCGCGAATGTCGGGGTCGATCACCCGCCGGGGCCTCGGGCCAGGGCTGGGCGTTACGGGGCCGGAACGTCGGCCAGCAGGCGCGATGCCAAATCTCGCCTCACGATCACCCGCGGACGAACCACCGCTGGTGTTGCAGATCAACCCGTTTCGGAGCTGGTCGGGAAGGTAGGGCGGTGCTGAGACTGGACGACGCCCGGGCCTCATCCGAAATCAGCGAGTTCCAGAATCGGGGTGGATGACGCGCAGCGCCGGAAGCACGTGTCGGTGCCGCGGGCAGTCGCGAGTGAGCAGCGTTCTCCCGGTGACCGCAGCGTGCGCGGCGATGTAAAAGTCGGGCAGCGGGGAACTGCGGGTCCCGCCACTGCGGCGGTACTCCACGAAGCAGCGGCCGGCGAGGAAGGCCGCCTCCCAGGGG
>JBOFLH010000403.1:0-2702 GCA_051657765.1 Nocardioides sp. | reverse complement strand
CCGCGGCGTCGTAGCACCGGCTCGCGGTACGGCGGTCACAGCGGGCGTCCGCAGTGTCACCCGCGGCCAGGAGCAGTACCCGCGCGGCCTCCACAGCAGCCACCGCACGCACCCGCGCCGCCGCCGATGGCGGAAGAACGGCAGGCATGTGGTGCGGCGTGTCCAGCGAAGACCCCACCGCCGCAGCCAGTGCCGAGGAAGTGGCGGCCATCACTGGCCACCCCCCGAGGACTGGGCAGCCTCCGACAACGCGGCCACCACAGCGCTGGTCATCTGTTGCAACCCACCGGTCAACGGCGGACCGAACGCCGTCGAGGCCATCGTCAACCCCAACACCGCACCCAGCAGCACCGGACCAAGCACCTTCTTCTTGGCCTTCACCACCACCACAACCACGAACAACACGGCCAGAAACAACGGCATCGTCAACATCAGTTCGCTCCTTCGATTGATTCGTTCGCGTCGCACCCGATGCGCGACACAACCCCGCCACTACCGGGACCGGCAGGAACGGGAAGCTCGACAACAGACTCATCACGGCCAGGAGCCGAAGTGCGGCCGGCGGCATCGGCGTTCGCGCACGCGGTCAACGCCGCCAACCGACGGCCCACCGCACGACGAAGAGCACGAGCACCCAGCTCACCACCACGGCCAGCCGCGATCCGGCACTCCACCTCCACCACCGCCAACTCAGCAGCAATCACCGGCCACTCAGCCTCAATCGCCGCCAACTCCACGTCAGTCGGATCAGTCATCGATACACTCATTCCCATGTAGTTCAGAGATCTAGATCTCTAGATTTCAACGATCCTGGCGTAGGTAACTGCCCGCTGTCAACTGGTCTTCCAAAAGACAGCGCTACGATCGGGCTTGACAGCGCGTTGACCAACCAAGCGGCGCGGTAGAGGCAACATGGATTGAAAGGCGCGTAGGCCGTCCAATGGCTAAGTACGAGAAGATTGCGGCCAACATCCGCAGCAGGATCATGGGGGGGGAGCTAGCCCCCGGGGAGAAGCTCCCGACTGAGGCCGATCTCGCCCGAGAGCATGCGGTGGCCATGGGCACAGTCCGAAGCGCCCTCGCAGCCCTCGAAACCGAGGGCCTAGTTAACAAGGTTCACGGAACCGGCACCTTCGTTCGGGTACCGATCGCTCGTTCGATCCGGACCTCCGAGCGCTACGCGTGGGAGAAGGCCCGCGTACATACCTCTGAGGATGAGCGACGGCGGGCCGGGCCGACTGAACATGACACGGGGTTGATAGTTGACGACCTAGAGTTCGCAGCCCGCTACGGGACGGCAAAGGCCTCCGCAGAACTCGCCGCCCACTTCGATGTTCAGCTTGGAACCAAGCTCCTAGAGCGCGTCTACTCGACCCGCCAGAAGGGCGCACGGGTGCCGTTTGGCACGGCAACGTCGTATCTCCTCTACGAGACTGCCGCGGGCAACCCGGCCCTCCTGGAGGACCAGAACGAGCCTTGGCCGGGAGCAACTCTGCACCAGTTGGCGACGATCGGAATCGAGGTCGATCGCATCGTTGACACCGTTACTGCACGCGTTCCAACCGTCGACGAGGCAGAACACCTAGATGTCAGCCCGGGCGATCCGCTCATCTGTATTCAGAAAGTCTCCATCTCAACAGAGGGCGCCGTAGTTGAAGTGGCGTACCTGATCAGTCCTGCGAGCCGGCAAGAGCTGCGATACACGGTCGAATTGCCGAGGTGGTCGAGGTGAATGTGATTTCGATCATCACACCAGTTCACCCGCCCAGCATTCCCTACCTCGACGAGGCATATAGGTCATTGACGTCGCAGGCCCTCCCAGATGGGTGGGCCTGGGAATGGCTGGTCCAGCTTGACGGGCTTGATTGGCCGAACCAATGGGCACCCGACGACCCGCGCGTATTTGTCGGGCGCGGCCCGACCGGTGGACCGGGCGTCACACGAAATGTTGCATTAGCGCGATCGCACGGAATCCTCATTCGCAACCTTGATGCGGACGACCAACTACTGCCCGGCGCGCTCGCACGCGACATCGCCGCACTCGAAGCAAACCCGCAAGCAACCTGGACCGTCACGCGGGTCCTGGACCTAGCGTCTGACGGCACCACGTCTGAATGGGTTCACCCCAACCCGCCCCGAGCGTCGATTCCGCGAAATAGCATCCGCGAGCAATGGACTAGCAACAGTCAGTGGCTCCTCCCCGTTCACCCGACCACACTGTGCGTTCGCCGGCATGCCCTCCTCTGTCTGGGCGGCTGGATGGCGCTGCCATCGGGCGAGGACACCGGCCTACTTCTCGCACTCGACGCAACTGGGGAGGGTTACTACATCGATGAACCAAGCGCCCTATACCGGAAGCACGACGACCAAGTGACAGCCCAAGACTTCCACCTCGACAGCCGGAACAAAGCAGATCGCCGCGCCATTGCGATCGAGCGGGCATCGGCTCTCGATGCCGCCGGCTGGCGCTTTAGCCTGGCAGCCGGCCAGCACCAGCATCCATAAATGGTCTAACCATCGGGTGACTATGTGGGCTACAACGCACCTGGACGACTGCGGACGCTAGTAGTACTCCAACGTACGCGGCAACTCATGCCTGCTCTTTGGTCTTACCTAAGCTTGTCCGCCTGGGGGTCAAGGGGTCGCAGGTTCAAATCCTGTCAGCCCGACCGGGAAAATCGCCCCTGAGCTGCGGAAACGTG
>JBOFLH010000402.1:0-4526 GCA_051657765.1 Nocardioides sp. | reverse complement strand
GCCGACGAAACTCGATCGGAGGCCTTGCGTGCGGCCGCCGCACGCCGGCTTGCGCGCCTGGCCCGACCCGCCGGCGCCGGCGGTCCCGGCGGGGCAGATGGGCGCCCGCTGGCCGCCGCGGACGGTTCGGCAACGCCCGGTCGGGCTCGTCCGGTCCCGGCGGCTGATCCGGCAAGCTGGTGGGGGACCCGCGCACTCAGCACAGCTCCGGTGCCCATTCGGTCGACCGAGTCCGCCCTTTCGTTTTCGGCCAGCGCGCTGACCGCCATCAATGAATGTCCGGCACGGTGGTTCTTGGAAAGAGAGGCAGGCGGCGAACAGAGCGCCACTCAGGCGCAGGGTTTCGGCAATGCCGTCCATGCCGTCGCGGACCGGATCGGCCGCGGCGAGATCGACCTCACCGACCCGTCGGCCACGGTGGCGCGATTGCTGGCCGAGGTGGACCGGGTATGGGGTCACCTGCCCTTTCGGACCCCGTGGTCGAAAGATCGCGAGCGGGCCCAGCTGGTCGATGCCTTGCACCGCTTCATCGATTGGCATCGCCGTCCGGACGCCCGGGAATTGCTGGCCACCGAGCAGCCGTTCCGGGTTGCGGTGACACTGCCGGACGCTACCGACGTGGTCCTCCAGGGGTACGCCGACCGGCTGGAGTTGGACGGAGCGGGCCGGGTAGTGGTCATCGACCTGAAGACCGGCAAGTACCCCGCCAGCGATCTGCCGAACCATCCCCAACTCGGCTTGTACCAATTCGCTGTCGAGCAGGGTGCGATGACCCAGGTGCACGAGTCGACCACCTCGGGCGGCGCCGAGTTGTGGCAACTGCGTCAGGAGGCGCGCGGGGCTCGACTGAAGGTGCAGCGACAGGAGGTCCAGGCTCCCGACGCCTCGGGGATCCGGCCCATCGAGCACCAGCTGATGGCCGCGGCTGCCGTGCTTGGCGCGGAGAGGTTTCCAGCCCGGCCCGGCAGCTACTGCGAGCGCTGCGACTTTTCGCCACTCTGTCCGGCCCAGAACGCTGGGACGGTGTTGTCGTGAGACACGCGGACGCGAAGATCGAGAGCCCGGAGCAGCTACGGGAGCTGATGCGGGAGTCCTTCACCCTCAGCGACGCCCAGTGGCAGATCGTGTCGGCACCGCTCGCCCCCGCGGTCGTGATCGCCGGTGCCGGATCCGGCAAGACCTCGGTGATGGCAGCCCGGGTGCTGTTTCTGGTCGCCAATGGCCTGGTGACCGCGGATCAAGTGCTCGGCCTGACCTTCACCACCAAGGCTGCCGCCGAGCTTCGGTCGAGAGTGACCCGCGCGCTTGCCGTTGCCGGTCTCGGCCGGGCGGCCGCCCGGAGTCCTGACGGGATCGGTCGGCCGCTCATCGAATCAGGAGACGCCGACGACGAAGTTCTCGAACCCACCATCACGACGTACAACGCCTATGCCGCTGGCCTCCTAACCGAGCACGGCCTCCGGATCGGCTGTGAACCCGACCTTCGCGTGATGGCCGATGCCGGTCGCTACCAGGTGGCCGCTCAGGCTGTGGCCCGGCATCGGGGTCGCGTCGATACGCTCAGTGATCACCCCAAGACAGCCATCGACTACATCCTGGCGCTCGACGGACAACTCAGCGAACATCTGGTGCACCCCGACGAGGTCCGCGTCTTCGATGAGAAGGTGCGAGCGCAGGCGATCGCCGAACTGGGGTCGGGAGCGAAGGCCGATCTGGAGAAACTGCTGCTGGCCATCGCCCGCCGTTCGGAGTTGTTGGACCTGGTGCAGGCCTACCGCGCGCTGAAAGCCGACCTCGGGCTCATCGACTTCTCCGATCAAATCGCATTGGCCGCCCGGCTCGCCACCGAACACCCGGCCGTCGGGCGGCTGGAGCGGCAGCGGTTTCCGGTGGTGGTGCTTGACGAATACCAAGACACTTCGGTGGCCCAAGCCCAGCTGTTGGCCCGGTTGTTCTCCGGCCCGAACCGCGCTCGCGGACGCGGGCATTGCGTGACCGCCGTGGGCGACCCAAACCAAGCGATCTACGGGTGGCGCGGCGCATCGGTGTCCAACATCATGAACTTCGCCGACACCTTCCCGGCGGCGCCCCGACACCAGGTGGCCCGCTTCCCGCTGACCACCAGCCAACGCTCGGACCTTCGGATCCTCGAGGTGGCCAACCGACTGGCCGCGCCTTTGTTGGCCGACCAGGACCAGGTCCAGCGGCTCACGGCGCGAGCCGATGCCGGGCTCGGACACGTGCAGGCTATCGTGCACACGACCTACGGCGAAGAGCTGCACTGGCTGGCCGCGCAGGTCAGTCAGACACACGAGCAGGGAACCGGATGGTCTGAGATCGGCGTGCTCACCCGAGATAACGCGCACGCCGCCGATGTGTTCGACACGTTGTCCCGCTCCGGCATACCAGTGGAGATCGTCGGCCTGAAAGGCCTTCTTGCCCTGCCTGAGGTGTCCATGGTGGTCGCTACGTTGCAGCTGCTGCTCGACCTGACCGCCAACGCGGCGTTGCTGCATCTGCTCAGCGGCCCCCGCTGGGCGATCGGCCCGCGCGATCTGGCGTTGCTGGGCCGACGCGCCAAGGACATCTCCCAATCACGGGGCCGCTCGGCAGCAAGCCACAAGGTGGGTGCCGCCGCCTCGCTCGCTGACGAGTTGGCCGCCGCGGTGGCCGGCGCGGATCCGGTCGAGGTCGCGGCGTTGAGCGACGCCCTCGATGACCCCGGTGAGGCACAGTTCTCGACCGAGGCCAGGCAGCGGTTCGCGTTGCTATCGGCGGAGCTGCGGCGTTTGCGAGCCCATGTCGGCGAGCCGCTGATCGAGCTCGTCGGCCGAATCATCGACGCGTGTGGCATCGACGTCGAGTTGGCGTCGTCGGTTTCCGGGGCGGCTCGGGCCAGGCGCGACAACCTAGACCTGTTCGTGAAGGCGGTGGCCGACTTCCAGGCGGTCGACGGCGATGTCTCTTTGCCGGCATTGTTGGCCTACCTGTCGGCCGAGGACGAGATGGGCACCGGTCTGGACGTCGCTACGCCGTCCGCGGCCGACTCGGTGAAGCTGCTGACCGTGCACCGGGCCAAGGGGCTGGAGTTCGACGCTGTCTTCCTGCCTGGCGTGTGCGAGCAGAAGTTTCCCAACACCCGCGGCCGCAGCCAGTGGACCACGACACCAGCGGTGTTGCCGATCGCTCTGCGCGGTGACAGCGCCGACCTGCCGGCGTTGCGAGAGGTCTCGGCCGCCGGCCTCAAGGAGTTTCGTGAGGCTGTTCGCGCGCACCAGGCCACGGAGGAGCTTCGCCTGGGCTACGTGGCGTTCACCCGCGCCCGACACCACCTATGGGTTTCCTCCTACCTGTGGGCCGAGACTCGGGCGACGCCGGTAGGTCCATCGCCCTATCAGCAGACCGTTCGTGATGCCCTGAAGGACTGGGGTGAGCAGCCCCGGGCGTGGCTGGACAAACCCGAGAAAGGCACGACGAATCCGTTGCGCAGCACGCCGCGCGAGGTGCCCTGGCCGGTCACCGAGCGGTCAGCCGAAGCGCTGCGCCGAATAGCTGCCGCCGAACGGGTTCGGCTCGTCGATCCGGCCGCGGAGGACGACCTCGACCTGGCGGATGCCGCGCTGGTGGCGCAGTGGGATGCCGACATCGACCGGTTGCTCGCGGAACTGGCCCGCGAGCAGTCGCCGGTTGTCGACGTCTCGGTGCCCACCAGCCTGTCGGCGACCTCGTTAGCTCGGCTGCGTGACGACCCGGCCGGCTTTGCGCGTGAACTGGTCCGGCCGATGCCACGGCCACCGTCGCCGGCCGCTCGCTTCGGTACCCGGTTCCACGCCTGGGTGGAAAGCCGTTTCGATCAGCAGAACCTCTTCGAGCCGGACGAGTTGCCGGGCCAGGCCGACGCCGGCATCGACAGCGATGCCGAACTCGCCGCGGTGATCGCCGCGTTCGAGACCGGTCCGTTCGCGGATCGGTTGCCTCGGGCGGTTGAGGCACCGTTCGCGTTGGTGCTCGCTGGGCAGGTCGTCCGGGGACGAATCGACGCGGTGTACGGCGACACGGACGGCTATCTAGTGATCGACTGGAAGACCGGCCAGCGCCACCCCGCGAGCCGGTCGGCGGACGATCCGCTACAGCTCGCCATCTATCGGCTGGCCTGGGCGGAGGTGGCTGGGGTTCGGCTCGAACAAGTGCGGGCAGGCTTCTACTACGTGCGAAGTGGCGAGTTGGTCGAGCCGGACAGCCTGCCGGACCGAGCGGAAGTGGAGGATTGGTTCGCGCGGCTCGTTCAGTCGCGATGACCGCTCCCCGACCCGGCGGCGGCTTAGCGGTTCCTCGGGTGGGCCATCGCACGCGCATCGCGCAGCTCGCGACCGCCCATCCGCTGAGCGCTAGTGGTCCGCGTGGCAAATGTCTTTAGGGTTGTCGATCTGAAATCATGAGGCATGGCAAATCGACCTGCCCCGGCATTGGCTTTGCGTCTTGGCGATCGGGACGAGTTGGAGCGGTGGACGCGGGCCACGACGGTA
>JBOFLH010000401.1:0-5904 GCA_051657765.1 Nocardioides sp. | reverse complement strand
GCGCGTCATTTCGGTGACTTCTTCCGGACGCTCGTCGATCAGCAGGACGATCAGCACGACGTCCGGGTGATTGGCGCTGATGGCATGGGCGATGTTCTGACACAACAGCGCCCCACGCTGAGCGCTGATCTCGCGCGCGGCCCGAAGGTAGTCGGCAGGCGGAATGACAACCCCGGCCTCGCCCTGAATCGGCTCGAGCACCACGGCCGCGGTGTCCTCGGTCACGGCGGCGGCCAGCGCCGTAGCGTCGCCGTACGGCACGAAACTGACCCGGCCCGGGAGGGGCTCGAACGGCTCTCGATAGCTCGCCTTCGAGGTCAAGGACAACGCGCCCATGGTGCGGCCGTGAAACGAACCGGTTGCCGCGACCAGGTGTGTGCGCCCAGTCAGCCGGGTGACCTTCAGCGCGGCCTCATTCGCCTCGGCGCCGGAGTTGCCGAAAAACACCCGGGCGTTCCCGCCGACGATATCCACCAGGCGCTCAGCCAATTCAATCTGCGGGGTCGAGGCAAAGACGTTGGAGATGTGACCCAGAGTCGCTAACTGCCGTCGCACCGCCTCGACCAGGGCCGGATGCCCATGGCCGAGGGCATTTACGGCGATGCCGGCATACAGGTCGACGTACTCCCGGCCGGCGACGTCCCACACGCGGGCGCCGTCGCCGCGTGCCAGCACCAGCTTCGGTGGTCCGAACGTATCCATCAGCACGTCCCGGTAACGCGCCGGCCAACCCCGGCGAGCCACCGTCGGCTGTGTGGTCGTCGGCTGGCCGTTCACCGTTGCTCCTCGATTGGCGCGGTATGCGCTCGTTCTGGGCGCGCAAGCCCATGCTTATCCAGCTCAAGCTGATCCGAGTGGGCGCTATCTGATGACGCTTGGGCCCTGCCGACTTTCGCTTTGCGGACCTTCGTCGGCGCACCAGGGAGCACCTGAGTGCCCACCCCATCGTCGGTGAACAACTCCAGGAGTACGGCGTGCTCTTGACGACCATCCACCACCGTCGCGCGGGCCACGCCACCACGCACCGCATCCAAACAAGCCTGCATCTTCGGGACCATGCCGCTTTCCAGCGTCGGCATCATCACCGCCAGCGCCTCGGGCCGAATCTCCTTGATCACGTCGTCGCTATCGGGCCAATCTCGATAGAGGCCTTCGACGTCGGTCAGGATCAACAGCTTCTCGGCCTCCAGGGCGAGCGCCAGTGCGGCAGCCGCCGTGTCCGCATTGACATTGAGCACCACGCCGTTGTTGTCGGGCGCTACCGAGGAGATCACCGGAATACGGCCGGCCTCGACGATGTCGAGCACCGCTTCGGGCCGCACTTGGCTCACCTGGCCGACCAAACCGATGTCGACCTGCGTGCCATCGACCTCCGCGGTCGTCCGCGTTGCCGTGAACAGGCCGGCATCCTCACCGGACAGGCCGACCGCCAGCGGACCGTGTGAGTTGATCAAACCGACCAACTCTCGTTGGACCTGGCCGACCAGCACCATTCGCACAACGTCCATCGCGGCTGGCGTGGTGACCCGGAGCCCGCCCTTGAAACTCGACTCGATGCCCAGCTTGTCGAGCATGGTGTTGATTTGCGGACCACCGCCGTGCACCACCACGGGGCGGAATCCGGCGAAGCGGAGAAAGGCGATGTCTTCAGCGAAGGCACGCTTGAGCACGTCATCGGTCATGGCGTTGCCGCCGTACTTCACCACGACGATCTTGCCGTGGTAGCGCTTGAGCCACGGCAATGCGGCAGCGAGGGTCGCGGCTTTGGTGACACCGTGGTCGGTCATGACGAATACGCGCTGTTCTCGTGGACGTAGGCGTGCGTCAAGTCATTGGTCCAGATGGTGGCGGCCTCGGTGCCCGACCTCAGATCGACGGTGATGCTGACCTCTCGACCGGCCAGGTCCACCGTGCTCGGATCCGCGTGCGGAGTCGAGTCGCGGCATACCCAGACCCCGTTCATGGCGACGTCAAGATGTGCGGGGTCGAAGGTCGCCTGGGTCGTGCCGACGCTGGCGAGAACTCGACCCCAGTTGGGATCCTTGCCGAACACCGCGGCCTTCAGCAGGTTGCTACGGGCCACGCTCCGGGCCACCTCGAGGGCATCGTCCTCGGTGGCCGCGTTACGGACGGTGACCGCGATGTCGTGTTCGGCGCCCTCAGCGTCGCGCAACAACTGCATGGCCAGGTTCGAACAGGCTGCGGTCAACCTGGCGGTGAGCTCGTCGATACCGGGACGCACGCCAGCCGCTCCGCTCGCCAACACCGCCACAGTGTCATTGGTCGACATACATCCGTCCGAGTCGAGACGATCGAAGGTCACTCTGGTGGCCGCCCGCAGAGCGCTGTCGAGGTCGGTAGGGTCAACCACGGCGTCGGTAGTCAGCACCACCAGCATGGTGGCCAGCGCCGGCGCCAACATCCCGGCGCCCTTCGCCATCCCACCCACCGACCAGCCGTCCGCCTCGATGACAACCTGCTTGGACACCGTGTCGGTGGTCATGATGGCGGTGGCGGCCGCCGCGCCGCCGTCGGTGCTCAACGCGTCGTACGCGGCGTCCACGCCGGCCAGCAGAGCAGACCGGGAATTCAGCAAGCCGATCAGACCGGTCGAGCAGACCAGGACATCGATCGCGCCGGCGTTCAGATGCTCGGCGACTTGTTCGGCAACGGCGTGTGTGATGTGGAATCCCTCGGGACCGGTATAGCAATTGGCGCCGCCGGAGTTCAGCACGATCGCACGGGCGACTTGGTCCTTGACGGCCTGCTTGCTCCAGATGACCGGGTTGGCGACACACCGGTTCGCGGTAAATACCGCGGCGCAGTCAAACCGTGGGCCCTGGTTGACCACCAAGGCCAGGTCCGGGGATCCACTTGCCTTCAGTCCCGCTGACACACCGGAGGCGACGAAACCCCGCGGATGGCTGACGCTCACTTCGCTCCCTCCTCCCGCCGGCTTGCCACTCGCGGAACAACCGGAATGGCCCGCTCAACCCGATGTCCGTGCGCGCGCCACGCTGACTCGACTCGATCAGCGGCGGACGCGGCGACCAGAATCCAGTAGGTATCGAAGGTCGACAGGACGAAGATGCTGATCTCGGCCTCGGTGAGCGGCGCCAGTAGGGTGCTGAGCACACCGGTCAGCGCGAAATCCAGCGGACCCTCGATGGCGAACCCGGTCAACGGCCTTAGCGCTCGGGCCTTGCCTGGCACGCTGCGGGCGGCGCAGACCACCGAGGTCTCGGTGGCGGTAGCGGTGACCGAGAATACCGATGACGACTCCGCCCACCCGGGCACCTCCGATCCTGGCCCTAGTCGCACCACGGCGAGCGTCTCCGGGAAGCGCTGGATGGTGAAGGCCGCGCTCACGGGGCAACGCCGATCCCGGTGAGGCCAGCCGCCTCGGGGAGACCCAAGGCCAGGTTCATGCACTGCAGTGCCGCGCCAGCCGTACCTTTGGTCAGATTGTCGATTGCGCCGACCACCACCAACCGGCCGGCATCGTCATCTACGGTCACCTGGAGCTGAATCATGTTGGACCCGGTGACCGACTGGGTGCGTGGCCACTGGCCCGGTGGCAACACCTGCACGAATGGCTCGTCAGCATAGGCCCGCTGGTACAGCTCATATGCTCGCTCACTACTCAGCTCCTCCCGCAGATCTGCCGAACAAGTTGCCAGGATCCCTCGGGACATCGGGACCAGGATGGGCGTGAAGCTCACCCGGACGGTATGACCAGCCAAGCCACTCAGGTTCTGGGCCATCTCTGGGGTATGCCGATGCGCGCCACCGACGCCGTACGCCGCCGCGTTGCCCATGACCTCACTTCCCAGCAAACTCGCCTTGAGGGTCTTGCCGGCCCCGGAGGTGCCACTGGCCGCCACCACGACGACCTGGTCGGCGATCAGGCTCGCTTCCACGGCGGGCGCGAGCGCCATCGTGGCGATCGTTGGATAGCAGCCGGGAACCGCGATCCGCCGCGCCGATCGAAGCCGGTCGCGTTGACCACTGAGCTCTGGCAGCCCGTAGGGCCAGGTGCCTGCATGCGGAGTGCCGTAGAACCGTCGCCAGGTCTCCGCGTCTTGCAGTCTGAAGTCGGCCCCGCAGTCGATGACGATCGTGTCGTCGGCAAGCTCATCGGCAAGCGGCGCCGACTGCCCGTGCGGGAGCGCCAAGAACACCACATCGTGGCCACGCAGCACACTGGGGTCGGTTGGGCTGAGTGTGCGATCGGCCAGCGGCGCCAGGTGCGGTTGCAGCTCGGCCATTGATCGGCCGGCGTTGGATCCGCCGGTGACTGCGCCGATACCTACCTCCGGGTGGCCCAGCAGGAGCCTCAGCAACTCGCCGCCGGCGTAACCCGAAGCGCCCGCGACCGCGGCGGAGAACTTCTGCGTCATATGAATGACTATACACAATCGTGCATGAACATTCGAGAAAGGGCCTTTGTCGACCGCACGCTGAGCCGAACCCTAGGGACCCCCGTGGCAGCCGCCAGCGCGATGAGCGACGAAATCACTACAGTGGGCATCATGACCGGACTCAGTGCTGAGACCTATCTCCACCACCTTGCCGCCGAATCTCGGCGCTTTCGAGACACCCTCGCCACCGCAGACCCGGCGGCCCGGGTGCCGGGTTGTCCGGAGTGGACCGCAGCGGATCTGCTCTGGCATCTGGCCGAGGTCCAGCACTTCTGGAACGCGGTGCTGTGCTGCCGGCCCAACGAACCCGAGCACCACCGTTCGCCACCCCGGCCGAACACCCACTCCGATCTACTGGCCGCGTTCGACTCCTGGTCGGCCGAGCTCCAGGACACCTTGGCAGCCGCAAATCCGAAGGACGCTGCCTGGTCCTGGGCTTCGGAACAGACCGTTGGCTTCACGCTGCGACGGCAGGCGCACGAAGCCTTGATCCACCGCGTCGACGCGGAGCAGACAGCCAACAGCCGATCCGACATCGATCGACACCTGGCCGCCGACGGGGTTGACGAGATCTTGCGGGTCTTCTACGGCGGCTGTCCAGACTGGGCCGACTTCACACCAGGCCCGCATCCGATCGAGATCGTTCTCACCGACACCGCCGACTCGATCCACGTGCGCCCTGGCACTTTCTCCGGCACCAGCCCGGGCGGGACCAGTTACCACCGGGAATCAGCCCTAGAGGTCACCGCCGGGGATTCGGAGCCTAGTGCGACCATCGCCGGTGCGGCCGAAGCGGTCGGGCTGTGGCTGTGGAAACGAGGCGATGACGGGCCGCTCACGATGAGCGGCGACCCGGTCGCGATCGCCGACTTCATCGAATGCGTGAGCACACCGCTGGACTAATCCGGGCAGCGTGAACCGTAGCGCACGCATCGCCCGCACACCCGCGCGACCGCCGATGAGGTGTGCTCGCGATTCTGCGCGCTCAGCCGATCGGCGCCAGCACGATCGACCACGTGGTGGCCTTACTGCTGGCGACGTTGGTGCTCGCCGAGATCCCCGGATACGCCCCCGTGGGCACTGGATTGCCGGAATCGGCGAGCAGGCTGCAGACTCGGCCGGTTGACTCCGCGCAAGCACTGCTCCGGGCCGTAGCCGCGCCCCCGGCCGTCCAGGTTGTCGTGGTCGAGGACTTGTCGGCCCAGTAGGAGACCACCCAGGCACCGTCCGGCACGGTCACGGCCGGTGCCAGGCGGCTGCTGTGGTTTGCGGTGTCCGCCGCGGCGGCGAACACCGGCTGAGCGTCGGCAACCCCCGTGTAGGCGGCCAGGGTCGTCGTGTGTTTCGCGGTGCCGCTCAGCGGGACCGCGACCGTCGGTGCATCACCAGCCGTCACCGACTTCGTCCACACCACCGTGCGCATGTCTCCGGCAACCACGTTATCCAGCAGCGCCCACCCAGGGCCGGTCGGGCTCGTGACGGT
>JBOFLH010000400.1:0-2896 GCA_051657765.1 Nocardioides sp. | reverse complement strand
CAACCACCAAGAAAAGCTCATCGGTGTCCGAATGGCTGTGCCACACGAACTCGCCGGTGAGCTTGACCAGCTTGACCTCATAGTCGTTGAGCCGCGCGATCACCTTGGGCGCCCACTGATCGGAGAATAGTGACAACGTGTCCGCGATGTCGACAACCGGCATGGTCCAAGCCTAATGCCCCAGGTCGACAGTGGCCCGGTCCCGGCTGCTACCTGGCGGCTGGGTCACCCGCTGGGATCCTCGCGAACGGGCAGCGCGCCATCTCGCTCGTCGCGCTCGGCCCACGCCAACAGCGGGGCGATGTCGAAGGCGTGGTCGTCGATAGCGGCATGCAGATCGCCGAGTTCGACGTAACGGCGGGGCATCGTGAAGATCGTGAAGTCCCGGGGATCGATCGCGTCGACTTCGTGCCAGCCGACCGGCGCGGAGACCCGCGCATCGGGCAGCCCCCGCACCGAATAGGCGGCCGCGATGGTGTGATCGCGGGCATTCTGATTGTAGTCGACGAACAGGTGCCCCGGATCGCGATCCTTGCGCCACCAGGCGGTGGTGACCTGCGCCGGCGCTCGGCGCTCGACCTCACGGGCGAAGGCCAGGGCCGCGCGCCGTACATCGGCGAAGCCGTGCTCGGGCCGGATCCGCACATAGACGTGCATCCCGGCGCCGCCGCTGGTCTTGGGAAACCCGGTCGCTCCAAGCTCGTCGAGGATGCCGTGCACTACATGTGCCACGTGTTGCACCGTCGCGAAGTCACAGGCCGGTCCCGGGTCGAGATCGATACGCCACTCGTCGGGCTTCTCGGTGTCCTCGCGTCGACTATTCCAGGGGTGGAACTCCACCGTCGACATCTGCACCGCCCACACAACACTCGCCAACTCGGTCACGCACAATTCGTCGGCGGTGCGGCTCCAGCGCGGAAAAAATAGCCGCACGGTGTGCACCCAGGGTGGCGCCCCGGCCGGCAGCCGCTTTTGGTGCACCTTCTCGCCGGCCAGGCCCTTCGGAAAGCGATGCAGCATGCACGGCCGCTCGAACAAGGCATTGACGATGCCCGGACCGACAGCCAGGTAATACTCGATCAGGTCAAGCTTGGTGGCGCCGGACTCCGGAAAGTACACCCGGTCGGGATTGGTCACCCGAACCACGCGATAGTCGATCTCCAGCTCCACGGCGGGAGTCTTGCCGGCAGCCACGCCCCAACGTTAGCCCAGCACCACTCCGCCTGGGGTTGGAGACGATCAGTCGCCGGCTGGCGCCACAACTGCCGGAGTCGCACTATGCCGTTCGCGCAACAGGCACGCGCGCGAACGAAGAAAGTAGCATCGCAGGTGCTACCATGGTGAGATGGAGCGAGTGGGTGTGCGAGAGCTTCGCCAGAACGCGTCGCGATACCTCGCGCTGGTGAAGGCGGGCGAGACAGTAGAAGTAACCGAACGAGGTGAACTAGTGGCGCTCCTGGCGCCGCCTGGTGACGCCAGGAGCGCACGGGACCGACTTGTCGCCGCCGGACGTCTCATCCCGGCAGCTAGCCGAACGGGGCGCCTGTGGTCGGCGCAGCCGATACCGATCGACGTTGACGAACCGACCAACCAACAGCTACTCGACGCTGACCGCGAAGACCGCCGTTGATCTATCTGGACTCATCGGCCATCTTGAAATTGATCAGGTGCGAAGACGAGACTGCGGCACTCGCGCACTGGCTGCAGGTGCGGTCAGAGCAGCCGGTTGTCACCAGCGAGCTCGGCCGGGTCGAGGTGTTGCGGGCCGCCCGGCGGATAGGCGACTTCGTCCTGGTGGAGGCACGCGCCGTCGTCGCGGACCTGGATCTGGTCCCTCTCGACCGAGCGGTTCAAGACATCGCGTGCGACATCGGCGCACCGATGCTGCGTACCCTCGATGCGTTGCATCTCGCCTCGGCGCTGCTGCTCAAGGACGAGTTGACCGCGTTCATTGCCTACGACCGCAGGCTCGTCGAAGCGGCCCACGCCGCTGGCTTGGTCATCGCCACACCCGGGCAACCGGAGCCGACACCCAAGTGCTAACACGTTGTGATGTCCCAGCGGCGATGATCGGGGCCGACGTGACAGCCACCGAGTAGCGTCGGCTCACGCCGTGACGGCTCGCCCTACCGCGCGGCGGCCCCGCCCACCCGAGCCGGATCCAGGCGGGCGGTGAGGGCACGCCGGGAGTTGATGTCGAGCTTGCGATACGTCGAGCGCAGATGGGTCTCCACGGTCCGCACCGAGATCACCAACGTGGCGGCGATCTCCTTGTCGGTGGCCCCGCGAGCGGCCATCGTGGCGATCTCTCGCTCCCGAGGTGTCAGCAGCGCCGTTGGCTGACTCGACGAGTCACCCAGCGCGACGGTCACCGCGCGCCGGATCCGCAGCGCGGATGATCGGGCATTGGCGTCCTCGACCGCCCGGTCGGCCAGCTCCCCGGCCCGGCGCACTAGCCCCACGTTCAGGTGTAGTTGGGCCGCCTCGACCAGGTCGCCCGACCGCCCGGTGGCCCAGGCCCGCACCCCGGCCGCCCTCGCGCTGGACAGCTTGCTCGTCGCCTCCGGCGGCAACAGGTCCCGGGCCGCGCACGCCATCCGGCGACCGCCGCAGCGCGCCGCATCCGCCAGGTACCGAACCGTGATCGGCGTCGCACCTTGGGCTGCCGCTGCCTCGGCGGCTAGCAAGGCCAGCTCCCCGGCTGCTGGGCTCGGCCCTGACGCGGCCGCCACCGCCGACTGAGCCCACGGCAGCAGGCCGGGCACATAGGCGACTCGGTCCGGCGGTGTATCCGCCAGTATCTGCGCGGCCTCGACTGCCGCACCGGACTCCGCCAGCGCAACCACGAGCTCGGCGATCGCTTCGGAGCGGAACAAGCCCTCACCCGCGAACTGCT
>JBOFLH010000399.1:0-15580 GCA_051657765.1 Nocardioides sp. | reverse complement strand
AGGTCCGTCATTGCCGCCCTTTCCGTGTCAGTCATTCAGGGTTGGCCGCGAACGCCGAGATGACCAATTCCCACCGACCCTAGCGAGGGCCGGGCGCGACGCGAATACCGGTGCGGCTACTCACCCCAACGACCTTTCCCGAGTAGCCACCGCGAGGGTTACCATCGCGAATATGAACACCCGTTCCCACCAGCCTCCCGACCGGAACCTTGCCCTGGAGCTGGTCCGCGTGACCGAAGCGGCGGCCATGGCCGCCGGCCGATGGGTGGGACGCGGCGACAAGAACGAAGCCGACGAACTAGCCGTCAATGCCATGCGGGTATTGATATCGGCGGTGAGCATGGATGGTGTCGTCGTGATCGGCGAAGGCGAGAAGGACAACGCCCCGATGCTCTACAACGGCGAACGGGTCGGCGACGGTACCGGCCCCGAGTGCGATGTCGCGGTCGACCCCATCGACGGCACCACGTTGACCGCGAAGGGCATGGCCAATGCGATCTCCGTGCTGGCGGTTGCGCCACGGGGCGCCATGTTCGACCCGTCGGCGGTGTTCTATATGGAGAAGCTGGTCACCGGTCCGGAAGCCGCCGATGTTGTCGACATCCGTCGGCCGGTCGCCGAGAACATCCAACGCGTCGCGAAAGCCAAAGGGTCGAGTCCCGAGGACGTGACCGTGGTGCTGTTGGACCGACCCCGACACGCCGCTATCGTCGATCAAATTCGCATCACCGGAGCCCGCATCAAGTTCATCCTCGACGGCGATGTGGCGGGCGCCATCATGGCTGCCCGCCCGGACACCGGGGTAGACCTGCTGCTCGGCACCGGCGGCACCCCCGAGGGCATCATCGCCGCCTGTGCCATGAAGTGTGTCGGCGGCGTGATTCAGGGACGACTCGCGCCGAAGGACGACGACGAACGGCAGCGGGCCATCGACGCCGGTCATGACCTGGACCCAGATCACATTTTGACCACCGACGACTTGGTGACCAGCGAGGATTGCTTCTTCGTGGCTACCGGCATTACCGACGGCGAGCTGATGCGTGGGGTTCGCTATCGCGGGGGTGGCGCCACCACCCACTCACTGGTGATGCGCGGCCGCAGCGGCACCATTCGATCTATCGAGTCCGAACACAGCTTCCGCAAGCTTGGCGCGTATGCGGCGATCGACTTCGAGCAAGCCCCGCGGATCTGAGCGCCGTGGCCTCGGAGGAGATGTTCGCCGACCTCACCGACGACCTCACGTTGTGCTACCAGACTTTCGGCAAGCCGGCAGCCGAACCGCTTCTGTTGGTGATGGGATTGGGGGGCCCGATGACCTGGTGGGACGAGGCGCTCTGTGCCAAATTGGCCGCGCTCGACTTCTTCGTGATCCGGTTCGACAACCGGGACACGGGTCGCTCGACAAAGCTGCCGGATCAGGTGTCCCGTTCGGTCCTGTTGCGCGGTTTGCTGGGCAGGCGGGTGGGGGCTCCCTATACCTTGCAAGACATGGCCCGCGATGCGTTCGGCCTGCTGGATCATCTCGGTGTGATCCGCGCGCATGTGGCCGGGCTCTCGATGGGCGGCATGATTGCCCAAACCATGGCGATCAGCGCCCCCGATCGGATTCGGTCCCTGACCTCGATCATGTCCACCACCGGGAAGCGCAGCGTTGGCTGGCCGCACCCGCGGCTGGCCCCGACCCTCCTTGCGCCCCGAGCGACCGGGCGGAAGGCGTACGTCACGGCATCAGCCGCCTGGTGGCGACAGATTGGCTCACCCGGCTTTCCGACGGAGCCGGCAGCCGTCCGAGTTAGAGCCGAGGAGACCTTCGACCGCGGCTACAGCACATCCGGAGTGCTGCGCCAGATGGTAGCCATCGTGACTCAGCCGGACCGGACCGACCAGCTCCGGCACCTGCCGATGCCGGCGCTGGTCGTACACGGCAAGGCCGACATGATGGTGCATGTCTCCGGTGGCCGAGCCACCGCCGCGGCGCTGCCTCGCGCGGAACTGATGGTGATCGACGGCATGGGCCACGACCTACCCGTCACGCTCTACGACACTGTGGCGCGAGCGATTCGCCGCACCGCCGACCGAGCCGCCCAAGAGCGTGACTAGTCGCTGAGCCGTTCCCCGCTTGCGGTGTCGAATACGTGCACGTGATTGGGATCAGTGGTGACGTACAGCGTCTCCCCACGGTGCACGGAGTCGCGGGCGTTGACCCGCACGATGACGTTGCTGCTGCCGGCGTCGCTTGGGGTCGTGCCATACACGAAGGCGTCCGAACCCAGCTCCTCGACCACCGTGACCTCCACCGGCAGACCGCCCGTGTCGGCAGAGACGATTCGCCAAGCCTCCGGTCGCACGCCGACGGTCACATTGCCCTTCATCTTCGTCGATGCCGCCGGGTCTACCGGGACAAGGTACTTGCCGATCCGCGCCTGACCGGACTCGGCCGTCGCTTCGATCAGGTTCATCTGCGGTGAACCGATGAAGCCCGCGACGAACAAATTGACCGGCTTGTCGTACAACTTCAGCGGCGTGTCGACCTGCTGCAGAACACCCAGCTTCATCACCGCGACCCGATCACCCATTGTCATGGCTTCGACCTGATCGTGGGTGACGTACACCGTGGTGACGCCCAGATCGGCCTGCAGCTTGGCGATGTCCGTGCGGGTTTGCACCCGCATCTTCGCATCCAGGTTCGACAGCGGCTCGTCCATGCAGAAGACCTGCGGCGATCGCACGATGGCCCGCCCCATAGCCACACGCTGACGCTGGCCGCCGGAGAGCGCCTTGGGTTTGCGCTCGAGATATTCGGTCAAACCGAGGAGTTCGGCCGCCTCCGCGACCCGCTTCTTTCGCTCGTCCGCGGGCACCTTCGCCATCTTGAGCGCGAACGCCATGTTGTCGGCAACGCTCATGTGGGGGTACAGCGCGTAGTTCTGGAAGACCATGGCGATGTCGCGGTCCTTGGGCGGCAGGTTGGTGATGTCGCGGTCACCGATAAAGATCTTGCCTTCGTTGACCTCTTCCAGCCCGGCGAGCATCCGCAAGGTGGTGGACTTGCCGCACCCGGACGGCCCGACGAGCACCATGAACTCGCCGTCACCGATCTCCAGGTCGATTCCAGGAACCGTGGGTTTATCGGCACCGGGATACCACCGCTGCGCCTTTTCGAACGTTACCGTAGCCACATCTGCTCCTTCACCGGCAGGTACGTGCCGGACGATCCGTTGTGAAGTGATGCCCATCGGAAGGCGGGCACGTGTCAGTATGCCCGATGGCGGCGCGCTGTGGAGGAGACTCTGCGCACGTCGCCGACCGCCACGCCTATCGGGGTGGGCCGGTGGCGTTGTCAGCGCGGTCCTTGATCGATACCAACCCAGTGGGATCGGGCCGACGACGCCGCCCAAGGAGCCGGTCCTCCGGGCCTGATCGGCGAACGCGAGGAACTGCCAGATGCCGGCTCGATCCTGGACTATTCGACCGACGTAGAGATCTTTGCCGGTCAGTCGCTGCGCCCGAGCGACGGCCACGTTGGCACCGGGTCGCTCAACACTCATGCTCCGCACGCCGTCTTCGTCGGCTGCGGGCGGCCACATCTGCGCTCCGCGGCACGAGAAATCGGACTGATCCCGGCGCGGAACGTTCGCCAGCGAGCACCGTCCGCTCTGGTACACTCGGCCCACCACGGCTCGAGCGTCGCATCCCGCTAACGCCTGCACCGTCGCTTCGCCGCCGCGAGTCCACTGCATCAGGTCAGCCGAGATCGCATGCCCGGCCCGGGCATGGCCATGGCGCAGCTCAGAATCACCCTGCGTTCGTGGAGCGCACAGGGAGATGCTGTGGAAATCGCTCACCGTCATCGGCCAGCCAGCTAGATCCACTCCGCCACTGCTCAACATCTCGGAGCCTAGATCGAGTATCCGGGAACGAGCGGCATGGGCAGTCGCTTCGCGACCGTGGTGCCGCGCAACAGCATCTCGACGGCCACCGCGCCCAGGTCCGCGTAGGGAATCGACACCGACGTCAGCGCGGGGCGCAGCCAGGTGGCCAAGTCCGAGCCGTCGAACGACACGGCGGCCACGTCAGCAGGTATCGCGAGGCCGCGCTCGGCGAACGCTTGATAGACACCCATTCCGATCCGGTCATTGAGGCACACAACGCTGGTGGGGGGCACCGAGTTGTCTAGGAAACGCAGCATTGCCTCGTAGGCCGGCACCACCGACCAGGCGCACGGAATCACGCCAGCAAGATGGCTGCCGGCAGCGCGCAACTCGTCAGTCACGCCACGGAGGCGTTCCGGACCGGCGACAGCAAACGGGTCAGGATCCTGGCCGACCACAAAGAGCCGGTCGGCGCGCCGAGCATCGATGACCGCGCGCGCCGCGGCACGACCACCAGCGTATTCATCGGGCACCACGCTGCCGAACCCACCGTCGACGTCGAGGCAATTGAGCAGAACCGTACGCCGCTGTCGCAAGAGGGACGGGACGCTGAACTCCGACGTGGTCAGGGTCACGTACACAATTCCGTCGACCTGTCGATCCACCATCTCTTCGATCAGTTTGCTTTCGACGGCGGGGTCTCCTTCGGTCTCACCGATGATCAGCACGTGGCCGCTTGCTCTCGCCGCTCCACTGGCTCCGCTGATCATCTGACTCGCGAACGAGCCACTGGCGACGTGATCGGAGATCAGCCCAATAGTCGCAGTTGATAACGTCCGCAGGCTACGGGCGCTGTGATTCGGGCGATAGGCAAGCTCGGCGGCCGCCGCCTGAACTCGAATCGAAGCCTCGGCCGAGATTCGCATCTGCTCAGATCGTCCGTTGAGTATGTATGAAGCTGTAGTCACCGAGACCGCGGCGCGCGCGGCGACATCCGACAGCGTGGCTCGGCGTGGTTCGGACACCCGTCGTCCTCCTCGCGGACTGGCATCGGGCCTCTCGGATGCCATGAGTTCCCTCCAGAACCGATATCAATTCGTTGCTTGACAGCCGAGCGAACTCGGGGAATCGTTCGTGCTGATTCGTTTCAGCAGTGATGTCTACCACATTTCTGGCACGGATCGCAGGGGCCCTCCCTACTTCAGATAGCAAGGAGACACACATGCGAACGAACATGACAGGGCGTCGGGCAGCGTCGGCCCTAGTCGCCTTGACCATGGCGTCCGTCGGCCTGACGGCTTGCGGCACCGGCACCTCCAGTAGTGACAGCGCAGGCGGAGACAAGACGGTCACAGTTTGGGCAAGCCTGGATCAGCCGGTGATCGACGGTCTGCAGAAGCAGAGCGACGCACTGGCCAAGGACGGCCTGAGGATCAAGTGGGAGAAGGTTGAGAACATCAATCAGCTCATCATGACCAAGATCCAGGCCAACGACACCCCCGACATAGCGCTGATCCCGCAGCCGGGTGTGGTTGCCGACATCGTCAGCACCGGCAAAGCGTTCCCGCTCGACGACGTGTTGGATGTGGGCGCTCTCCAGTCCTCCATGGTGCCCGGCACACTAGAATCCGGAACGGTAGACGGCAAGCTCTACGGCCTGCTGACCAGCATGAACGTTAAGAGCCTGGTGTTCTATCCCAAGCCTGCCTGGGACAAGGCCGGTTTCAAGGCGCCTGAGTCGATCGATGATTTGAACGCGCTCACCGATAAGATGCGGGAGGCCGGCGAAACCCCGTGGTGCATGGGCATCGAGTCCGACACCGCGACTGGCTGGGCAGCCACGGACTGGTTCGAAGATCTGATCATGCGCTACGGCGGAGTCGACGAATACAACGCCTGGGTCAAGAACGAGACGAAGTTCGACTCCCCGGTGGTCCGCCAGGCCGCGGCCGAGTTCGAGAAGCTGATGTTCACCGAAGGCAATGTGCTCGGTGGTCGCAAGGCCATAGCGAGCACCAACTTCGGCACCGCGGGCAACCCGATGTTCGACAAGTCCGGCCCGAAGTGCTGGCTCTACAAGCAGGGCAGCTTCCTCACCGACTTTTTCACCGACAGCGGCGGCGTCAAGGATCTGGATGCCGAGGTGGGCCTGTTCGGGTTCCCGCCAGCCACTGCCGGTGGCGACAACCCGGTCCTGGGTGGTGGTGACCTCGCGGTCATGCTGGACGACTCCGATGCCACCAAGGAAGCGATGAAGATTCTGTCGTCGACCGAGATCGGCAACGAAGCGGCGCCGATCAGCTCGTTCATCTCACCGCACAAGGACTTCGACATGTCGTTGTACCCGAGCGAGATCACCAAGAGCGTAGCCACGGTCGCCTACGAATCGACCTCGTTCTTGTTCGATGGATCCGATCAGATGCCCGGTGCCGTCGGCGCCGGTACGTTCTGGAAGGAAATGACCGCGTGGATCGCCGACAAGCAGGATCTCGACACTACGCTGAAGAATATCGACGCCAGCTGGCCCGCCAGTTAACGTCGCGTCACTAGCGCTGGGGCGGGCTCGTTCACCGAGCCCGCCCCAGTAGTGTCCTAGCACTTCCGGCTCTGCCCAGGCGCCCCACGACTTGTGGAGTAGCCGACGAAAGGTTTCCCGCATGACCCTCAAGTTGGTGAATACCATCCTGACCGTTGCCGCCGGCATCGGAGTGGCCTTGGCGCTGTATTGGGTGCTGAACAAATTGGCCGAGCTGTTGCCCGACAAGCTTGAACACCGGGTGAAGCCGTACCTCTACATTCTGCCGGCCTACGTCGCGATTGTGGTCTACCTGGTCTTCCCGACCATTCTCACCGTGGTCAACTCGTTCAAGGACCGGTTCTCCGAAAACTGGGTCGGTTTCGATAACTACACGAACTTGCTCAGCAACCAGGGGTTCCGCGACACCCTCTTCAACACCCTGCTGTGGATCGCCATCGTGCCGGCGGCAACGGTTGTCCTAGGTCTGGCTATCGCCGTATTGGCCGACCGCCTAGGCTCACGCGGCGAGAAGTTGACGAAGACCATCATCTTCTTGCCGATGGCGATCAGCATGATCGGCGCCGCGACCATCTGGAATCTGGTCTACGAAACTCGGCCGGAAGGGACGGCGCAGATCGGCCTGCAGAACGCCATCGTAGAAGCCCTGGGCTTCTCTCCGATCGCCTGGCTCGAGCAGAGCCAGTTCCACCTCAACAGTTTGTTCCTGATGGTGGTGCTGCTCTGGTCACAAGCAGGATATTCGATGGTTCTGCTCTCCGCCGCGGTCAAGGGCGTGCCCAGCGACACCCTGGAAGCCGCCCGGATCGACGGCGCCAATGAACGGCAGATCTTCTTCAAGGTCGTCGTGCCCCAGATCAAGGGCACCATCGTCACCGTGTTCGTGACCGTGTTGATCTTCGTGATGAAGATCTTCGACATCGTTTATGTCATGACGAACGGCGGCTTCAACACCAACGTGGTCGGCAATGAGTTCTGGAACCAGCTCAGCACCTCGTTCAATTACGGCACGTCCTCAGCCATCGTGGTCATGTTGATGATCGCGATTATCCCGATCATGGTCTACCAGGTCCGCAACTTCAAAGAGCAGGAGGCCAACGCATGAGCACGGCGACCGTTCCGGCAACCGGCGGCAATCGGGTCAAGAAGCAGGCGAGTTTTGACCCCAATCCGGCCAAGGCCGGGTGGCTGACCCGGGTAGTGCTCGGTGTTATCTGTGTGTTGTGGGTGGTGCCGACGTTCGGCACCTTCGTGTCATCGTTTCGGCCATTGCAAGATGCCGAGAGCAGCGGTTGGTGGGAGGTCTTCGTCAGCCCTACCTATGTCGGCAATCTGACTTTCGCCAACTATCGGGAGGCACTGGTCGGCGCCGAGATGGGCAACGCGTTCATCAACTCGTTCGCCATCACCTTGCCGGCCACCTTCATCCCCATCCTGATTGCCGCGTTCGCCGCCTATGCGTTCACTTTCATGGAGTTCTGGGGGCGCGACGCACTCTTCTTGACACTCGTCAGCTTGCTGGTCATCCCGAACTATGTCGCCTTCGTCCCCATGTTGAAGATCTACGGCAACCTGGAGATGTCGGGTGGATTCCCCGCCGTTTGGCTCTATCACATCGGTTTCGGCATGCCGCTAGCGATCTACATCCTTCGCGGCTACATGGCGACTCTGCCGAAGACCGTCATCGAGTCGGCCAAGATCGATGGCGCATCGCACTTTCAGACCTTCTGGCGGTTGGTGCTACCTATGTCGACCCCTGCGCTGGCCTCGTTCGCGATCTTCCAGTTCTTGTGGGTCTGGAATGACTTGCTGGTCGCGTTGGTCTTTATCGGCCCCGGTGACAACGAGCCGATGACGGTCGGTTTGACGGCTCTCAAGGGCCAGCTCGGCCAAGGAGTCAACCTCACCACCGCCGGAGGATTCTTGACGATCATCGTGCCCGTCCTGGTCTTCCTGGCGCTGCAGCGCTACTTCGTGCGGGGTATGACTGCGGGAGCGGTGAAGGGATAGTCCGGGGGCCGGGTCGAACCGGCCTTCTGGGGCGGGGTGCACGACGACTTACCGAGACACCGCGTGCCACACCCGGGCGGTCTCTGGGGCACTGGGCGGCAGGCATGCTCCGACCTCTATCAGGAGTCCTCCGCTGACTATCACCGAGGACGCCTGACCCGCCGTCGCGGACCCCGCCGACTCGGAACTAGTCTGGCCGGCCTCGATCGATCCCACCTCGGTAGACCCGAAACCGGTAGACCCGAAACCGGTAGACCAGGTGTCACCCAGCGTCATCCGAAGCTGGTCGCTAGCGGGCGTCTCGTCGGTCAGCAGATAACGCCGATGTGCGTCCAGGCCAGGTAACCGGACCGGAGTCGGGTGCTGGGTAGCTGTGGTAGCAACTACCGCCACGACGTACCACGCCTCGCGTCGATCCGCGGCAACGATCCCGTGGACGAGGATCGCCGGATCCGGGTGGTCGGCGCGCACCAACGTGCCCGCGCCGATGATCGGGCGGATGCGCTTGTGCAGGTCGACCCACACTCGCACATCCTGTATTTGGCGATCTGACAACGCGGTCAGGTCCCACTCGATCCCGAAGTGGCAGAGCAGGCCGGTCGCCGCCCGAAAACCGAGGCAATGAGTGCGACCGGTGGTGTGTGCCGTCGGCCCGCCCAGATGAGAACCCATCAGCTCCGGCGGCACCAGCAGACTCGTCCAGCGTTGCAGCGCCTGCCGCTCGGTGGCATCGATGGTGTCGCTAGGCCAGATCCGGTCGGTTCGCGACAGCACTTCGGCGTCGACGCGCCCACCACCGCTCGCGCAACTCTCGATCTCCAGCCGTGGATGAGCGATCCGCAACTCATCAAGCAGGCGATAGTAGGCCAGGGTTTGTCCGTGCACCGCCGGGCGACCGGCGTGCGCCACGTCGACTAGGTCACGGTTATGGTCCCACTTGAGATAGGCGATGTCGTACTCGCCAAGCAGGGCCAGGAGGGCACCTCGGACATACGCATAGGCCTCGGGATGTTGCAGATCGAGAACCTGCTGGTGCCGCCAGGTCGGCGGCACCAGCTTCCGGCCACGGAGAATCCAGTCCGGGTGCGCCCGGGCCAAGTCCGAGTCCAGGTTCACCATCTCCGGCTCCACCCACAAACCGAAGTCCATGTCTCGCTGATGAACCCGGTCGATCAGCGGATGCAGCCCGCGCGGCCACCGTCGCGGGTCCACGGTCCAATCCCCCAACCCGGCGTGGTCGTCCACGCGGCCGCGGAACCAGCCGTCATCCAGGACGAAACGCTCGGCGCCAACCTCGGCCGCCCGGTCCGCCAGCTGGGTGAGCCGGTCGAGGTCATGGTCGAAGTACACCGCCTCCCAGGTGTTCACGACGACTTTGCGGACACCGCGCGTGCGCGGTGACGCCTGCCGAATCCAGGCGTGCAATCGAGCGCTCATGGCGTCCAGGCCGGTCGCCGAATAGGAGGCCAGCAACCAGGGCGAGGCATAGCTCTCCCCCGGCGCCAGCACTACTTCGCCGGCTCCGAGCAGCTCGCCGCCACCGAGCAGGCAGTCGCCTTCAGGGGTGCGCTCGGCGTACGTGGTGTGGTCACCGCTCCATGCGGTGTGCACGCCCCACACCTCACCGTGCCGGAAACCGAAGCCCGGAGTGCCCGCCACCATCAGCAGGGTGGCGTCATGCCCCGTGCGGCCGTGCCGGCCGGCTCGCACGAAGGAGCCCTGCACCCACGGATGTCGCTGCGGCGCACGTTCCTTGCACCATCGTCCGGTCAGGTCGAGCAACTCGGTCGCTTGCGATCCGACCGGGACGACCGTGCCGACTGTGCCGAGGATCAGATCGCCCGCCGCACTGTTGGTCACGGTGGTCCGCATCCGCACCAAGCCGGCGTCGGTTACCCCGAGATGCAGCCGGACTGCCCAGCCGGCTTCGGCGTCGTCGCCCGCTAACACCAGGTCTTGGCTTCCGGCGGCACTATCGGCGAATCGGTAACGCCATCGATCGAGCCGCGGAGTGACTACCAGCGGTGAGCCGTCCGGCGCCAACCGCATCCCCGTCAGCGCCGGGGTTCCGGTGAAGCCACGCACGGACTCCGGAACGATGCCGGTCTGCCGAGGCTGGTCGAGGGAGGAGTGGGCGATACCGGGACGGCGCAGCCGAGCAAAGCTGGTTAGATCCTCGGCGGTCAGATCGCCCAGCGCCGCGCCCCAATGCGCAATGACCGGGCCGCCAACTTCATCCATCGTGACGACCAGGCTGACCCCGCCACAGGTGAGGTGCACTGGCGGCTGGGTCACCGCATCACGGTAGTCCCGGTTAATGGGCGCCGTCAGTAAGTGCCGAAGAATTTTCGGGGAGTACCAGGCGGCGGTTGCCGGACCACGCTGACACTACCCATCACTGACACCCCGCGAATCCGCACGGTCGGCGAGTGCTCGTCGAGCCGGGCCGGAACCTTGTCCCGGGCCTGGCTGAACTCCCCCATGATCGGTACGCCGTCAACCACTACCCGCGTATGCGCATCGACCAGGATCTGTACCTCGCCCATCACGGCGGTGGCCTTGATAGTGATCTCACCGCACTCGAACGTCGCCTCGCGCAAGTCGAGTACCACACTTCCCATCAGGGCGATGGCCGTGTGGGTCTGTGGAACCAACCACGCGCCGCGGAGCCGGCGCTCCCCCATCACCACCCAGGAGTTCGAATGTGCGCCCACCGGGGAGCCAACCGCACGCCGTCGCGGCAGCGAGCCGGTCGGCGAACCCGCAACGTAGTGTTCCGGCTGGCCGGCATGGTCCGGGAGATCTGCGGTGAGCGGCACCAGGTCGGCGTAGGTCTTCGCCGCGAAGGTGGCCTCCAGTCGCTCGTCGAGCTCCTCGAAATCGATCCGACCGTCGCCGGCCGCCCGGCGCAACACCTCGGCAACTCGATTGCGGTCGGCGTCGGAGATGCGAAGGTGCGCGGGATTGTCAGGCGATGGCGGCCCGGCCGGCCGAAGCGAGCCGACGTCTGGCCATGAGCCCTGCCCGGGCCCGCTTTGCCCCGAACTGCCCTGGCCGATACCCTCCATGCCGCTAAGCCTAGCCGCTGGGACTACCCTCAAGAAGTGAGCACAACTCCGCCCGAGTTCCACTATTCCGACGTGTTGCCGATCGGCCCGGACACCACGGCGTATCGGCTGGTCACCACCGAGGGCGTTAGTACGTTCGACGCCGATGGCCATACGTTCATGCGGGTGACGCCGGAGGCGATCCGGTTACTCACCGCCGAAGCAATGCACGACATCGCGCACTTCCTGCGCCCCGCACACCTGGCCCAACTACGCCGGATCCTGGATGACCCACAGTCCTCCGGCAACGATAGGTTCGTGGCCCTCGACCTGCTCAAGAACGCGAACATCTCCGCCGGCGGCGTGCTGCCGATGTGCCAGGACACCGGCACCGCGATCGTGATGGGCAAGAAGGACGAAGCCGTGTTGACTGGTGTCGACGACGCCGAAGCGATCTCGCTGGGGGTGTACGACGCCTACACGAAACTGAACCTGCGCTACTCCCAGCTTGCGCCATTGACCATGTGGGAGGAGAAGAATACCGGCACCAACCTGCCGGCACAGATCGAGCTCTACACCGCGCCGACGCACCGCGCCGAAGGCGGAGTCGGCGCTCCGGAGTACCGGTTCTTGTTCATGGCCAAGGGCGGCGGCTCGGCCAACAAGTCGTTCCTTTACCAGGAGACCAAGGCGGTACTGACTCCTCACCGGTTGCGCTCGTTCCTGGACGAGAAGCTTCGTTCCCTCGGCACGGCGGCGTGTCCCCCTTATCACCTTGCGGTGGTCATCGGCGGCACCTCTGCGGAGTTCGCCCTGAAAACCGCCAAGTACGCCTCGGCCCACTACCTGGACACGCTGCCTACTTCGGGCTCGTCGAGCGGCCACGGTTTCCGCGATGTCGAGCTCGAAGAAGAAGTCTTCAAGCTGACCCAGGGATTCGGGATCGGCGCTCAGTTCGGTGGGAAGTACTTCTGTCACGACGTGCGGGTGATTCGCCTCCCCCGTCACGGCGCGTCCTGTCCGGTAGCGATCGCCGTGTCCTGTTCAGCCGACCGGCAGGCGCTGGGCAAGATCACCGCCGAGGGAGTCTTCCTGGAACAGCTGGAAACCGACCCCGCGTCGTACCTTCCGGACACCACACAGGCGCACCTGATCGAGGGCGGCCACGTTGTGCACATCGACTTGGCTCAACCCATGGCGCAGATCCGAGCCGAACTGTCCAAGCATCCGGTGAAGACCCGCCTGTCACTCACCGGCCCGCTGGTCGTTGCCCGGGATATCGCGCACGCCAAGATCAAGGAGCGCCTGGATGCTGGCGAGGAGATGCCGTGGTATCTGAGAGACTTCCCGGTCTACTACGCCGGCCCGGCGAAGACTCCTGACGGCATGGCCTCAGGCTCGTTCGGCCCGACCACCGCCGGCCGGATGGACTCTTATGTCGAGCAGTTCCAAGCCGCCGGTGGCTCGCTGGTGATGTTGGCCAAGGGCAACCGCTCCAAAACGGTCACTCAGGCGTGTGCGGCACACGGTGGTTTCTACCTCGGCTCCATCGGTGGGCCGGCAGCCCGGCTGGCACAGGACTGCATCAAGTCGGTCTCGGTGCTGGAGTACCCCGAACTCGGCATGGAAGCCGTCTGGAAGATCGAGGTAGAGGACTTCCCGGCCTTCATTGTGGTCGACGACAAGGGCAACGACTTCTTCACCGATCCGTCGGGAGCCGCCACCATTCCACTATCTGGTCCACTATCTGGCCCACTCACCGGACTCCGGGTCCGCTCGTCCGAGTAGCCAATCCAGCTGTCCCGCAGCGGCACCGGGCGGGCTGCATCGGTCCGGCGAGCCCGGTAGCCTGCCTTTCATGAACGACAAGTCTTTCCGGAACGCTCAGGACATGACTCGGCTGGAGCCCGGGATGTTGACCCGGGCCGACGAGCCAGCCGAATCGGCGTCGTCCATCTGGCGCGGCGCGGCGGACGCAGCGGACCCACGAACCGTGCTGCTGGATGCGGTTGCCGAGCACTTCATGTCGCGGGCACATCCGGGCTGGCGACTGCTGGAGATCGGGGGCGGGCGGTGTGACTTCGCCCTGCGGGTGGGATCGCGTGTCGGCATCGACCGGATCACCATCATGAACACCGATGCCGAGGTGCTCACAGCGGCTACCGAACGCGGCTTGCACGCCCACCAAGGGCACGTGCCGAAACTGCCGTGCTCGGACAACAACTTCGATGTAGTCGTCGCCCTCTGGTCGCTCAACTACACTGTCGACCTGGCTGCGGCGCTCGCCGACGTCCATCGGGTGCTGCGGCCGGGCGGCCGGTTCCTTGCTGTGGCCAGCGAGGAGAATCACCTTGGCGAACTGATCGCCGAGGCGGGCGGGACCACTCGAGAGGCGTTCACCAGCGAGAACGGCGCGGACGCGCTCGGTGCCCACTTCACCCGGGTCACCCGCCTGCGGCTGGAGACTCGCGCTGTGTTTGCAGATTGGCAGCAGGCCCAGGGCTACCTCGCCAGATTCGACGAGGATCTGGGGGCCGAGCTACCGGCGTTCAGCGGACTTCGGGAGTACGTCGGTAGCTCGACGCTGTTCACGTGCAGCAGCACCAATCATCCGGTGCCGGCCGTGGGCGACAGTTCGCGACGCCGACCGATGTCACGGCCGATGCGCAAACCCACCGGCATCAACCATCCCGGCCTTACCCCACCGGGGCTGTCTCCACCGGGAGCCAGGCCCGCCGACCTGCTGGACCTGGGTAGGCCGTCGGACCGGTAACGATCCGGAGCGGCTAGGGCGCGACTCCCAATTCGGCGCCGTCGCGAGCGGGGTTTCGCGCCGCATCTGGCAATGCGGAGGCGGGCCGGCGGGCCGGCGAGTCGCTGACAACGCCGCCAGATCGGGTGCGAAAACACGCGCAGCAGGCGATCCGGATTGGGAGACACGCTCTAGTACCACCCTCGGCCGCGTTTGAACGACCAGGCCGCGCACGGCGTACCGTATCGGTCCTGAATGTAGCCCAACCCCCAGCGGATCTGGGTGACCGGATTTGTCTCCCAGTCCGCTCCGGCCGAGGCCATTTTGGAGCCCGGCAGTGCCTGCGGAATGCCGTACGCCGAGGAGCTGGGGTTGTCGGCGTTCCACCGCCAGCCACTCTCGCTCTGATAGAGCGAGTCGAGACAGTCGAACTCGCTTTGCGGGAACCCGAACTCGGCCAACAATGCCTTCGCGATGGTTCGCGGATCTTCATCTGAGATGTCCTCTGTGCCGGACACCGCCCGGCCATTCGGCTGCGACAGTGCCGCGACCTTGGCCGGATCGGTTGCTGCCCGACTATCGGAGCGTGACACCACGTCCGACCGGCTCGCCAGGTTCGCCGCGCTTTGAGCTCCGCCAGCCGCGGCACCTAGTGCCGGTAAGCCATCCGCCACGGAGAAACCTGAGCCTAGGTCGGTCGGCGGGCTCAAGGCGCCAGCGGTAACCACCACGCCGGTGACCGCGACGGCTACCCCGGACATCAACCCGGCCGACCGCACCGCTCGACGCGCGCCGCCCGACCGCGTGGACACTGAATCGGAGCTTTGCTTCCGGTGAGACTTTCTGGCGCCGCCGGTCCCGGGCAGGTCCCGATGCTTGGGAACGTACTTCTCGGAGCGGGTCACGTGGCAGCTCACTGGTCAAGAAAGATTGGGCCACTACCCTGCATTATCGGTTGGCCGAATGCAAATTCGGATTTCACTCTCTGGACTCCAGACGTTACAGCGTCACGTCCTCTAAAAGCTCGGTCACCAAAGCGGCAATCGGCGACCGCTCGGACCGGGTCAGCGTGACATGAGCGAACAGCGGATGCCCCTTGAGCTTCTCTACCACGGCAACCACACCGTCGTGCCGGCCAACCCGGAGATTGTCTCGCTGCGCGACGTCATGGGTGAGCACCACCTTGGAGTTGGCGCCGATCCGGGAGAGCACGGTGAGCAACACGTTGCGCTCCAACGACTGCGCCTCGTCGACGATCACGAACGAGTCGTGCAGAGATCGCCCGCGGATGTGGGTCAGCGGCAACACTTCGAGCATGCCCCGCTCCAGCACCTCGTCGATGTCCTCGCCCGAGGTCAACGTC
>JBOFLH010000398.1:0-2384 GCA_051657765.1 Nocardioides sp. | reverse complement strand
GGCGCGCTCCCGCCCGACCATCAGGCGGTGCGGGCCCTGTTGGCGGTGAATCGGATCCCAGTCGTTGGTTTCGGCATACTGCCTAGCGCGGGCGTGTACGCCGAGGTGGTTACCCTCGGCGACGTCTCCGTCGGGGACCCGGTCGTCCTCCTGAATCGCTGACCACGGGCACCAGCCACTGCGAATCCGGCCGGGTTGTTCTCCAGCATGCCGGCTGGTGCCGGATGACCGCGACCCGGCGGCCGACGGCGCGGATACCGGCGACCCGGGCGGCTACGGTGGGCAGCGTGTTCAAGACAACTGCGGCCGCGGCTGTGGTGTGGTTCGCGTTGGTCATGCCCAACCGACTCGAGGCCTGGTCGGTGGCCGCCTTCGCGCGCATACCGCTCGAAGGACTGGCCCTGGTCGCGGTGCTGCTGCTGACCCGTGGTGTCACTCGCCGCGTGGTGGCGATCGCCGCCGGCGCAGCACTGGGGCTGTTGGTGATCACCAACCTGATCGACATCGGCTTCTACGCGGTGCTCGACCGCCCTTTCAGCCCGCTGGTCGACTGGGGTTCCTTCGGCTCGGGACTCGGCTTGCTGGCCGATACGATGGGTCGCGCCGGTCAGATCGGCGTGCTGGTCCTCGCGGTGATCCTGGTGCCGGCCTTTGGGCTGCTGTTCACCTGGTCCACCCGGCGACTCGCGCGGGCGGCCGACCATCGTCGGATCGAGGCGGGGCGTGCGATTGTTGCCGCGCTCTGTCTGTGGTTGGTGTGCGCGACCATCGGACTCCAGGTGACCTCCGGCGCACCGGTGGCATCCGTTGACGCCGCCCGCCTGACCTTGGAGCGGGCCGGCGCGGTGCGCGCCGAGTTCGAGGATCGCGCGGTGTTCGCGGACACGATACGGGCCGACCCACAAGCAACAGTGTCAGCGGATCAGCTGGTGGGCCGGCTCGCTGGCAAGGATGTGCTGCTCGTCTTCATTGAGAGCTATGGCAGGTCGGCGGTGCAGGATTCGTCTTTCGCCCCGTCAATCACCGCCGCCCTGGCAAACGGAACCGCTCGCCTGGCGAAGGTCGGTTACTCGTCGCGCAGCGCATTCTTGACCTCGCCGGCGTTCGGCGGGAGCAGCTGGCTGGCCCACGCCTCGGTGCAAACTGGACTGTGGGTGGCCAGCCAAGGCCGCTATGACCGATTGCTGGCCGAGGATCGGCGCACCCTGATGTCGACCTTTGGCGAGGCCGGGTGGCGTACCGTACTCCATGCGCCGGCCAATACTCAGCCGTGGCCCGACGGCCAGCGGTTCTATCGAGCCGATCAGGTGTACGACGCGACGAACGTCGGCTATCAGGGACCACGCTTCGGCTATCCGACCATGCCCGATCAGTACACCCTCGCCGTCTTCGAAAGGCGGGAAGTCACCCCGGTGAACCGGCCGCCGGTCATGGCTGAGATCGACCTGCTGTCCAGCCACGCGGCGTGGGCGATGTTGCCGAGGATGGTCGATCCCGATGCGGTCGGCGACGGCTCGATCTATGCCGGAATGCCGGAGCGTGGTCAGAGCAGGCAGGAGGTCTGGCGAAACCCGGCGAGCGTGCGCGCCAGCTATGCGGCATCGATTCGCTATACCGTGGATGCCTTGGTGACGTTCATCGAGCAGTCGTCGAACGACGACCTGGTGCTGGTGGTCATGGGCGACCACCAGCCGGCCCGCATCGTCAGCGGCCCGGACGCCGACCACGACGTTCCGGTCTCGATCATCACCAGCGACCCCGGGGTGCGCGCGGCCACTGATGACTGGGCGTGGCACGACGGCCTGCACCCGGACTCCGACGCGCCGGTGTGGCGAATGGACGAGTTCCGGGACCGGTTCTTCGACACGTTCTCCTTGCCGGCCCGGCGCTGACACGTCACAAAGTCCCGCCGACGCGTCACAAAGTGCTGGTGAGGCGTCACAAAGTGCCCGACATTTGTGACGCTTCGATCGGATTTTTGGCGTCTCGGCCGCCTTTTGTGACGCCTCGCCGGGATTCGGTGACGTCTCGGCAGGGGATTGGCCCTGAGAGGAACTAGTCGGGGGGTGCGATGAGGCGTGGGGTAGCTTCGATGATCCGGAGTTTCTGGGTGTCGCCGGCGACGTCGAGGGTGTCCGGGATCGTCGTCCACCCCGGGTCGTCACCGACCCGGTAGCGGCCGGTGTAGGTGACCCACACATACGGATACCGCGTCACATGCGCGTCTCGATACTCATAGGTATTCTCCAACCTCGGGTACGCATGCCCCGGGTTCTTCGTATCCAGATACTCGCCGTCCTCGCCGAACACGAACTGGTACACATCCGGGGTCGCCTCAATCGTGATCCGCTGCCCCAACAACGTCACCGTCTGGGTCTTCGGTG
>JBOFLH010000397.1:0-2563 GCA_051657765.1 Nocardioides sp. | reverse complement strand
CCCGGTTGTCCGCGCACCGTCTCCCGACGTGAGCCGCATCGCAGGGATGTCGCCAGCGGAGTTGGGAGCCGCCGCCAAGACAGGCTTGGACAAGGCGGCAAGTACACCCGGAAGCGGCGTCACTCGCACCGAGGCCACCGTTAGCGGCACCCTGGTCCACACGTATGCCTTCGACGGCACTGACTCGACACTGACCATTGCCGCAGGATCAGACGGTGACAGTCCTACCCCGCTACTGCGCGGGGGCCTTTGCGTGCCACACGGTGTGTTCTGCGTCTATCTGAGCAAGCTGGACCAGCAGGCTGTTGCCGCTGGAGCGACCGCTGCACTGGTATCGTACATCTGTGCTACAGCGGGTGCCGCAGGATGCGCGGTAGCTGTCGGTGCGGCCGCAGCGGCGGCCGTGTATCTTAGGAATCGTGGTATCTGCCCGAACAATAGAGAGCTACGAGTTCGTGTTCTACCTCCGCCGTTCGCGATGAAGTGCATGAGCTGACAAGTGCGCCGCTCACGTGACCCGGAAACGACGAGGCAGCGATTGGTCCGCGGGCTTCTTGCCGGCTTCTTTGTCATTGTCATATGGGCCGTGTTTGTCGCGGTAGGTTCCGAGCGGCCTGTGCACGACTTTTTCGTCGTGGCTGCGATTGGCTCTTTGGTTCTCGCATCGGCAGCCGTCGCTCTTGGCGTGGTCCAACGAGGGAGTCAGCGATATCGCCGATGAAGGTGTCGCTTCGAGCCCGTGATCTCGGGAACCGGCGAGTACGCCGACCTCTCAAACCTCGTTGACGCTGGCGTTACCCGCGTTTCCCGGCGGCGTCTGCCTGCCGACCGTTCGAGGTGTGATCGATCGTTCGCAGCGAGAGGACAAATTGCCCGGTTCTGCCCCTCCGTGGCGCCCGCTCCCAACGCCTCCCCGGAACGGGACGCTTGGGTTGCTACCCGAAGTCGGAACTCTTCGGCGCCGCTGCTACGCCGGGCTGAGCCGAGGCTCATGGAGTTATCCACAAGAACACTTCCCGGCTTTCGGTTGGTGTGCAACGCTCCTAGGCTTCGACTGTCCAACAGAGAGAGGGCGAGCATCCGGTGGTCGCGCAGTTGCCGACGGGTAGCGGTCGCCGGGTGCTCGTCTCAATAAGGATCGTCAGCCCTTCGAGCGGTCGGGCACGGTGACGTTAGCCTGGCGTTGGCACTGTCATCCCCGATGGGCCACGGTAAGTGAGTCCTGGTTAGTCCCAGGCGGTGAGGATGCGGCGGCCGGCGATGGTAGTGCGGTAGACGACGTTCGGGCCGACCCGCCCGGTTCGGATCAGGCCGGCGTCCTTCAGTGTCTCCAGGTGGCGCGACACGGTGCTGGGCGGCAGCCGGAGCTGGGTGCTCAGCGACTTGGTGGTGCGACCGCCGCCGGTGGCGATCATTGTCAGGACGGTCGACCGCCCGGACCCCAGCAAGGAGGTGAGCGGGGCCTCGTGCGGTGGGGGCGACCCGGTCCGGGGCAGTGCCCGTATCGCGAGGGCCGGCAGGGTGAAGGCAAGGTCCATCGTCTGAAGTGGGACGCCGTCCACGTCGTTGCTGGACAACACCGATGTAGCGCTGGCCGCCATCGGGTAGATCACCAGGCTGCGGGTCGCTGGCGCGCCCGTGGGCGGCGGTGGAACGGACGGCCACCGGAGCCTGTCGTCGAGCCTGGTGACGAGCGGGTGGATCGCCGAGACGACAGCCGGGCCTTGGCCGGTGCCGACGGCAATGGCAACGTTCTCGACCTGAATTCGTAGACGAGCTTCGAAGTGGGGGACCAACGGGCGGAACACCGCGCGCTCGAACTCCGACAACGCCGCGACGAAGGTGGTCAGCTCGTGCCGTGGACGGGTCGCCCACCCGGAGAAGCCGTGGTGCGGTCCGGCGTAGGCCTCGTACTGGGTGATCTGCTCCACGATCACGTCCGTAGGGGTGGCGCAGAGACGCTCGAGTGCAGTGGACATCGGCTCGAAGCCCGGACCTGCGGGCTCGAGGAGGAAGTGCGGCCACCCGGCGGACCTGGCCGAAGGCACCAGCATCGGTCGCAGGGCTCGAAGGTCGAGACTCCCTGCGAGCCGGTCTACAGCCGAGAGGATCTCGCGGGGCAGCATGTACCGGCCCGGACCGAGCATCTCGTAGAGAGCCATGAGAACACTGATCAGTGGGCTCGCACCGACGGACATCCGCATCTCGTCCGACTGCCCGATTCGCAGGTCGACCTCGTATGTCGCCACATTCCCTCCCGGTACTGCGCGGTGCCCGACGTCACGCTAGCGCCCGGGCTCCGACGCAACACAAATCTAGAGCGGCCTCGTCACGTGGTCAGCACCGATGGCGAGGTGATGCAGGCGCAGGGCGAACGGCGGCCTGTCAAACGCCCGGCGCGGTGATAGCGCCTGATCGGCGCCCTGATCAAACGTCGAGCAGCGGGTTCAGTAGTTCCGGTCTGTTGTCGGCTTGCCGGTCTCAGTCCCAAGCAGTGAGAATGCGGCGGCCGGCGATGGTGGTGCGATAGACGGTGTGGGGGCCGACCCGCGCGGTCTGGACC
>JBOFLH010000396.1:0-1072 GCA_051657765.1 Nocardioides sp. | reverse complement strand
ATGATCTTGTGAACTTCGCGGCATTTGATTCTAATGTCAACAACGTCCGCCTCTTCGAGGATCCGGTGACGAACCGGTTCGCCGGCAGCGGACTCAAAGCAGGGGCAGGAATCTTGGTCGACAAGGGGCTGCGTACGCTTGCTCAGTGGCGTGCAGGCCCGATAGGTTTCGATGTCCAGGCTGGTGCGTCCCTGCCTGGACACAAGTCACTCATGTTGACGGCTCAGGAACTGGCCGAGGCGCGAGCTGGGCTGTCGACGGTGAATCCCAAGTATCTCCCCTGGGATAGCGGACTGAAGCCAGGGACCATGATGACCATTCCGTTTGCTATCGATGCCGGCATGCTCGCTGTCGACACGTACGGCCCTGACCCAAGCACGAGCAACACCAACTTCCTGGTCGATCGTGGCCTGCGGGCGGCGACTATTGGCGCGGGAGTCGGCGTCCCTATTGGCCTCCAGACGAAAGACTGGAAATCGTTCGCGGCGGCGACAACTGTGCCAGCCGGCCAGTATCTCGCGAGCCAGTGGATCTTCTCGAAACCTCCTGACCCCTCCGCAAACTGGTATGATCTCGGAGGCGCAAGGGCTGGCGTGATCAGCGGTGTAAATGCGATTGGCGATCTCGACTACTACGTTCGGGCCGGAGAAGGCCCGGGCGACGGCAACACGTCGAACTTGATCAAGGCGGTCGTCAACCCGGTGGTCGGGTCAGTAGCCGCAGTCGGTGACGCTTCGCTGAGATCCATGGATCCCGTGAGGGCGGTTCAAGATCTCTGGCGCCCTATGGAATCGCACAGCCCGATGGTGTCTGAAGGTGTGGCCGAGTTCGCCGGACGTTCGTTCACCCGTGCGCAGAACGGTCTCTACTACGCCATCCATGAAGTCCCGACAGGGCCGGTGGACACCGCGACGGCCGTCACGCTCAATGGCCTCCAGACAGTAGGCCGAGGACTGACGTTGGATCTTGAGGGAGCCTCGTGGTCGTGGAGACGTACTCGGCTCGACAGCACTGCGTACGGCACAGAGCCTGAGCGCGAGTGACGGGAGCACTTACCCGGCAATGGCAACGG
>JBOFLH010000395.1:0-22054 GCA_051657765.1 Nocardioides sp. | reverse complement strand
CCAAGAAGATGAGTCCGAGAACGACGAAGAGCACTCCGCCCTGGATGATGGGTGCGAAGACCGCGAAACTCTGGAACGTCGTGAAGACCACCAAAGCGAGAGTCGCGAGCGCGGTGAGCCGGCCGCTGTCGCGCAGGATGCCCAACACGGCCACCCCGGCTGCCGCGGCGACATAGGCGGTGACCGCGACCGCGACATGTGCCCAGGTGGCCAGGTCGACCCGAGTGGCATCCCGACCAGCCTCCCACCACACCAGGAGCACGGCGACGCCGCCCAGCATCATCGCGCCCAGCGGTTCCAGGCGAGCTCGACCACAGCCGAACGCCATCGCGGCAGCCGAGGTGCCTACCGCGAGGACAACGCCGGCGAGCAGATTCGACGTCCACTCGAAGTTGCTGCGGTCGACTACCGGAATGGCGGCCGCGAAGAGGGCACTCAACAGCAAAGCGGCACCGAGTTCGCGCCACGGCGTGGAGAACTCACGTGACCAGCGTTCCTGGAGCGCCGCGACAGCAACCGCGAACAGCCCGGCGTTCACCATCCCCAGCACGACGCCTAGGCCGCTCACCTGGGCATAAAGTGTGTCGCTTATGTACCACGCGCTCCCGACCACCAGGCCGATCACCAGTGGCCCGACCGCGCGAACGCCGTAGGCATACAGCACGGCGCCAGCCGCCCAACTACCCAGCAGCCGTGGCTCGAAGGCCGGGACTTGGAGGCTCTGGGCCGCCTGGAAGATCACACCGCCGAACGCGAGGACGGCCAACACGCGCACCGCGCCGATGACGGTGGCCGGCCGCAGGTGACGATGCGCGCGTTGTCCGGCAAGGAATTCGGCGGTGCCGAGCGCGGTCAGCCAAATCACGGCGACCGCGATGAAGCGCCACAACGGGGCGAGTTCGTCCAGGTTGGCGGCCACTAACCAAATCAGGCCGAAGCCGACGAACGTGGCGCCGAGTACCAGCGCCAGCTTCGCGACATTGAACCGGTGAGTCGGTTCATAGCGTTCGGCGATGGTCTCGACCTGGCGCGCGTCAATGAGGTGTTCGTCTCGCCAGCGGGTGAGTTCTCCGGTCAGCCAATCGAGCCGGCCCGGCGAGATCGGCGTACGACGGGCTGTCGCCGCGGCCGTGGGTGGATCCGTCATGACCACATCATCTCGCCCTCGATACCGGTGCGGATGGGTACAGATGCTCAAGCTGCTTGACGAAAGTCCCACCTATTCCGACCGGTGCGCGACCTACTTTCGGGTCAGCTACTCCAGGTGGCCCGGGCGGTTGCACCCGCTGCCGAGTAACACACGGCGTCGGAGCGACGTCGCGACGGTTGGGTGACCCTGGGTCGCGTTTGCACTCTCGGGGGTCGAGTGCTAAACATGAGGCTGGCACTCGTACCATGAGAGTGACAAAATCTGGGCTGGTGAGTTGAGGTTCCAAGCGTCGGCGGGAAGGGTTCGTCGAGTCAGCCGGACCGTCCGTCGCGGGCAACGCATCGGTCCATCCCAGACTGTGAAGGAATCACACGAGCATGTCCAAGCTGATTGCTTTCAATGAGGAGGCCCGGCGCGGTCTGGAGCGTGGCATGAACACGCTCGCGGACGCCGTCAAGGTCACCCTCGGCCCGAAGGGCCGCAATGTCGTCCTCGAGAAGAAGTGGGGCGCGCCCACCATCACCAACGATGGTGTGAGCATCGCCAAGGAAATCGAACTCGAAGACCCCTACGAGAAGATCGGGGCCGAGCTCGTCAAGGAAGTTGCCAAGAAGACCGACGATGTCGCCGGTGACGGTACGACGACAGCCACGGTGCTTGCCCAGGCGATGGTTCGTGAAGGTCTGCGTAACGTGGCCGCGGGTGCCAACCCGATGAGCCTCAAGCGAGGCATCGAGAAGGCAGTCGAGGCCGTGTCCGCTCAGTTGCTGGGCATGGCCAAGGACGTCGAGACCAAGGAGCAGATCGCGTCCACCGCGTCCATTTCCGCCGCCGATGAGACGGTTGGCGAGATCATCGCCGAGGCGATGGACAAGGTCGGCAAGGAAGGCGTGATCACGGTCGAGGAATCCAACACCTTCGGCCTGGATCTGGAGCTCACCGAGGGCATGCGCTTCGACAAGGGCTACATCTCGGCGTACTTCGTGACCGATCCCGAGCGGATGGAGACCGTGCTGGAGGATGCCTACATCCTCATTGCGAACCAGAAGATCTCCTCGGTTAAGGACCTGCTCCCGCTGCTGGAGAAGGTCATGCAGTCCGGCAAGCCGCTGCTGGTGTTGGCCGAGGACGTCGACGGCGAAGCGCTGTCTACCCTGGTAGTCAACAAGATCCGGGGCACCTTCAAGTCGGTTGCCGTCAAGGCGCCGGGGTTCGGCGACCGGCGCAAGGCGATGTTGCAGGACATCGCCACCCTCACCGGTGGTCAGGTCATCTCCGAAGAGGTCGGCCTCAAGCTGGAGTCCACCGGTATCGAGTTGCTTGGTCAGGCCCGCAAGGTGGTCATCACCAAGGACGAGACCACCATCGTCGAGGGTGCTGGCGATGCGGACCAGATCGCCGGGCGGGTCAACCAGATTCGCGCGGAGATCGACAAGTCCGACTCCGACTACGACCGGGAGAAGCTGCAGGAGCGGCTGGCCAAGCTGGCCGGCGGCGTTGCGGTCATCAAGGTCGGCGCGGCGACGGAGGTCGAGCTCAAGGAGCGTAAGCACCGGATTGAGGATGCCGTTCGCAACGCGAAGGCTGCCGTGGAGGAGGGCATCGTTGCCGGCGGCGGCGTGGCCCTGCTGCAGGCCGGCGTCAACGCGTTCGAGAAGTTCGAGCTTGAGGGCGACGAGGCGACCGGTGCCAACATCGTCAAGGTGGCGCTGGCGGCCCCGCTCAAGCAGATCGCGATCAACGCCGGCCTCGAGGGCGGCGTCGTAGCCGAGAAGGTGGCGGGTCTGCCGGTCGGTCATGGCCTCAACGCAGCGACCGGCGAATACGGTGACATGTTGGCGGCCGGGATCCCCGATCCTGCCAAGGTCACCCGTTCCGCGCTGCAGAACGCGGCATCGATCGCGGCGCTGTTCCTCACTACCGAAGCGGTGATCGCCGACAAGCCCGAAAAGGCACCGGCGGCGCCCGGCGGTGGCGACGGCGGCATGGGCGGCATGGACTTCTAGGAAGTCGCGGACAAGTCAGCAAGTGAAGGTCCCCGCTTCGGCGGGGGCCTTCCTGCATTTGGTGGGCCGGTCACCTCGAATCCCGATGCGGCTGGGTCAGCATCCGGTTCACCTACCCGGCGGGCACGTGCCTGAGCCGGTGGTCGGACGAGTCTGGCAGGCGCGCCGCCCGGGGGAGAGCGGTGAAATCCTGAGCCGTATCGAAACAACCGCACCGCCTGTCGGCTCGATTCGGTCGAACTTGACCGCCTTGGCGCCTATGTTGGTCTCTGAACACCAGCTGTCGAACCGAGGGGGACCATCATGACCTGGCTGATGCCGGCCGAGACTGCGCCGCACAAGCGGCTCTGGATGGCATTCCCGCCGTCCACGTCTTACCTCACCGAAGCCCCGGATGTCGAAGCGGCGGCACGTACCGCGTGGTCGGCGGTGGCGCACGCGGTGACCGAGTTCGAGCCGGTAACCATGGTCGTCGACCCGACCGACACCGCGGTGGCCCGGACCTATCTGGACGACGATCGCGTGGAGATCGTCGAGGCGCCGCTGAACGACTCCTGGATGCGCGACATTGGTCCGACGTTTGTTTTCGACGAAGTCGGTCGCCGAGGCGCGGTCGACTGGGTGTTCAACGGCTGGGGACTTCAGGAGTGGGCGACCTGGGACAAGGACGCCGAAATCGGCCGTTTCGTCGGCGAACTCGCCGGTGCTGAGATCATCAGCTCCCCGTTGGTCAACGAAGGGGGCGCGATCCACGTCGACGGTCTGGGCACAGTTTTGGTCACCGAGACGGTGCAGCTGGACCGCGGGCGCAACCCCGACTGGACCAAGGCCGATGTCGAGGCCGAACTGGCGCGCACGGTCGGCGCGACCCACGTGATCTGGCTGCCCCGCGGCCTCTTCCGCGACGCTCAGGCATTCGGCACCCGGGGACACGTCGATATGACCGCCACCATCCCGGCTCCGGGGAAGCTGCTCGTGCACGTGCAGAACGACCCGGCCCATCCCGACTACGTGATCAGCCGGGAAATCCTGGAAGTTCTCCGGAGTTCCCATGACTGCCTGGGCCGGCCCTGGGACATCACCGAGGTCCCGGCTCCCACCGCGGTACAAGATCACGAAGGGTGGGTCGACTACAGCTATATCAACCACCTGGTGGTCAACGACGGGGTGATCGGCTGCGCGTTCGACGACCCGCACGACGCGCAAGCGAAGGAGCTCCTCGAAGGTGCCTATCCCGGTCGCCAAGTGGTGATGGTGCCCGCGCGGGACATCTTCGCCGGCGGCGGCGGCATCCACTGCATCACCCAGCAGGAGCCTGAGTATCTGCCCGAGCACGAACCACAGGGACACTGATGCGAAAGGTCGTGCCTCGCGCATGCGACTGACTCCGACCGAGCGAGACCGGCTGTTGCTCTTCACCACGGCCGAATTGGCACGCGCTCGGCGCGCTCGCGGGCTTCGACTGAACGTCCCCGAAGCGGTCGCGATCATTGCCGACACGGTCTGTGAAGCGGCCCGCGACGGTGCGCGGCTGGCTGCTGCCATCGAGGCGGGCCGAGCCGTGCTCGGCGCGGACGATGTGCTGCCCGGAGTCGCCGCCGTGCTTGGCGATGTCAAGGTCGAGGCGGTGTTCGATGACGGCACTCGGCTGGTCGTGGTGACCGACCCACTCGGCGGGACCGGCTCCGAGGCCCAGCAACCCGGACAGGAGCAACCCGGGGAGGTGTTGCTGAGCGACGAACCACTCGCCACTTACGGCGACGCGATCACCGTCCAGGTCACCAACACCTCGGCGGTACCGATCAGCGTGACCTCACACTTTCACTTCTTCGAGGTCAATCCACGGTTGTCACTGGACCGGGCCGCGGCGTACGGCCGGCGGCTCGCCATCCCGGCAGGCTCCTCGGTGCGATTCGGGCCGGGCCAGACGCGTCGAGTGCCGCTCACCCCGATCGGCGGGGATCGGGTCGCGATCGGTTTTGCCGGGCTGGTGGACGGCCCCTTGGATGCGCCAGGCGCCTTGGAATCCGCGCTAGGTCGCGCCATCGAGTGCGGCTACTTGCATCAGCCGGCAGGCGGCGTCCAGTGAGCGACAAGGGCCGATCGATCCGTGGTGCCGCGTCCGGCGAGCCTCCGGACGGTCCGTCTGCCTTCAGCGCGGCCGACTATGCCGCGTCCTACGGTCCGCGGGCCGGTGACCGGCTCCGACTCGGGGATACCGGTCTGGTGATCGAGGTTCAGTCCGACGCCAGTGCGCCTGGCGAGGAATTCGTAGCCGGTTTCGGTAAGACCGCCCGTGACGGCTTGCACATGCTGGCCGCCACCGCGCGGGAGACCTGTGACGTGGTAGTGAGCAACGTGGTGGTGATCGATGCGGCTCTCGGCATCCGCAAGGTGTCGATCGGTATCCGGGCGGGCCGGATCGCCGGCATCGGACGGGCCGGCAACCCGAACACGCTCACGGACGTGGATGTGGTGGTCGGCACCGGCACGACGATTGTCTCCGGGGAGGGCCTGATCGCGACCGCCGGTGCCATCGATACCCACGTGCACCTGTTGTCACCACGGATCATCGAGGCCGAGCTGGCCTCGGGGGTGACCACCGTGATCAGCCAGGAGTTCGGGCCGGTGTGGGGACCCGGGGTGAACACGCCGTGGGCGCTGCGCCATGCGTTCAACGCTTTCGACGCGTGGCCGATCAACATCGGCTTCCTCGGGCGCGGCTCGTCCTCTCGCACCGAGCCACTGGTCGAAGGCCTGGTCGAGGGTGGTGCGTGCGGCTTCAAAGTGCACGAGGACATCGGGGCACATGCGACGGCGCTGGACACGGCGCTGCGCGTTGCCGAGGAGTACGACGTCCAGGTGGCGGTGCACACCGACGGACTCAACGAGTGCCTTGCGGTCGAGGACACCTTGGCCGTATTGGACGGTCGGACCATTCACGCGTTCCACATTGAGGGCTGTGGCGGGGGACACGTGCCGAACGTGCTGCGGATGGCTGGTGTGCCGAACGTGATCGGATCCTCGACCAACCCGACGTTGCCGTTCGGCCGCGATGCGGTGGACGAGCACTTCCATATGATCATCGACGCACACGACCTGAAGCCTGATCTACCCGGCGACGCGCAGCTGGCGCGGGAGCGGATCCGGGCCGGCACCATGGGCGCCGAGGACGTCCTGCACGACCTCGGGGTGATCGCGATCACCTCCTCGGACGCCCAAGGGATGGGGCGGGCCGGGGAGACGGTACGGCGCACCTTTGCGATGGCCGGGAAGATGAAAGCCGAGCGTGGTGCTGAGAATTCACGGCACGACAACGACCGGGCGCTGCGCTACATCGCCAAGCTGACCATCAATCCGGCCATCGCGCACGGGTTGTCCCATGAAGTCGGCTCGCTGGAGATCGGCAAGCTCGCCGACATCGTGCTGTGGCGACCCGACTCGTTCGGCGCCAAGCCCGAGCTGGTGTTGAAGTCCGGTTTTCCGGCGTACGGCGTCACGGGGGACCCGAACGCTTCCATTGCGATGGCTCAGCCGCTGGTGCTCGGACCGCAACTTGGCGCGCACGGCCCCACCCCGGCGGATCTATCCGTCGCGTTCGTCAGCCAGGCGGCCGCGGAGCTCGGACCGGATCACCTGGGTATTCGGCGCCGGCGAGTCGGCGTGCGAGGCACCCGCGACATCGGACCGGCGAACATGGTGTTCAATGACCGGCTTGGTGAGGTTCGGGTGGCACCGGATACCGGGCTGGTGACCCTCGACGAGGAGCCGGTGGCGTCCCGGCCCGCGGAGTGGGTGTCGCTGAACCGGCTTTACTTCCTCTGATCGGACACGTTCGCTGATCAGGCCGGCTGGATGATGGCCTGGCGGCGGGGAACATCAACCGCATGCCGTGATCGGGGATCGCGGCGAGCAAGGACCCCGGGTGTGTGTGGGAGCCTAGGACCGTGAGTGACCAGCGGGCGGTTCGCTTCGAGCTACTGGCCCGAGAAGTGATGGAGCCGGTGCGCCGGTTCCTGGCACGGCGTACCGATCACGCCACCGCGGACGATGTGCTCGCCGATACCCTCCTGGTGCTGTGGCGCCGGTTAGCGGATGTGCCGGAGTCTGGTGCGTTGCCCTGGGCGTATGCGACGGCGCGCCATTGTTTGGCCAACGCCGAGCGTGATGGCCGCCGGCAACGCCGAGTGGCCGAGCGGGTGGCCCAGCTCGACCCGCCCGGTGAGCACCTGGTGGAACCCAACTTCGACCCCGACCTTGCCGCCGCGCTGGCCGGCCTGAGCGACACCGAATCAGAGCTGATCCGGCTCTGGGCCTGGGAGCAACTCACGCCGGCCGAGATTGCCCAGGTGCTCGGCATCACCGCGAATGCGGTGAGTATCCGCCTGCATCGAGCGCGCCGGAAGCTCGCCGCCGCCCTGGAGCGAGGGATCGGGCGAAAGGATCGGGCCGATGCCGGACATGAGGGGGGTGAGGGGAGGCGCCATGACTGAGTACGACGAGCTTGCCGCTCGGATGCGGGCCGCCGATCCCGCGGGGGCCCTGCCCCCAGTCGGCGCGGACCGCCTCGATGCACTCCTGGAGGAAACTATGACCGAGGACCACTCGCATACCGGGATCAACCATGCCGATTCGGCCCGCGGAGCCTGGCGAGTTCGATGGCTTTCCGTCGGCGTGGCGGCGGCGGCTCTGGTGGTCGGCGGCCTGGTGTTGCGCGAGTTCCTGACCGCTGATGCCGCGCGGCAGACCGCGACCGCGGGCGATCCGAGCAATGAGCGAGCCACTGGCTCGCCGGGCGCATCCGATGTGTCTCCGAGTTCCCCGACGGTGACCCAGTTGACCCTCGGTGACGACGCGCTGGACAAGTGCCGGGTCCCGGATGTCGAGGTGTTGCGGTCCCAGTCGCTGGCCGTCGATGCCACCGTCGGCGCCATCGATGGACGCCGGGTGACTCTCAACGTCGCGAAGTGGTTCCGCGGCGAGCCCACTGACCAGCTGGTGTTGCGGACGGCTACCTCTGAGCTTCGTCTCGCGCTGAGTGGCGTCGACTTCGAACAGGGTGGCCGCTACCTGGTCTCCGCGATCGATGGGCAAGTGACGATGTGCGGTTTCAGTGCCGAGTACAACCGTGAGTTGGCGAGGCTGTATCGCCAGGCATTTAGCGACTGACCGGCCCAGCCGTCGCTCGCCAGCCATGGGTGGCGTTCAGTTGCCGGGCCGCGCGTGGCCCGCGAAGTCCACGCCGAATTCGACGCTGCCGGGGCCGCTGGCCACTCGAAACCGGCCGCACCGAGCATTGGCAGGTGACTTGCGACATCCGTCTCAGGATCCTCTGCCACGCTGTGATCGTGCCGAGCGGGACTCAGATCCGGCGCCCCAGCAGTTGACGATGGCGCCCGAGGCGGGCGCAGCTTATCGATGGAGGTGAAGCCGACCCCGCTGAGGGCAGCAGAATGCGGGCTGGTAGTCGCCCAATCCCCTATACTGAATCCGCCTCGAACTCAATGACTTCGGCCGGTGGGCTGAACGTAAGCATGCTGGATGGGATCACAGTGCAGTCGCAGCCGGAAAATGAGTGTGTCAAATGCGGAGCTCAACGCGGCGCCTATCAATACTGCATCAATTGCGGACACGACTCTCGACTCGATGAGGCTGCCCTCAGTGCGGCGAGTTCGGCAGTTGACGCCGCGCGACCGGCGGCTGGTGACCCGCCGGAGGATCCGGACCGCGAGACGGCCAGCCCGGCTTTCGACAAGTCCGGTGACGTATCGGGGGATCGGGCTGCTGGACCGAAGGCCGGCGCTCCCGCCGCCGATGCGGTGACCGCGGCCAAGCGACTAGCTGTTCTGGTGGCCTCTCGTGCGCAGAGTTCGGCAGCCGCTGGTGTCCCGCTGGACCTCTCGGCTGCTCGGCCGGCTGGGCCGGTCCCGGCCGGGGCGAGTCCGGCCGGCAAGCCAGCTGTCGGACAACCCGTCACCGACCATCAAGGCAGTGGGCGGCGGTTCTCCCGGGTCGTCATTCTCGCGGCGATATTGCTGGTCGCGGTGGTGGTCGGCCTGTTGATCGGGTGACTCGCCGATGTGCGAGCCCGAGGGTGCGAGATTGAACTAGACCACATCGCTGCTGATCGAGGGTAAGATACCTAGTCAGATCGGGTCTGTTGGCCTGGCTGGGGCGTCTTGACCGGGGGGTTATACACATGGCATCGATGAGTGCGACTGAACTAGCTGCTGCCCTGGCGTTCATCCTTGGCGTGCTGGGCCTGCTGGTTGCCAGCTTCATGAACCGATCGATGCAGCGCCGGCTGAGGCGCCTACGTGAGGTGTCCGCCCGGACCGTTCCGCGGTTGTTGGCCGAGGCGGCGGCGTCGTCGCCCTTGGAGTTGGAGGCGAGTCCGCCGACGTACGTCGTGCCCAGGGTGCGCGGTCGAGGGGGAGCGGCGAGAGCCGAGCGAGCTTTCCATCGCGTCGCCGACATCGGCGTCCAGCGGGCGGTTGAGCTCGCCATTGTGCGGCACGGCACGGCGGACACCCTCGGCTACGTCGGTCGCCGCAACCATCGGCTCGTCTCGCAAGGCCTGCGGCTGGCTGATCAGCTGCCGCCGACCGGCCTGCGGCCGGATCAGCAGGCTATTGTCAGCGCCCTCCAGTCTCAGCTGATCGGTATGCAGCGCGATGCCACCCGCCTGCTGGTGATCGCCGGGTTACCCTCGATGCGCGGATGGGACGAGGATGTCTCGTTGTCCCATGTCGTCGAAGTCGCCACCTCGGACACCCAGACGCACCACCGAGTAGCCCCCCAGATCGTCAACGAGATCACGATGGCGCCGGCGCTTGGCGCCGATGTGGCCCACATTCTCGCGGAGCTTATCGACAATGCGGCGACCTATTCCGAGGAGCAGCTTCCGGTGGGCGTGGTCGGCGAGAGTCTTGACGCCGGCTATCAGATCCAGGTGATTGATCAAGGTCTTGGCGTTGAGAGCCGGAAGCTGGCCGCGATGAACGACCTCCTGGCCAAGGGGGAGGTTGACCTTCGCGATTCCCGCCGGCTTGGGCTGAGTGTGGTTGCCAGGCTGGCCTTCAAGAACGGGATCGAGGTCGGGCTCACCGAGCACGACCGCACCGGCTTGGTCGCCAGGTTGCTGATCCCGGGCGCGATGGTCCGGCCATCGTCGGGTGGCCGTGTCGCTTCCCCCGCCGTGCCCAAGCTCTATGAACGGACAGCGCCCGTCGAGAGCCCGGTGTACGAGAGCCCGGTGTACGAGAGTCCGGTGTACGAGAGTCCGGTGTATGAGAGTCCGGTGTACGAAGAACCGGTCTACGAAGAACCGCTGGTTGATGCTCCGGTCATTGACGCCCCGGCGGCCTCGGCGCCAGTTCTCGAGAAGTTGACCAGCAGCCCGCCGCCCGATTCGCCGGGGGCCGCCTCGGAGCGCCCCTCAGAACGGATCGAGGCACCGGCTGAGCGCACCGAGATTCGCAGTCGCCCGTGGGTGGACGACGGCTCAGCTAGGTCATCACGCCGCGTTCGCGGCTCCACGTTGGCGAAGTCGCCGTGGGACTCGACTGAGTCCGCCGTCGATCCGCGTAGTGATGGTCCCGACATGTTCGGTCCGGCGCTCGCCGCCCTGACGTCGGGGCGGGCGGGGGCCAGCGAGCATTCCATTGGGCGACATGCGGATGATCCGGCCAGCGTGCCCACTAAGTGAGCGGCGCCATGGCAGTCGATGGTCCCAGTTCGGAGGAGGACGCCGCGCGGGTCAACTCGTTGTTGCAGGAATTCTACGATGCCCAAGAACACGTCGAATACCTCATCCTGGTGGCGCCAGACGGTCTGCTGACGGCCGCGATCAGCCCGACGGATCGCGGGTTGGCGGACAGACTGGCGGCAGTGGTCTCCGGGTTGATCAGCGTGGCCAAAGGCGGGGTGCACGTCCTCGGCGGCGGTGGGGTGTGCCATCTCCTGGTGGAGATGTTTGCCGGACACCTTTTCGTCAGCACCCTGAGCGACGGCTCGGCGGTAGGCATACGGACGACCTCGGATGCGGACCTGGGCGCCTTCGGATTCGAGCATGCCGTGCTGGTCGACCGGCTCGACGAACTCATCGGCCCGGACGTGCTTGTTGACCTCAAGAGCGCCCTGGTCGATTGATGAGGGCAACCGCAGGCGCCGGGCGCTCTCCGGTGCCGTCGAAGATCGTTGTTGCCGGTGGCCGGGGCGCCGGTAAAACCACCCTGGTTGAGGCGATCACCGAGCTGGCGCCCATTAATCCGGCTTCGGGTCATTCGGACGCGCGGCCGCCGATGGCACTTGACTTCGGGCGAGTGACGATCAACCAGGTGCTGCGCCTGTATCTGTTCGGCGCCCCCGGAGACGAGCGGTACGGGTTCGTGCTGGACCGGGTGCTGGCCGGTGCGGCCGGTGGGGTGGTTCTGGTGGATCACCGACGAGTGGGTGAGTCGTTTCGGGTCATCGATCTCTTCGAGAGCCGACAGCTGCCGTTGGTGATCGCGGTGAATCAGGTGTGGGGCTCGCCGACGCCGGACCTGCAGGAGCTCCAAGCGGAGCTCGATGTCGATGCGGACGTCCCGGTTCTGATGGTAGATGTACGCGATCGTGAGGCGGTCAAGCGCCTCCTGCTTCAACTTCTCGATGTCGTGCTCTATCGTGCTTTGGAAGCCGGATGAGCTTCCGGGGACTAGCTCGACGAATTGCTCGGTGTCGCGAAGCGTAGGTGCTCGCCGACGCAAGCGCAGTTCGCACTTGTGGCGGATATTTCTGGGGTGGGGGGAATTGTGAGTAGGGACGATGTCGGAGTCTGCACGCGTTGTGGAGCTTCTCGGGGCAAGTTTCAGTACTGCATCAACTGCGGGTACGACTCAGCCGCCGACGAAGCAATCGACGGCGCAACGAGTGCTGTCGACACGACCAGTGGGGGTAGGCGGAATGCCGCGGAGCACATCGCTTCGATGGTGCGCGCTCAGCCGGTGCAGCCGTCGTCCACCGGCACGGGCTTCGAGCTTGCCGCGAGGGTCGGATCGGCCGATCGGGGTGCTGGCGGGGCGTCCGGGCCGCAGCGAGCGCTCGCCGACACCGATCGCGGTGCCGGCCGGAGCCGGCGCCGGCTAGTGGTGGTGCTGGCGGTTGCCGCCGCGGTGCTGGTTACCGGGTTGGCGATCAGTCGACAAGCCGCGTTGCCCGACTTCGGTGCCGTCGCCGTCGATGTGGGCTTCCCGGCCTCGGCTGAGCGGTCCGGCGGAGCTGGCGGACCCACGGCGCATCCGTCGAAGGTGGGACCATCGGCTAGTACTGCCACGAGTCCGCGCCCGAAGCCGGCAGAGTCCGTTTCGGTTCGCGGGTTTCGCTGCTGGGACGGGTCGACGGTTGCCGCCGTGACCAAGTGCGGTGATCCGGTGGGCAAGCAGGGGATGTCCTGGGTGTTTCCGTCGCTGAACACTAAACGTTGTACCTCGATTTCTGTTCCGGATCGACGCCAGGCATGGCGGTGTCCGATGACGGTTCCTGGCGGAAGCAAAGCGGAGGTGGTGTACACCGAGCTGAGTTCGGTGCAGTGGGGTTTTAGGCACTTCTCTCGTCGCTATGCTGGCAAGGTCCTTGGGGACAGTGGTCGGGCCAGACTTGTGTGGGCGCCACGAGAGCTGGACGGCAAGTGGACCGTGTCGTCCATGTACGTGCGCCGGCCCTGGGCGGTTGATATCAGCGCGGACTCCGCAAGAGCCGTCGAACAGGCGCTAGCACGGGTGAAGTTTCGCGCGGTTGTGTCCCTGAACGGAACTCCGCGGTCCGGGTAAGCGACGCTTGCCCGCCGCGACGACGGGCTCGCCCGGGCCGCTCGCGCGTCCGTTGGGCTGGGACCGAATTTTGCTTAACTCGGCGTTCTGCTGACAGTCGTAAGCATGCCGGTGTACGGTTTGTAGGCGAGGTTAGAGCGTGGGGCTATGCTTCGCCGCCACATAGGCCCGAAGGGGGTGGGTAGTGTGGTGAGTCAATTACTCGGGGTACGTATGCATATGTCTTGCTGTCAAAGTCTAAGGACTTGACGGGTTGTCGAATGTTACGTAAACCGGCAGAGTCGTGAGGTGGACACGTTGTTAGGAAACTACAAGATCAGCACCCGTTTGTGGTCGCTGATGGGTGTTCTGGTCGTTTTGGCGACCATCGCAGTGATCGTTTTCGCGTCGGTGCTCAACCAAGTGCGGATCAACGGCGATCGGTATCGAGAGATCATTGACGCCAAAGACCTCACGGCTGATGTGCTTCCACCGCCTCTCTATGTCGTTGAGGCGAATCTCATATTGCACGAGATTGCACTGGGCTACGAACAAGAAGAGTCCGCTGAGCACTTAGAGGACATTGCGGTTCTTCGGGCGGAGTACGAGCGTCGCCTCAAGGTGTGGCTGGCTTCTGACATCGACCCCGAGACCCGAGCTGCGCTTGAGAACGCCACCAGGTGGGCAAGGTCCTACTTCGCCACCGTCGAGGGGCAGTTCTCCGAAGCCGCGCTTGACTTCCAGGAAGCGTCGAGTCGCCAAGAGCGGAGGCAAGCCAAAAGGGCCATGATCACCTTGTTGACGAGCTCCCTGGAACCGGCCTACGGCCGACACCGCGCGAGTATCGACGAGGTGGTGAAGCTGAGCCGAGCGTCAGTGGCAGACGCCGAGAAGGCGGCTGCTAGCGACTTGTCGCGGAGCCGGACGTTACTTCTCCTGGTGGGGTTGGGCACGTTGGTGCTGGCTGGGCTACTCGGCGTGGCCACGGTCCGGTCCATCGTCTCGCGGGTTGCCGCGTTGCGGCGTTCGGCCGATGTTGACTTCCCGAAGGTGGTCGATCAGGTCAAGCGCTCTGCCGAAGCCGGTGAGGATATCGCGGAGTACGTGCCGGTGATGGTGAGTCGAAATGACGAGCTGGGTGACGCCGAACGCGCCTTCAACGGGGTGGTGGGCACGGCGGTCGAGTTGGCTGCCGATCAGGCTCGGCTCCGCCAAAGCACGTCGGAAATGTTCATCAACCTGGGCCGCCGCAATCACAAGCTGCTGTCGCGCACGCTCAGCAAGATCTCCGAATTGGAGCGGGCCGAGCGCGATCCTGGCACGCTCCAGAACTTGTTCTCGTTGGACCACTTGATCACTCGCATGCGGCGGAATGCTGAGAGTCTGCTCGTGCTTGCCGGTACGACGCCGATGCGCACCTGGGCCCAGGCGGTGCCGGTGGACGACGTGCTGCGTGCGGCGCTGTCGGAGGTGGAAAGTTATGAGCGGGTTCGGGTTCAGCTCACCGATCCGGCAGACGTGACCGGTGCGGCGGCCTCCGACGTAGCGCACCTGTTGGCCGAGCTGGTGGAGAACGCGATCTCGTTCTCCAGCCCCGAGACCAGCGTGAGCATTACCGGTGGCCCAGATCACGGTGGCTATGTGCTCTACATCAGCGACGAGGGCCTCGGCATCGACTCGCAACAGTTGCGTGTGTTGAACTCGCGGCTGAAGGCCCACCAGGGGATTGGTTCGATGCAGGATTCCCGTCGCCTCGGGCTCAATGTGGTGGCTCGGTTGGCCGCTCGGCACGGGATTGAAGTCGAGTTGAGTCAGAACTCGGTGGGCGGCGTCCTGGTCCGGGTGTGGCTACCTAGCGTGGTGGTCGGCGGTTTGCCCGAGGCAGTGTCTTCGGCGGGTTTCGGGCGGCTCGTGCCCGATCCCTCGGTGGTACCAATTCCCGAGCAGCTCGACCGTCCGACGCCCGCTCGGTCCGAGGAGTTGTCGCCGGCCGCCTTTGCCTCATCGGATGACACTGCGCCCACTCCGGACGTACTGCGTGCGCTCGTGTCTTCGGAGGGGCCATTCCAGCCCGAGGAGACCTCGGTGGGCACCTCTCCGGAGTTGAGTGTGGTCGCCGACTACGACCCAGGCCCGTTGCTCGCCGGGAGCGTGGACAGCAAGCCGGCGGACCAGCGGGACGAGACGAGTGCCGATAGCGCCGACGACCATCGGCCGGCCGCTTCCCCGGTGCAACTGACCAGCGGCGGTCTGCCTCGCCGGGTTCGCGGCACCAATGTCAATGAGTCGTTGCGGGTGCCGCCGACCGACGCGGATCCTGGCGCGCGGAGCCCGGAGGAGGTCCGTACCGCGCTTGCCAACTTCTCCAGTGGACGCAAGCAGGCATTCGGCGAGTCCGATGAAGCCGAATCGGCATCGTCGCCGAGCCGCGAACGCGAGGCGGTCGCCGTGGTCGCCGCAGTGAGTCAACCAGTGACCACCGGCGGCCTCACGAAGCGAGTCCGTGGTGCGAATCTGGCGGAGTCCGTGCGGACGCCGACCGCCGTCACCGAAACCGAGGTAACAACCCGCAGCCCCGAACAAGTGCGTTCCTCACTCGCGGACTTCGCCGCAGGTAAGCTAGCTGCGGCAGAGAACTCGGGCTCTCCCAAGAAAGGAGAGGATTCCTCGTCATGATGAGCGCGAGCGTCGTTATCTGGAAAACTCACGATAGGAAAAAGCAATGACCGCACAGTCTTCAGGCCTTAGCCGCACAGCTCGCGATGTCGCATTCTTGCTCACCAACTTCACCGAGTCAGTGACCGATGTCGAGCAGACGGTCGCGGTCTCCGCCGATGGGCTGCTGATGGCCGTTGCCGGGTCCACCGATCGTTCGGCGGCCGATCGGCTCGCCGCAGTTGTCTCCGGCCTGCGCAGCCTGGCCGAGGGCGGTGCCCAGGTCATTGGTAAGGGCGGAGTTCGCCAAGTCATTGTTGAGATGCACGAGGGCTACCTGTTCGTCAGCAGCATCAGCGGCGGATCGGTGCTTGGTGTACTCACCGCGCAGGGCTGCGATCTGGCGGCCGTGGGCTATGAAATGGCGCTCTTGGTGGAGCGATGCGGCCCGTCGCTCACGCCGGATATCGTGGCTGAGCTCAAGAGCGGGCTAGCGGGCTGATGGCCGATGGCGCCACTGAGGATGACTCGTTTGTGCGACCGTTCATGGCGATCGCGCAACCGCCTCCCGTCGCGACGCCGCCGGCTCCAGCCGGTGCGGAGTTGCTGCCCGAGGAAGACTCATCGGTGCGGCCATACCTCCTCACCGGTGGTCGTGTCCATGACAGTGACGACGCGGTGGAGAAAATCTATCAAAGTGTCAGCCATCCCAAGACTCGGCTTAGCCGTGAACACGAGCGAGTGCTCGCGTTGTGCGTCGAAGCTCAGTCCGTCGCGGAGATCTCGGCCCACCTCAACCTCCCGCTGGGAGTGGTTGCCGTCCTCGCTCGCGACTTGTTGCAAGCAGGCCATCTGGTTAGCTCCGCCGAGGACGTCGACGTGGCGTCTGATGTCTCGATCATTCTGAGGTTAAAAGATGCTATCCGCTCCCTATGACTCCGCGCCGGCGACGCCGGTCGCTTCGGCACCACCTGTTCCCGTCAAAGTACTAATTGCCGGTGGATTTGGTGCCGGTAAGACAACTATGGTCAACAGCATTTCGGAGATCCCTCCGCTATCGAGTGAGGCCGCGATGACCTCGGTCGCTCGTGGGGTCGACAATATCGACGCAGTTGGCACCAAGACCACGACCACTGTGGCGCTCGACTTCGGTCGGATCACGGTGGACAAGACGCTTCGGCTGTACTTGTTCGGGACTCCTGGCCAGGATCGGTTCGGCTTCATGTGGAACCAATTGGTGACCGGAGCGCTCGGTGGCATTGTGATCGTTGACTCCCGTCGGTTGGATGATTCCTTTCCGGCCGTTGACTTCTTCGAGAGCCGCAATCTGCCGTTCGTGATCTCGCTCAACCCGTTTGACGGATCGCTTCCGCACAGTCCGGATGATGTGAAGGCAGCCCTCGACCTGGATCCCGACGTCCCGGTGATCACCACCGATGCGCGGCAACGCGAGGACGTGAAGGCAGCGCTGTTGGCTCTCCTCGACGTGGTCCTGGCGAGGGCGCTCGCGAAGTCCTAGTTGCGAGATATCCAATACACGGGTTCGGTCAGGGCTCGACTCTGCTACCACACATTGATCGGTCGGAACTGGACCGAGATCCGAGGCCCCGCGTTCGCGATCTTGGGAACGGCATGCTCCCAGGTGCGCTGACATGAGCCACCCATCACCAATAGGTCGCCATGGCAGAGTTGGACGGTGATTGATTCGCCGCCGCCACGCGGTCGCAACATCAGCTTTCGCGGGTCGCCGAATGACGTGATCGCCACCATCGTGTCCTGGGTCCGCCCTCGCCCGACAGTGTCGCCATGCCACGCCACCGAGTCCGCGCCGTCGCGGTAGTAGCAACAGCCCGCGGTGACGAATGGTTCGCCCAATTCCGGCTGATAGTGCTCGGTCAGGCGCTCGCGTGCTTCGGTGAGTGCCGGGTGCGGGAGTATCTGGCCGGCGCCGTAAGTCGCCACCAGGCGAGGCACATCCACGACACGGTCATACATCTGGCGGCGTTCGGATCGCCAGGGGACCGTGCTGATGAGGGTGGTGAAAACCTCGTCGGCGCCGGTGAACCAGTTCCGGCCAACGTCGATCCACGCGCCTCGCGTGAGTGCTGTGCGCACCGGTCGGACCAGCTGCGGACGGACCGAGGACCCGGGGTCCTCGTCCCGTTCGCCGTCTTGGGTATGGTCCTTGCCCCTGCCCGGTGCTCCGCCATGGTCATGGCGCGTCAGGTCGTCGAACAGCGTGCCTTGGACGTCCATGACGCTCCAGCCTACCACTGGAGCGAACGTATGTTCGACAGGGCGGTGGTGAGGTGAGGGACACCCATGCTGATACCGCGATGGTCGCCGCAGCTGCCGCTTGGCAAGATAGACACATGACCGAGACCCCGACCTCTCCTGATTCGACGCTCAACGGGCCCGGATCGGCCGTTCCGGCGGCACGGGTGCGCAACCTGACCAAGATCTACGGCAAGGGCGATGCGCAGGTTCGCGCGCTTGACGACATCTCGCTGGATGTCTTCACCGGCGAATTCACCGCGGTGATGGGGGCAAGCGGATCCGGAAAGTCCACCTTGATGCACTGCTGCGCGGCGCTCGATCGCGGTGATCGGGGAGCGGTGTTCCTCGGTGAGCTGGAGCTGTCGGCGATGAAGGACAAGGCGCTGACACTGTTGCGCCGCGATGCCGTGGGCTTTGTGTTTCAGTCCTTCAACCTGGTGCCGACGCTCAACGCTCGGGAGAACATCTTGTTGCCGCTGGCGATTGCCGGGCGCCGCCCCGATCGTGCGTGGTACGACGAGGTAATCGCCGCGGTCGGGTTAGGTGACCGACTTACACACCGCCCCAGCGAACTCTCCGGCGGACAACAGCAGCGGGTTGCGATCGCCAGAGCCCTGGTCAGTCGGCCAAGCATCGTGTTTGCCGATGAACCGACCGGCAACCTGGACTCACGGTCGGGAGCCGAGGTGCTGGCCATGTTGCGCCGGAGCGTTGACAGCTATGGTCAAACGATCGTCATGGTGACTCACGATCCAGTGGCGGCGGCCTGCACCGACCGAGTGATCTTCCTCGCCGACGGACGAGTCGTCGACGAGTTGCGTGAACCGAGTCGCGATCAGGTCATCGACATCATGACCCGGATGACGGCGCCCGATCGTGGTCTTCTCGACCGGGCGCCGGCTGGCGACGAAGGTGTCGCCTGAGATGTTCCGAGCCGCGTGGAAGAGCCTCTTGGGCCGCAAGTTGCGCCTGATAATGAGCACGTTTGCCATCGTCTTGGGGGTGGCCTTCGTCGCCGGATCCCTGATCTTCACCGACACCCTGGGGCGGAGTTTCACGGCCCTGTTCGCCTCGACCGTCGGCGACGTCGTGGTGCGCCCCGAGGGTGGCAACTCTGTGGACGGCGCGCCATCCACACGCACAATTCCGGCCAGCGTCCTCGATGACCTCTCGGCAGTGGCTGGTGCGGCACGGGTCGATGGGAACGTCAGCGCCTTCGGGGTGTACGTGGTCAGCGATCAGGGCAAGATTATCGGCGGTCAGGGTGCGCCCGGCATCGGCTCGAACTGGACCGGGGCGCCGGCGGGACATGGCATCGACGGGTTCGGCATCGTAGCCGGGCGCGCGCCGGCCGCCTCGGGAGAGGTGGTCCTGGATCGGCGTACCGCCGAACTCGCCGGTTACGACATCGGCGACACCGTGCGCATCGTGACCGCCGGCACCCAGGCCACTCTCGCGCCGAGACTGGTCGGCACTGCGGACTTCGAGGGTGGGGGATCCCTGAACGGTGCTAGCGTCTGTGCCTTCGACACCGCGACCGCCCAGGACCTGTTCGTCAAGGGACGAGACGTCTACACCGATATCTGGGTCACCGCGGACGACGGCCTTTCCCAGGAGGAACTTAAGGCGTCCGTCACGCCGCTGCTGTCCGAGGACCTGGAGGCGGTGACCGGCGACGAGGCGGCCGATGAGACCGCCTCCGCGCTGGAGGAGGCGCTGGGGTTCATCCAGACGTTCTTGCTGGTGTTTGCCGCTATCTCGTTGGTGGTTGGCAGCTTCCTGATCGTGAACACATTCTCGATTCTGGTGGCGCAACGCAGCCGCGAGCTCGCTTTGCTGCGGGCCATGGGTGCCACTCGTGGTCAGGTCTTGCGCTCGGTACTGGCCGAGGCGCTACTGCTGGGGGTGCTCGGCTCCACTCTGGGGTTGGTTCTCGGGATCGGTCTTGCCAGCGCGCTCAAGGCGTTGTTCGCCCAATTCGGGCTGGATCTCTCGGGCCAGTCGCTGGTGTTCGAACCGTCTACGGTGGTCGTGTCCTACGCCGTGGGAATCGTCATCACTGTGCTCGCCGCGCTTTTCCCGGCGTGGCGGACCGGGCGGATTGCCCCGGTACAAGCGATGCGCGACGACATTGCCATGCCGCCGGCCTCCCTGCGCCGGCGGAGCATCGCCGGTGCGGGGCTCCTGGCGCTCGGCGGTGCCGCGCTCGGCGCCGGCTTGTTCGCCGACATTCCTCGTCCACTGTGGTATGTCGGCGCCGGGGTGCTCGGCATACTGCTAGCCGTGGCGGCGCTGAGCCCGACGATCAGCAAGCCGTTCCTCACCGGCGCCGCGGCGGCGTACACCCGGGTTTTCGGGTCGGTGGGCACGTTGGCTGGTCAAAACTCGCTGCGAAATCCCCGGCGGACAACCGCCACCGCGTCCGCGCTGATGATCGGCTTGGCGTTGGCCTCGACGATGGCGATCGTGGGCGCGTCGGCGAAAGCCAGCGTTGACGACACCATCGCGGAGAACTTCGTAGGAGACTACGTCGTCAGCAGCACGTTCGGTCAGGCGTTCTCGCCGGCGATCGGGACGCAGATGGCCGCCATCGACGGCGTCGACGCGGTGGTGCCGCAACGGTTCGGGCTGACCGAGCGAGACGGCGATCCCGAACCGATGGCATCGATTGACCCCGCGGCGCTCACCGAGCTGCTGAAGCTGGACTTTGTGAAAGGGCGGGCCGCCGACCTCACCGACGGTCGGGTGATCGTGAGTGAGCAGTGGGCCGACGATCTCGGGATCGAGGTGGGGGACCAGGTGAGCTTGGACGCGCCCAGTGGTACCAAGTCGTATCCCGTGACCGCGATCTTTGCGGAGAATCCTATGCTCGCCGCCGACGTGGTGACCACCCCCGCCACGTATCTCCAGGCCGGTTTCCCGGACTCGGACAACTTCTTGATCGTCGACGTGGACCGACAATCGGCCGAGCTCGAAAGCCGGCTCGCTGGGGTGGTCGAGGACAACCCGTTGGTGACCGTCAAGGATCAGCAGGCGTTGGCAGACGAGCAGCGCGGGCCGATCGACCGTCTGGTGTTGATGATCTTCGCGTTGCTTGCGCTGGCCTTGGTGATCGCGTCGCTGGGCATCGTCAACACGCTCGCGCTGTCCATGATCGAACGCACCAGGGAAGTCGGGCTGCTACGTGCCATCGGGCTGAGCCGACGTCAACTGCGGCGGATGATCACCTTGGAGTCTGTGGTGATCTCCGTGTTGGGCGCGCTCCTCGGTGTGGCCTGCGGCATGGTCTTCGGGGTCGCCCTGATGTATGCCTTGCGAGACGAAGGCCTCCGGGTGATCGAGATCCCGGGTGGCCAGCTCGGGCTGTTTCTGGCGCTGTCGATCCTGATCGGCGTGGTCGCGGCGCTGTTACCCGCCCGGCGGGCCGCGCGGCTGGACGTACTCCAGGCGATATCAACGGAATAGATCTGTCAGATCTCGAACTCGAAAGTATTTCGGTTGAAAAGATTAAAATCTTGACGGATTTCGTTGCCAAACGTGGCTAGACCACTCGATACTGACAGGGTGACCGAAACAACTAGTTGGACCAGCACTCCCGGCGCCGACGCTCAGATCGAGTCGGACAATGACCGATCAGCGCCGGCAGAGGTGACTCCGAACGACCTGCGAGAGGGCGGCGCCCAGCCGATGCTCAAGCACGTGCGGGTCCGTGAGTACGTCCGCGAACTCGTTGCGGAAACCCCCCCGGGGTCTCCGGCGCCGTCCGAACGAGAGCTGGTACGGCGATTCGGCGTGGCCCGGATGACCGTGCGCCAAGCGTTGGACGCCCTGGTGACCGAGGGGATGCTTGAACGAGTGCCCGGTCGTGGCACGTTTGTGGCCCAGCCGCGATCGAAAGTCGGCATGCTGACCAGCTTTACCCAGGACATGGCCGCGCGAGGTATGCATGCGGATGGCCAGACGCTGGTCGCGCGAGTCGAGCAGGCCGGACCCGGGGTCGCTCGTGCCCTGGAGGTGTCCGAAGGTACGCCAGTGGTGCATTGGAAGCGGCTACGTCGAGCCGATGGTCAGCCCATGTCGATCGAGGATGCGTACCTCAACGAAACGTTGGTGCCTGGCTTGCTTCAGCCGGGTATGCCGGTCAGCTTGTACGACGCGTTGACCCAGCGTGGCCT